>JAEZUR010000120.1 GCA_023420935.1 Bacillota bacterium | reverse complement strand
CTTCGTGATAGGTAAATTCACATCCTGTTCTTTTACCTTTCAATTTGTTATTTGCTTCTGAAACTGCATTTCGTAATTTCTTTTCTGTCTGTTCGTCTTTTTTTTCTTCACCGCTTGCATATGGACTATCCTGATTGGATTGCACCATTCTACTTACAGTTGGGGTATCTGCTGTTGCAACATCAATACTGATATCAACCGTTCCAGTGCTTTCTGTTTGTTTTGGCATTGGTTTTACTGTGTCAATATAAGTACCGGTTACATTTGTTATTGTTTCAAATGCCATAATTACACCTCCATGTGCTATTAACAATCCGTTACTATGATATCTTTTGTATTTATATCTTCTAAAAGGTTTATCGGCAAATGAAAGTAGTAAGTTTATAGGCACAACCGAAAATTTTGACGAGTTTTATTGAAATAAGCCCTTTAATGTATTAATATCTGTATCATTTGATACTGATTCTTTATTTGCTTCTTGAATCTGTAGGTAGATTTCTTTTCGGTAAATAGGTACTGATTTTGGAGCAGTAATACCTATCTTAACCTGGTCTCCCTTAATCTCTAATATTGTAATCTCCACATTATTATTGATGATGATAGATTCATTAAGCTTTCTGGATAGAGCTAACATATTACTCTGCCCCCTTTGCTGATTTCATTTTTTGTATGGCATCATAGATATTATACCTAATTTCATAATCTTGATTCTCTACTATGATTTGTCTTCCTTTTTTAGAATCTGAGTTGATCACAATTGGTGCTTTTAAATTCACTGTCATGTTTTTAATGTCAGATGGAACGTTCATAATTAGTAAAATTGCTAAGTTATCATCGTTTATTTCACCTAATGGTTTCAACAACTCATCTTCTACCGTTGGATTATATTCTCTGTTAATATAAACTGGGCTAATTACTGGTAAAGCTAGTCCAGGTTCATCAATGCTTTGAAGCCATGATATACTTGGCGCTTCATTCTCCTCTATGTCGTAGAGAATAGTATACTTTTTAAACTCTTCGAACCCCATAATTCCACTTTCAAACTCAATTATCTTATCTTCATTTAAATCTATTTCCCCAAAATATCTTGTATTAACTAGCATAATTTATCTAATCTCCTTTCAAAAACATGAGATGCTTGTACCTACAAGTCTCATAATGCCTTCTCTCATATAAGCAAATTGGGATACGCGTGGTATCCCTTTTACTAATCAATTTCTTTTAATTTACAATATTTGTCTGTTTTACTAAAGCTAATAAATATATGTTTTAGCATTACATCCATTAAATATTTATTTGGTATATCATACTTAACATGTATATTGTTATATTAAATGTGTTGTTTAATATTCCCTTATAGAAAATCCAACAAAGTATTCGTTACCACTTTCGCCGCAGATGAAAGTGATGCATTATACGTTACCTGCGCTGCATTATAGTCAATGATAATATCTTCTAGGTTTACACCATCATTTTTCTGTAACATATCCTTGAAGTCAACCTGTTGTGTGGATAATCTAGATTCTGTCATCTCTAATCTTACATAACGACTACCATGATCAGATAAAGCCACGTTTACTCTATCTTGTTCATCTGTTGTCATAGTAATAGCTTTACCAAATTTATTCTGTAATACTTTGCTTTTTAATGCTATTTCTGTATCAAGTTGTTTTTTCAATTCATTTAACGCATCTAATTTACTTGCGTTGGCTGGATCTGCAATCATTTTATTGGTTTCTGCTAGTTTTGTCTCAGATGCCTCTAATTCGTTGGCAGCTCTTGAAATCTCATCAATTGTTCTGCCTATATTTAAACTAATAGAATTACATGCCATTGTATTTACTGTTAGTTTCTGGCTAAAGTTAACCTCATATTGAATATTTTGATCATGTGGAGCATCATATAGAATGTCTGTTGTTCCAGTACCTGCAGTTCCTCGATCTGCTGTAGTACATGCAAAGTAATGTTCTGGTCTTGCATCGGCTTTTGCAAATTCTGTTTTATCGTATTGAACAGATATATTTTCTGCCTGTTCCATATTGGTACTAGTAAATACAGAATTTGAGATAATTAATTCTCCAGTATCGTAAATATAATTAATTCCAGCAGTTGGATTATATGCATTTGCAGTTGATGATGATATAAAATTCACTTTATCTGCAGCAGACGTTGTAACCGTAGCTGGAACCGTAGAATTATCTGTAGCTGTCATTCCGTTCACATCTAATTTATACTGTATCACGTTACCAGCTGCGTTCTTAGCAGAAAAACTAATTTCTTTAAACGGACTTGCCGTAGCAGGTGCAATCGGTGCACTATCCAAGTTACCATATGACAAGCGAATTCGATGTGCTTCTTGTAAGGATGGAGCTTGCGCTGCATAATAAGCCGGATCACTAGCTGCTGGCAAAGAGGAATACTCTACTTCTTTACTTAAATATGGAATTGAGGTAATATCCACTTTAGAGAAATTCTCTGTTATCGTATATGTTTTTTTATTCGTCGCCTCATTAAATAACAGTGGCGTATCAGTACGATATCCTGTGAATACATATCTTCCAGCATAATCTGTATTACCATACTGTTCATAAATTTGTTGTTTATATTGTTGTAAAGTCGCTATGATACTTTTACGATTTTCAACATTCAAGGAATCATTGGAGCCTTCATTACATTGTGTATTGATGCTTTTTAAGACATCATTTACAGAATCAAGTGCTCCTTCCGTTACATCCATCCATGCCAAAGCATCTGGTATATTTTTTTCATAATATTGATTTAACTCACTAAGCTGCGTTCTATATTTTAAGGATCGTACAGCAACAACTGGATCTTCTGACGGTCTTTGAATCTTTTGTCCGGTTGAATATTGATTACCTAAAACAGACATATTAGCTTTATTTCTTGAAATGTTTGACTGCATGTTGGTAGTCATCATTTTATTGGTAATTCTCATTTGTGTACCTCCTTATCCCTATACTCCCATTTGATTAATCAATTTATCATAGATTTCATCCATAACTTGTATTACTTTTGCAGAAAGATTATATGCATTCTGAAACTTCACTAGGTTCATAGCTTCTTCATCACTGTCAACACCGGATACTGACATTCTCTGGGCATCTATTGCCTTTAGGATATTATTCTGACTTTTCGTAAAGGTCTGTGCTGTTTTCGTATCAATACCTATTTCTGCAGTCAATGTCTGCAAGAAAGCGGATGGAGTTCCTTGTTTAAACACACTTACATCAGTTTTTAATGCGATTAATTTATCTAAGTATACTTTATCTTCGATTCCGCCATTTTGCTTTGAGGCACAAGCAATTTTATTTGGATCACTTAAAATGTCCTCTGTAACACAGAAATTGGCTGCTGTAATTTGATAATATGTATCATCTGCTCCATTAATTGTTGTTGCATTTTCATTCAGATTAAAATTAGCTCCCGTAACTGGATTCGTTCCATTAAAGAAGTCTAACCCTTTGTTACCATCTAAATCATAACCTTCATTATGTAACTGGTTAAATCTTGATGCAAATGTACGAACAAACTCGTTCAGCTGTGATTCATAATATGGAATCCCCTTATAATCTACGTTTTTTCCTATAGTGGCTGAACCGCTTACGTTTGAACTCAACGCATTTTTCAGTGTAAATGTATATTCCCACTTTTTAGTTGTAGGATCTTGTGTAGCTGTAAAGGAACTGTATTCATATAGGCTACTTCCAACTTTGATTACACCATCCGAAGCTGGTATATTTAATTTACTCATATCATTAATACTTGCATCGGATATTGTAATGGTTGAGGTACCTGATGTACCTGTCGCCGTTCCTTTAAAGGCTTCCAGGTTATTTCCATCGCGAACTTCTATTTGCGCCTGTAAACTTCCTCCAAGGGTCGGACTATGTGAATTAAATTCCTGTCCATTACTCCATTGAATGTCATACAGACCCTTTATATCATTCTGTGTATTTTTTGTATCTTTTGGTATGCATTCTAACGTGTTGTAGTTATAGGTATCAACAAGAACTTTTCCGTCTATTCTTACTGTATACTCACTGATTCCAATGCCATCTTCTACTTTATTTTCTTCCACAGTAATGTTAGCAATTGTAGATAATTCATCTACTAACAATGCTCTTTTATCTCTTAAATCATTGGCATTCATTCCTGTAACTTCAATGGTGTTAATCTGTTTATTCACTGCTGCAATCTGCTCAGCAATTGAGTTCACGCGATCTACCGTTGTCTTTATTTCAGAATTACATTCCTCCTGAATCCGTTGAAGACTTGTGGAAAGATAGTTAACAAATTTCGAAAAACTGGAAGCAGAATTAGTTATTTGAGTACGAATCGTACCATTTCCAACGTCTTTCGTTAAATTAGTGAGGGAATTATAAAAATCATCAAATGCTGTTGTTAATCCATCTGCATTATTTTCTTTAAAGTAATCCTCAATAGCTGTCAGATAGTATTCTTTCGATTGATATTCTCCATAGATAGAATTATTTGACCAATATTTCATATCGTAGTACACATTACGTTCTTGTTCGATTGAATTTACATCAACACCAGTTCCAGCCATTCCAAACTTACTACTTACGGAGATTGCCTGACTAGCGGCTTGCTTCGCGATCTGTCTAGAATACCCCTTGGTATCGGCATTAGAAATGTTATGTGATGTTGTATTTAAAGCGGTCTGGTATGCATATAGTCCAGAAGTTCCTATGGTTAATCCAAAAAATGTTGAAGGCATTATGTTCTTCCTTTCTCCGAAGTTTTATGTACTACAATCTTGTAACAACATGTTCTAGCATCTGATCGATTACGCTAATGTATCTTGCAGCTGCATTATATCCATGTTGAAACTTGATTAGATTGGTTAATTCTTCATCCGATGATACACCAGCTACCTGCTGTCTCTGACCATCAATGCTCTCTACCATACTCTTTTGATTCGTTGCAATCGTATCAAAAACATCACCTTTATTAGCAATTCCACCAATGAATGCGGTATAGTATTCATCAAAATTATTCTTCGTTAACGTATTTGGATCCAAGGTTGCAAAGTCTGTTTTCCATGCATTTAACAATTTATCACAGGTTGCTATGTCATATGCTCCAGCCTTCCCACTTAGGTTATTGGCTGAAAGTGGTAACATAGAATAATTATTTTTTATCTTATCATTAATTTTAATCTCGCCTAATGTATATAAACTGTAGTTGTTGGTTGGTTCCTCCTGGTTATAGATATATACATCATATGTGTTTGTTGTTGCACCATCGGTAACTGTCATGGAAGCTTTCGTATATCTCTCAGTACTTTTGCGTTCGAATAATTCCTGTCTTTCTGACTTATCCGTATCATTTCCAATTGGCGCATTCTTTTTATCCCACAATAAAACTGGTTTTATTGTTGTAACAACTGGAACCCCGATTGGATTACCTAATGAATCCTCTACCGTTACCGTCTGTGTCGTACCAACGATAGATGTCGTAGTGATATTACCACTTGCATCAGTCACAGAATATGTTATATCATCCACCGTGCCCGGTATTTTCATATTTGTTGCATAATCACTTACCGATGTATTCGGTGACAATATATCATTAATCGTAGTAACAATACCATGAATCAACTGATCGAATTGCGCCTGTACAGCCATCAGAACAGAAGAATTTACAGTATTATTATACTTCTTAACATCCGCCTCATAAGCTGCGGTGCTTGCATAGTTTTCTTTCAATGGAATATCAGTATACTTCGCTGCATAATCGCCTCTAGCAACTAACAAACCTTTTAACGAACCAACATCCGTATTATCTTTGGTTGAATATGCTGCATTTAATATGTATAGATCATTACCACTTGTTTCCCATACAGGTTTTAACATCGTAGATGTCGCACTTACCGTTTTGGTTGTCAAGTGATATACATTGGCTTCTGTTACAAATTGAGTTCCTTCCAGATTTACTGTTACAACGCCAGTAGAATCTTCACTATATGTAAATTTAGCAAGGTCACCTAATTCATCTAATAATACGTTTCTTGCATCTCTATAATCATTAGCGGCTTCATCTCCGCTTTCATATTTTCTAATTTTAGTATTTAATTCTTTTATCTGATCACCAATTGAATTAATACGATTCACTTTTTGGCTAATCTGAGTATTGAGGTTGATCTGATAATCAGCAAGCTGTTTTGAAATATTATCTGCTCTCTCTAGAAAACTAATCGTAGTCTCTATAAAGGAAGATTTCTTTACTATACTGTCAGGCTCTTTTGCTAATTCCTGTAAGGAAGCCCAAAAACCACTAAGCTGTTCTTGAAAGGTTTCCCCCTCTAATTCTCCAAATAAGCCTTCCACTTCACTTACTGCTTCAAATTGTGTTTCATAAAAGCCCTGTCTTCCAATCTCTAATCGATAAGATTTATCTAAAAACACATCTCTTACCTGACGGATTGCTGCCATGTCGGTACCTAGGCCAATTTGCATAGAAGACATATAGGACTGTCCAATTGTATTATATGAAAAATCTGTTGTTAATACTTGTTGTCTTACGTATCCTTTTGTATCTACATTTGCTAAATTATGTCCAGTTGTGTTCAGTGCACTCTGGTTTACTTTTAACCCAGAAACGCCTGTCCACATACTTGTCATCAAATTACCCACGATATCACCTTGCCTTCTTTGGTATTCTACTGCTTCGCATCAAACATCCCTGTTTGTGGCGGAGGCACATCCATTGTGGATGCATTTCTTGTGTAGTTATTCCCTGGTGACATCCGTGTACTCTGAATAAAATTCATATTGAATTCTATCATCTCAAGGGATTGTTGTATTAAAGATTTATTCTGACTATTGATTTCCATCAATCTTTGAATTGTAACTTTTAGATTATCATGAAGTTCACTTAATTTTTTTTGTTCTACTGGTTGTTTTTGCAAAATATCAACTAGTGTTTTCATATCCAGCGTATCCGGATCTCTACTTAACACAGTACCAATGTTGACAACAACCTTCTGTCTCTTATTCTCCAGAACATTAATCTTCTCTATGATTATTTGTTCTTGTTCTGTTATTGCTTGTAGAGCGGTCAGGTCATTGTCAACAATTACTCTTGTTTTTCTTTCTGCAATTGGAATTAATTCCGTATAAATTGTTTGCTCTTCTTCTAAAATAGAAATTAAATCTTCAATTATACTTGCCAATGTTTTATCCTCTCTTCGCTCCTTAAAAAGCTCTAAATACTTGCACTAAAGTAACTATCCACTAATTTATCTGCTAATTCTTCTGCAGTTACATTATAAGTTCCAGATGCCATTGCTGCTTTGATCTGTGCAACTTTGTCCTCTCTCACATCAGGTACATTTTGTACTGCCTGCTTCGCGATTTGATAATCTTTTCCAGACTGAGATATTACAAGTGAATCAGAAGACGATACTTTATTGGTACTCGCAACCTTCTTAGTTGCTGAAGTTTGGTATAACTGATTGACTTTGTTATAAGCGTCAACTCTCATATTTTTCACCACCTATTCTATATTTTTCAACTATTCCTATATTCTATTTATCGGATGAAACTTAGTTTACATTATAGAAAATTGAAAACTTTTTTAATTTTTCTATCACTTTCGTATTCAATTGGTTCCAATTCCACTTATCATGTACATATTCTATTCGTTTCATACTTCTGAATAGACTCCATCTATTTTGTTTATTTTATAACGACAGCTGGTTAACGAGTGGTTTTATACAGAAAGGAAATGAATTTTAAGTTTTCATATTTTTCGAAATATGCTATAATACAGAATACTATTGATAAAGTGAGGTTTATTATGGAGCAGTATAACGGAAGTCAAATTGTTGTATTAGAGGGATTAGAAGCAGTTCGAAAGCGTCCCGGAATGTACATTGGAAGCACAGGTTCTAGAGGATTACACCATTTAATTTGGGAGATTCTCGATAATGGAATTGATGAGCATCTTGCAGGTTTTTGTGGCCAGATCGATATTATTTTACAGAAAGATGGCGGCATTACCATTCAAGATAATGGTCGAGGCGTACCTGTGGATATACATCCTACCAAAAAGATTCCAACGGTTCGTGTTGTTTATACCATTCTTCATGCAGGTGGTAAATTTGGTAGTTCCGTGTATAAAGTATCCGGTGGTCTTCATGGGGTAGGTGCATCGGTTGTAAACGCCTTATCAAGCAAAATGATCGTAGAAGTTAGACGTGATGGTAAAGTGTATCGTGATGAATATTCAGAGGGTGGACATCCTATTACCCAACTTGATAATGGTATGCTTCCTGTGGTTGGAAAATGTAATAAATCCGATACGGGTACGAAAGTTACCTTCTATCCAGATTCCACTATATTCGAAACCATTGAATTTAAACCAGAAGTGATTAAAAAGAAATTAAAAGAAATCGCATTTTTAAATAAAAATCTACTGATTAAATTCACAGACCAAAATACTGGTATCGTGAAATCATATCAAGAAGAGTTTGGAATCAAAAGTTTTGTTAGTTATTTAAATAGAGAAGCTTCTGTTCTTCATCCAGATCCTATCTATGTAGAAGGAAAAAGTGGTGATATTGAAGTGGAAATCGCATTACAGTATACCAATAATTATTCGGAGCAGATTAACTCCTATTGTAACCGTATTAATGTAGTGGACGGTGGAACTTTAGTGACCGGATTTAAAACCGCCTTAACACGTGTTATGAATCAATACGCAAGGGAACTTGGCGTATTAAAAGATAAGGATGAAAATTTTGATGGTAAAGATATTCGTAACGGTATTGTAGCTATCATCTCCATCAAGCATCCTGATCCGCAATTCGAAGGACAAACCAAGACAAAATTAGGTAATACCGATGCAAAAAGTGCCGTAGATGATGTATTCAACACAGAAGTGCAACGTTATTTTGATAAAAATGTAGAAGAACTAAAAAATATTCTAGATAATTCTATGAAATCCTATAATGCAAGACGCGCCAGCGATAAAGCACGAACTGCTGTTTTAAAACAATTAAACGATGTGGATACCAGAAGTAAGTTAGCTTCTTGCTCATCCAAAAAACCAGAAGAATGTGAAGTATATATTGTCGAAGGAGATTCCGCCGGTGGTACGGTAAAAACTGCTCGTAATCGTAAAACACAGGCTGTTCTTCCGTTACGTGGAAAAATCTTAAATGTAGAAAAAGCTACGCTGGAAAAAATTCTTGTGAATAATGAAATTAAATCCATGATTGCATCGTTTGGATGTGGTATTGGAGATGAATTTGATATTACCAAGTTAAAATTCGATAAAATTATTATTTTAACCGATGCCGATGTGGATGGTGCTCATATTAGCACACTTTTACTTACCTTCTTCTACCGTTTTATGCCAGAATTAATTCTAGAAGGCAAGATTTACCGAGGCCTTCCACCTTTGTACCGTGTGGAATATGAAGTGGCTGGCAAAAGTAAGAAAAGCAAAAAGTCAGAATATATTTTCAATGACTTTGAATTAGAGAAATTCAGAAAGAGTACACCTGGTAAAATTCTTAACATTCAACGATACAAAGGTCTTGGAGAAATGGATGCAGACCAACTTTGGGAAACAACATTAAATCCTGAGACAAGAATCTTAGCACAGGTTTCTATTACAGATACCGTGGAAGCGGATGAAATAACATCAACTTTAATGAGTAGTAACGTTCCACCTAGAAGAGCCTTCATTATGGAAGAAGCAAAATATGCCAAGTTAGACATCTAACTTATCTATATAGAATATTTCCACTTGCAGAAGCAAGGAATTTAGATACATGTGCTGATAAAGCACACAGATGGGAGTTAAAAAATGAGTAAAACTACAGATACGATTATACAATTAGATTTTTCAGAAGAAATGAAAAATTCCTACCGAGATTATGCTATGAGCGTAATCGTTGCCAGAGCCTTACCAGATGTACGAGATGGTCTAAAACCAGTACAAAGAAGAATCCTATATGCAATGAATGAGTTAGGTTTATCTCCTGATAAACCACATAGAAAAAGTGCCCGTATCGTCGGTGATACAATGGGTAAGTTCCATCCTCATGGAGATAGTTCCATCTATGAGGCATTGGTTCGTATGTCAGAAGATTATTCCTTATCCATCCCATTAGTAGATGGCCATGGTAATTTTGGTTCCATTGATGGTGATGGAGCCGCAGCAATGCGTTATACGGAAGCTAGACTCTCACCAGCTGCCATGACTTTATTAAGTAATCTGGAAAAAGGCCTAGTTGAATTCATGCCAAACTTTGATGAAAGCGAGAAGGAGCCTACTGTACTTCCTGCTATGCTTCCAAATCTATTAATCAATGGAACAACAGGAATTGCAGTTGGTATGGCTACCAATATTCCTCCTCACAATCCAGGTGAGGTAATTGATGGTGTCATTGCCTACATGGATCAACCAAATATCTCAATCGAGAAATTAATGGAGTATATTCCAGCTCCTGACTTTCCAACCGGCGGCACCATCATCAATCAAGATGTGTTATCAGAAGTGTATGCAACCGGGGAAGGTAGAATAAAAGTACGTGCTAAAACAGAGATTGAGAATGGTGATAATGGTCGTAAAAATATCGTTATTACCGAAATCCCTTATACCGTTGCAGGCAATAAAACCAAATTAGTAGAAAGTCTTTCTACCTTAATGAAAGATAAGGTTTTTGATGAAATCTTTGATGTGCGTGATGAGTCCTCCAAAGAAGGTATTCGAGTTGTCATAGAAGTAAAAAAAGATCGTGATATTGATAATTTATTAAATGGTCTATATACCAAAACTGCCATGGAAGATACTTATGGTATTAATCTGTTAGCCATTAAGGATCAACAACCGGTTACGTTTAATTTGAAATCCATTATCGAGGAATTTGTGGATTTCCAAAAGATCCTTTATACAAAGGAATACGAACATTTACTTCAAAAAGCAACACAGCGTTTAGAAATTGTAGCCGGTTTAATCCGTGCTACGGATGTAATAGATCTAATTATTGAAATATTACGTGGAAGTTCTTCCGTTAAACAAGCAAAGGATTGTTTAATTAACGGAATTACCACCGATATTAATTTTAAATCAGCGGCGTCCAAAAAGACAGCTGAAACGCTAAATTTCACCGAACGTCAAGCTGAGGCAATTCTCACCATGCCTCTTAGCAGATTAATTGGGCTAGAAATTCTAAAGTTACACGATGAGAATGATACCCTGTTAACAAATATCGAAGAATACAAGAAGGTACTTGGTGATACAAAAGAATTATTTAAAGTAATCAAAGGACGTTTAAAAAACTATAAGAAGTTGTTTGATCGTCCAAGAAGAACGTTACTATCCAACGTTCAAAATGCATCTTACGTAGAAGAATTTAAAATAGAAGACATTTATATTCTGATTGATCGATTTGGATATACGAAATCATTAGATTCTGCAAGTTACACCCGCGTATCGGAAGAGACACTAAAAGAATATTCACATATCATATCAATGAAAAACACAGATAAGCTATGCTTCTTTACAGCAGAAGGGAATATGTACCAGATAAAAGCTGCTGCTATCCCGAAATGTAAAATAAAAGATAAAGGAACTCTAATCTATTCCTTGTGTAAGGTCGATAAAGAAAATATAATCTTATACACAAACTTTGAGGCTTTATTTGAATCACAATTACTCTTTATGACAAAACTTGGTTTTATTAAACTAGTATCTGGCGCTGAATTCGAAACCAATCGTTCCGTAATTAATTCTACAAAACTAGAAAATGCCGATAAATTAATACAGGTATCCTTATTAACTGGTCATGAGATTTTATCTGGTTCCATGAAAGTAGTACTGATTACAGAAAAGGGGCTTTCCTTAGGGTTTGCTTTAGACGAAGTTACTGAACTAAAAAAATCCAGTCGCGGAGTAAAAGCTATCTCATTAGAACCAAATGATACTGTTGTCCATGGGGCTGCCGTAAAATCGGATACTGAACTTTTCAGTTTTGATGGTAATGAAGTGAATGTTAAGAAAATCCGTAATCGCAAAAGAGGTCAAAAAGGTCAGCGTGCTCAATTAAACTAATAATATGTTCGCTGGAATAAGTCGAAATAAGTATAGAAAAGACGAGCAATATATATTTACAAAAAATCTCAAATATGGTAATATAGTACTAATGTTGTTGAAACTTATTGGGGGGTATTCGAAAGGACATATGGGACATGTCTGATTCGAGAAAGAGGTTTACAATGAAACTATTAATCTTAAAAGAAAAATTTTTGGACATTCCAGAAATTGATGTTGAGAAGGGATTCCGATATTGTGTGGGCAATATCACGAATTATAAAAAATCCTTACTTATCGCTATCAAAAGTGTAAAAGCTAAGTTACCACTTATGCATAGCATGTTAAAATCAAATGAAACAGATGGATTGCGTATCATTGCACATACATTAATAAAAGTAATGGATACCATCGGTGCAGATTCCTTATCACAGCAATCTCTTGAATTAGAGACCGCTGCATTAAACAACCAAGAAAAAGAAACACACAATCTGCTATCCGAATACATCCTGACCTTAGAAAACTTCATTTCCCGTCTAGAAACCGTAGTAAGATCCATAGACGAAACTGAAACAGCCGAGGAAATAGGAACATCAAACATGAACTACGATTTTACCAAAACAAAAGAATTACTACGTAATGAGTATTCCAAAAGAAATATTATATAAAATAAAATATAAAAATATAGCAAAACATAACCATATAGTTAAATAAAAGAAAGAGACTTCCTTGAACTGATCCTCTTAAAGCAGACATGGTGAATACCAAAACTACTTTAAGCCTTCACATTCAACGAAGTCTCTTTTTTTCATTACAATATATATATTAATCTGAAGAAAAGGTAAACTACCCTAAGAATAATCACCCCTGAAATATTAACAGCCCTATGAACAACCATGAAACATAACAGTACACTCTCACAACCTTGGCTGAAGTGATACGCAATCTAGTTTGATAAGCAACTGTTATGAAGTCGTTGGTACTTAGTTCCTGTATTGTAGGAACGAGGCCTGTTTTTTAGGCCTTACGTACACATTACGAACTTCATCCAAGCGAGAGCGTGTTGCGTATCAAACTAGATTGCGTATCACTTCTCATCACATAAACAGTGTAATCATTACTTCTTTAACAACTCTTCAACCAACTCTTTCTTCTCAAACAACACACATCCCCCAGCATGCTCCTCCATTAACACATTTTCATCCCGAAGCCTCTGAAATAAAGGTGATTGTAATGCATCCTTTAATGTTACTTTTCGTAAACTGGTATCCGAATAAGGCGAAAACGGACATGGCTCTGCACCACCATGAGCATTAATATGAAAGAATCCTCTTCCAGCCGCCAAACAGCCTCCTGAAGTCTTCTCATCGCCAGGGAAAGAGATAAATAACATATCATCATAGCTCTGTCTTAAGCCAAGAAGATTTTTATCTAATTCCATTCGTTCTTTCTCCTCCGGAGCAAGATGCTTGGTGGTCTCATCCATTGGCACATATTCAATAAAAAAGACTACTTTGCATCCTTTCTCATAAAGCGTCTGAATAAATGCAGGGTTACTAATATCATATAGATTTTCTTTTGTTACCGTAATACTGGCTCCAAATAAAATACCGTTCTGATTTAATGCACTCATAGTTTTTATTATCGTATCGTAGATACCCTGACCTCTTCGCTGATCTGTAATTTCTTGACTTCCTTCTAAGCTAAGTACTGGAACTAAGTTTCGATTTTTTTCAAATATCTTTATGTACTCTTCATCCATCATAGTTCCATTTGTAAAAATAGGAAATAATATATCTTGCATCTTACCAGCTGCTTGAATAATATCTTTACGAATGAGAGGTTCTCCTCCTGCTAATAAGATGAATCCTATTCCCAAATCAATAGCCTGATGGAATATATTGCCCCATTCCTTGTCCGTTAATTGATTGGATGCCGTGCCGTCAAAGCAAGCATGATTTTCTCTCGCATAGCATCCTTTACAATGAAGATTACATTGGCTTGTTATGCTAGCAATGAGAAATGGAGGTATATGCTCTCCATTTTCTTCTGCTTGTATTCTAAGTTTCCTAGCACGCTTACTTGCAAGGGCATACTTTGCCATAAAAATACTTTCTTTTGGGTTCTTTAAGGATGCCTTGATAGCTCCTATTACAATATTCTCGACACCATTGCTTAAATACTGTTCTAGATTAAAATCCGCCATATTGATTCCTTTCCCGCTTACAAATGACCTAACAATTTATAGAGCAGTTGGTATAAAACTTTCCCTTCTTCCTCAGAAATAGATAAACAATTGCCCATTTGCTCTGGAATAGAAGTAGCACGTTCTTTTAACTGCTCTCCTTCCTTGGTAATTGAAACAATTAGCACTCTCTCGTCCTCTTGAGAACGTTTTCTTGTAATATATTTTTTTGATTCAAGTTTTTTAAGTACTGGTGTTAAAGTACCCGAATCCAGATACAGGAATTCTCCTAAGGTTTTTACATTCATTTCTTTCTGTTCCCACATTACCATCATGGCTATATACTGAGTATACGTAAGATCTATTTCATCTAGAAGTGGTTTATATCTCTTTACAACCTCTTTCGCGCATGCATACAATGGAAAACATAATTGATTTTCTAATTTTAAAGGATCCTTACTCATTATGATACACTCCTTAATTTATGCAGCCTTTATTCTTTGGCTACTAGACTACATATTCAAAACACGGATAAAGTCAAGTATGCAAACAGAATCTAAACTAATTCTATTGCCCCTTGACTCACTACCGCGTATATTAATTAAATTTACCACTTATCTCATACAATTTCAAGAAAATGGTTATGCCATTGCTTCGTCATAGGCCTTTCGTACCGCCTTAGCTAACTGATCTGTACATGAGGTAGGTCTTCGCCCACATGTGATTCCAGCACACTTCTCTTCAATCTGATCCACAGTCCAACCATCAATAAACTTTGGTATTGCTTTTAAATTGCCGTTACAACCACCATCAAATTCAATATTGGTAATCACATCACCATCTAGTTGAAACTTGATCTGTTTTGCACAAGTATCTTTCGTATTATAAACATATTCCATTATTATAGTAACTCCTTAACCTTATCATCAATGTATGCAATATCAGTGGTAGGCTCAAAACGTTCTACTACCTGACCTTCTCTGTTAATTAAAAATTTTGTAAAATTCCATTTGATATCTGGTTTGTTTTTATAGTCCGGATCTGCTTCCCCTAACATATTATCTAGCACGCTGGCTAATTTATGTTCTGGATCAAAACCATTAAATCCTTTTTCACTTACAAGATGTTTAAATAATGGAATTGCATTTTCACCATTCACATCTACTTTTGAGAAAATAGGAAAGGTAATACCAAATTTCGAATCGCAGAAGGATGCAATCTCTTCATCCGTTCCTGGTGCTTGACCTCCGAATTGGTTACATGGAAAATCTAACACAATAAATCCTTCGGATGCATATTTTTCGTAGAGATCCTGAAGTTCATCATACTGTGGAGTAAAACCACACTCTGTTGCAGAGTTAATAATCAAAATAACATTTCCTTTGTAATTGCTAAGTGGAACCAACTCATCTTTTCTGTTTTTAACGGTAAAATCATAAATATTCATAACTGCCTCGCTTTCTGTCGACCATGCGACCCATACAATATTATATTATTATTATTTTCATTTTCTCGATTCTAATGATTACAAAATTTTCTTTATGCTATTTTCAATTTTTAATGGTTCTGTCGTTGGTGCAAAACGCTCAATTACATTACCGTTTCGATCTACTAAGAATTTTGTGAAATTCCATTTAATTTTTGATCCTAACATACCACTTTGTTGAGATTTTAAATGAGTGAATAGAGAATCTTCATTTGCACCGTTTACATCAATTTTAGAAAACATAGGAAATGTAATTCCGTATCTGGATTGACAGAAGCTTCCTATCTCTTCCTCTGTACCTGGTGCCTGATTTCCAAATTGATTACAAGGGAAATCTAAAATCTCAAATCCTTTTTCCTGATATTTCTCATATAAATCCTGAAGTCCATCATATTGAGGTGTAAATCCACAGCCCGTAGCTGTATTTACAATTAAAAGCACTTTACCCTCATATTCCTTCATACTTACCTGATTTCCTTTTGAATCTTTCACTTGAATATCATAAATGTTCATATTCTTGTCATCCTTCCAATTCGGTTGTTATTAATTTAATTGTATGCAATCTTTATGATTAGATTGTACACAATTAAATTGCTAATGTCAATACTTATAATGAAAATTTTATTTATTATTTTTAGTATTAAACTTTTCACTTAGTAAAATTCCTTTTCATGATTTTTAAAGAATTCATAGTAGTATCTTACGTTATTAAGTTCCGTCCATTTCGCTACTTCCATTTCTTTGGAATCTAGATTGTATATTTTACCACCCAACGTCCCAAGCATAAAGGGCGAATGGGTTGCGATGATAAATTGACAGTCTAAATATCTAGCTAATTTATTAATTTCCTCTGCTAATATCACTTGATTGCTTGGAGATAATGAAACCTCAGGTTCATCTAGCAGATAAAATCCGTCAGGTTGTAACGTATCCATTAATATTTGAATGGTTGTCTCGCCATTAGAATATTTTTCTTGGGCAAATTTCAATATTTCAATCTGTTTATACATTTTTGTAGAATCTTTTAATGTTTCTCTTTGTTCCTTGGTGTATCCACGAAGTGCATGCTCATACAGGTATCCTTCTTTTAAGATACTCTCTTGTTGTATCTTCTTGATTTCATACATTACATCTTCACTTTTTATATATCTGCTATGCTCTGGTAGCCTTTTATAAGTATAACCTTCTTCATCATCACCAAAATTATGCTTACATTCTTGTACGAACTTTCTAAAATAAGGGTTATTAACGCTTTCTTTTCCGTTTACGGAAAGTGCATTGGCAATGATATTTAGTATCGTTGATTTTCCCGATGCATTATCACCATACAAAACTGTAATACGATCAAATACCATAGCATATTCTTCATATTGCTGAAATACATGATATGGATACAAGTGAGGATCTCTGACTTTTGTTGATGACAAGTGGAAACTGCTTAAATATACCATGTTTTACCTCTTTCTGTAAAAATATTGAGAAAGTCAAAAGACCTTTGCAAAAGCGCGCGAGTCAATTTGCACATATTGCATGCTTGTTATAAGAAGTGATACACCATATAATTTGATTCGCAACACGCTCTCGCTTGGATGAAGTTCGTAATGGTACGTAAGGTTCTAAAGTACAGAACCTAAGTACCAACGACTTCATAACAGTTGCTCTTCAAATTATATGGTGTATCACTTCAGTTTAGTTTGTGAATGTGCAAATTGACATTCAAGGTTATTCAAAGGGGCATCTTTAATACTCTCATTATTTGAATTGTTTCATTAAAATTGCTATATTAATACAACCAGATGTTCTATTTTAACTTAACACAAGGTATGAAAAAAAGCTACTATACCATGTAAATATTACGTAGTATATAGTAGCTGACATTACTTATTGATTGGTCTGCATCAAGAATATAAGTCAAAAAGGTCACCTTGACTATATTTTTTTAGTTCTTCTTCAGATTGATTATTATTGGAATTATTAGCAATATTGTTAGTTTTAGTATCATTACCAGATTTGTTAGTCTCATTAAAGTCCCAAGGCACTTCCTCTGTGGCATCTTTCATATGCTCCATCTTCTGCTTCAGTTCTTTTTCTTGCTCTTTCTTTTCTTCTTCCTGTTTTAAGCTATTAATCTGGCCTTTTAAATTGTCAATTTCGCTATCAAGGATCATGAGTTGCCTTTCTTTTTGCCTATGTGATAAGGATTCTTCCTTTTCAATTTTACCTCTTCTCATAAGCAACTGATCTCGCTGCGCCATTAGACTTTTTAAGCTATTACTGCATACATAAAATTTTTGAATGCTTTCTGAATCCTGTATCCCGATTGATTTACTCATCATATCACCTCAACCAATATATCGGCAGATCATCTGGAAGCATTAACATAATTTTCTATATTTCACTTAAATAATCCAACCAAATAACCAATCCCTAATAATAGAGGCATTACAAACCATCCAAATCGTTGCATTTCAATATAAAAGTCAGATGGTTCTGGATTATTGACGGATAATGCATATTTTAAATAAAAGAAAAACTTAGGGAAAATTAAATCTACAAGATAAATAGGCATCAACGCTAGCGTAATTGTCCAATATATAAACCATTGTCCACGGTGTATGATGGCATCTCCAGTCACGATCTGTACCAGTTGCTGGTAACTAACCTTAATCACATTCCAATTAGGTAGGCCATTTACAGTGGTTGTAACGATGTCTTCTAGATAAAAATTACCATTTTTGTCACTTAGAAAATGATCTCCTAATATATAGGAGCCAACATACACATCCTTACCGTGCTGTTTAATATTAACTTTGCAATAGCCAACTGAATTAGGATTACTAATTTGTAACTCGTAGTTTTCCTTTATTTTATCTCCCATGACAACTGTAATCTTTACCGTTTTATCAATTTTAAATCTACCTTCCACAGTAATTACTGTAGGTTCTCCATAACAATCGCCTTGGAACTTCTGAACAGCTCCCTCTTGTCTCAAACGAAGAAAACTATCCTCAACAATAATACCATTTCGCGAGGTCTGAACGTGATACAAAACATAAAATATTGCAATCATACTACCCATAACAATCAATAATATTTTTTTATATCGCTCCAAGTTCACACCCCTCTTTCATTTTGTACTTATTTTATTTTACTACAAAAACCATATTCTTACAACTCATTCTAACATCAAAAAGAGCTGTTTCGTACTAGGTTTGAAATCTTTCCATTCGATACATGGATTCAATTGCTAGTAAGAAACAGCTCGACTAATACATTTTATTGATAAAACTGAATAATTGCTTCTCCAATATACAGAGAGGATCCTTTTCCATACTGTTGGTCATTTGCTTTTATTAAATCTACATTATTCCTATACTCATTTGCAAGTTCTAAAAGCAAAGCTTTTACGTCCTTCATCTGGTATAACTGCTTTGAGACAAATTCATATTCACCAATCAATGTCTTCACTTCATATGACTTGGCATCTTCGCCCATTCTTTTAGATAACTTTTGAAATATATCATGAATACGATTTTGATATGACTTTATTACCTCTGATGAGTTGGGATTCTTTACAACCTGAGACATTTCTTCCTTACTTCCATACCACTCCACCATCTTCTTGAAATTTCCTTGTGCTTTCTCGCTACCAGCATTCATAACGAATTGTTCCTTGTAATGCTCTACATCTCCATAAGTTTTCGTTATTACTTCTAATTGTTCCTCATTCATATTTGCAAGCATAGATTGAAACATATCTTCAATTTCAACCTTACTAAATTCTTGGAAACTCATTGTATTATCTCCTTTCACAATACTATCAATTAAACTGATTAATCCATCTAGTCGTTCCCTTTTCAGTCGTAGTATTTCCTGTTGATCGATCAAGGTTTTCTTCTTATCAAAATTAGGATTATCCATGATTACCATAATACTTTTAAGTGGCATATCAAATTCTTTGAAGAATAAAATCTGCTGTAAAGTTTCCAATGCTCTATCGTCATAAAGCCGGTATCCTGCATCATTAATTTCTGATGGTTTTAACAAACCAATTTCGTCATAATAATGAAGCGTGCGCACGCTGACACCTGTTAAATTAGAAACTTCTTTTACCGTTCTCATTTCATATCCCTCCTTGATAAATTCACTATATGATATCACGTAACGTGAGTGTCAAGAGATAATTTATATAATTTATATAATTTATATAATTATAAAAAAAGATATCCACTCCAATCCAAAAAGCCATGAAACACTGCTGGAGCAACGATGGAATTATTCTTTGCATACAAGAAGTTAAACACCACATGCCAGCCAAATGTTAATAGAAGCCATACAAAATTATTAAGTATAAATGTTACCAAATCCATTTGTGCAGCACCCATTTGATATGGAATGTGCATTGTCATAAATAAAATACCAGACACCAAAACAGCAAGTACATTATTCTTAATAAGACCATAAATTCTTGTCTGAATATATCCTCTAAAAATAATTTCTTCTACCAATGCAATGACTATAAAATAATAGAATGTGTTATAAACAAATCTTCCAATAGAGACGAACTGACTATGTACTACCATATTAGGAACTACATTGATTAAGGTGATACATAATCCCAATCCCGAACCAATCAGCACCGATCTTTTTAAATTATTCGTAGTAAAACCAATGGAGCTTAACTTTTGTTTTCTAGCAAGCACCAAGACAACGCAAAGAATACCAATTGCAATATTTACATGTACTCCAAGATACATGTTATACTTGGAATAAAGAATCCCCATTACATAATAAGAGACCATTACACCTAAATATATTCCTATCGCACATATAGCATCATATTTGGTATATTGGCTCACTGTTTGTTTATAATTCTCATCAAACTGCACTATCTTCATAAGAAACCTCCAACTCTATTCTCTTTTTCCTTAAATACAATCCGCTTAATACACATACTACGATGGCAAATATACCTGTGGTGGGTGAAAATAAAATCTCCCATTTGCTCTCCATCGTGATAAATTGATTATCAAGCATGATATACTGAATGGCATTTGTAAATGCATGCAAAATGACACATGGCCAGATGGATCCTGTTATTCTATATAACTCTGTAAATAACATAATCCAGCTAAGTAACATAACATAATTAGTTACTATCATATAGATAGGATTTGAAACGTCTAGATAAAATAGATAATACGGTATATGCCAGCTGCCCCAAACTACCCAAACTATCAAATAAATGATCCAATCTTTTTTCTTTAGCATCTTCAAGCGCTCTGTTAAAAACCCTCTCCATGCTCCTTCTTCTAGAATATTTTTAATTAAACCATAAATTAACCAACCTAGAAACACAGACATAAACTTGTATAGGTTGAATTGAGTTAAATCAACTACTCCCAACACTGCGCCAGCTAATAAGGATACCATTGCTATGAATGGAAACAGTCCTATGGATAATAGATACCATCTACCATTTCCGCGAAAGGAAGGTTTTAATCCAAGCCCTCTAAAGCCTTTTTTTGCTGTATGTGTTAGCAAAATTGCAGTAATCAGTGGTGTTATCAGCCATAGAAGTGAACCAAGGCTCTGCCCGTCGGGCTGATTTATCAACATGGTATCGATTATTCTTCCTAACCATCCACATAATACTGCTATAATACAAAATATAGTAACACTTTTCTTAATATTCTTTTCCATTTTTCCTCCGTATAACTATTACAATTTTAAAATATGCAATTTCCCATCCGTTAAAACTGTTCCGTTGTTGCATTCATAAGGACAGTCCCTGTCATATAGAAAGCCTAATTTTTTTATTACATGCTCAGAACTTTTATTTTCTTTTGCATGTCTAGCAATCAGTTCCGTTAATTTAAGTTCCTCTCTTGCATATCGAATTATTTCCTTCATGGCTTCCGTGGCAAAACCTTCACCCCAGTATTCTTTGCTTAAGTTATAACCAATCTCATATAATCCAAATTCCTCTTCTAGATAAATGATACCGGTACCCACAAGATTCCCGGTTCCTTTTTCTTCAAAGCCCCAGCGGAAGTGATCATCCGCTTCTATTTTACTGGTTTCAAATTCTAACCATTCTCTTGTTTTATTGATATCATTATGACTTGTCCAAAACATATATTTTGCTACTTCTGGGTCACTCTCCCAACCCTCAAATACGTCTTTTGTATCCTCCAAACGAAGTGGTCTTAGTATTAATCGCCCAGTTTCTAAAATTGGTGTTCTCATCATATTCCCCCTCAGGATTTCTCATAATCTCTACCTACTATAGCACAAATCCCTGTAATATACTACCAATTCCTTGTGTTTTCACTTTAATAATTAATAACAAAATAAAGCCTTATCCTTACTTGGATAAGACCTTATTTTCTCTCTTATTAAATTTATTTGTTTATTTTCAACAAACTAAATACATGTTTTATTTACAGCTTTTATTTACAGCTTTTATTTACATCTTTTACTTATATTATCAACGTATTTTAATAACAGGTTCTATCCAGATTTCTTATACTTGGTATAAAATAAGCAAATACAGCAAGCACAAGACTAGCCAGACCGGATAGTAAAAACCATCGGTGTACTCCTATCACATCTGCAAACATAGCTGATATGATAAGACCAATCGGCATAGCAAGTGACATAATGCTTCCATAAAGTCCAAACACTCGCCCTAAATATTCAGGTGCAAATTTTTCTTGCATGAGTGCTACTTGTGATCCTGAATAAAACGGCACAGCAATACCCATGGCCACACACAAAATTGCAAATATTATAAATCCATTTACAGGAAGAATACCTGAGAATCCAATTGCTAATCCCATTAACGCCATAGCACTTAAAATACTTATGACTCTGTCTTTCAATCCACCCCATTTGCCCAGTAACAGCCCGCCACCCAACATTCCAAGGGAAAATGCGATCTCTGCTATGGATGCGTGCGTAGTGGTTCCCCCAAAATAGTTCATACTAAGAAGTGGAAACAGTGCATTAATTGGCGAGTAAACAAACATAAATATTGCACCAATCCACAATAAGTCAAAAAGTCCTTTCTGTTCATGGAATACTTGATATCCAGCTCTCATTTCAGATAGGATACTCGTTCGTTCTTGCTGTTCCATTTTCGCAGGAGCAGGAATTTTAATAAAAGCGACTGTGATACATGCGAAAGCTGCACCAAAAATATCTAATGCAACCATTCCGCCGATGCTCCAGATTGGATAAAGAATTCCTGCAATTGCTGTTCCTGCAATGTATCCCACCGTTTGTACAGATTGGCTATACCCTGCACATTTTGTAAGCTCAGATTCAGGTACTATCAGAGGTGTTATTGCACTTAGCGCAGGTGAATGAAAAGAAGTGCCTATACTTCTCAAAAAGAGAACCAGCATGATAATCCAGGTAGGAACCTCAGTAAAGACTGCATTTATTACTAAGATAAGGCTAATGATAGCAATATATATATCTGCTCCCATCATAACTCTTTTTCGATTCCATCTATCAACTAGAACACCGGTAAAGCTGCCTAAAATGGCTGTTGGTAAAAATCCTGCTATGGATGCTATGGATAACATCATTGCGGACTTCGTTGTTGTTGTCAAATGCCAGATCAATGCCATTTGTAATATAGAACTACTTAGAATTGATATTGCCTGACCAAACCATATACTAAAAAATTTAAATTTCCAATTGTTATTCATTTCTATTCTCCTTAATACAAAATTCGTTGTCATAGAAGCGAGTTATTGTATTACGGATTTACCGCGTAATAACTCGCGGAACTAACGTAATCTAATGGATGCTGTCATTTTCTTCACCTCACAATTTATTGTTAACGCTACGAACTATATCTAATAAGAGCATGTATGTTACGATGCAAATTATATTTTGTTACATCGTAACTACCACTTCATAATCTCTCTAATTTTATCTGTCAAAACAGCTGCTGCCTTGGTATGAGTCAGTTCTGTTGGATGATAGCTTACTGCATAGCCGTCTTCTGGCAATTGTTCTGTAAATTTCATAGAATATACAAACTGGTCATTGGTACTCGCTTTATAATCGTTAACAGCCTGTTCTACTGCGTCAAAAATGCGCTCTCCCATCATACCTACCGTGCAGATGATTGGAACATTTTCATTATAGGATCGTACCTTTTTTAAGAAATTCACATATTCCGCTGTAAATTCTGCTTGGCGCTCTTTCTTATCTTGGCAGTAAGAATCATCATTGGTTCCTAAGTTTATGACAATCAATTCTGGACGAAATTCGTTAAAATCCCATGGGATAGCATGTAGTTCTACTGTACCACATGGCTTGGCATAAGAAAATCCAACTTTATCATAATATGGTGGTACTAATTCATTGGTCACCTTTTCATCATGATCTGTAAAACCAGAGATGATACCATATCCGCTAAATGACACCATGCTATAGTCTGCATCTAAATTCATTGCAGTTTTATAGGCATACGCTTTTGTCATATCTTCTGTGTCTGTTGTAAAATTCGTTTCCGCAACCTCTAAATCTACTCCATATCCACAAGTGATGGAATCACCAATAAACTCAATTCTATGTGTTTTATTCGGTGTTGGTGCAATTCCATTGGCCGATTCAATATCCAGTGTTTTGATTCCTACGGTAGACATTGCACACTCTGATAATTTAATGATTTGAATCGTGATTTCTTTTTCCACTTCACTTTCATAGACACAGAATGTTTTCTCTGGCGAATCCATCATGGTATCTACAACCCTTGTATGATTCACGTAGATTCCTACGCGTGCTTTTCCTTCTGTTTCAACACCCTGAGTAGAATCATCTCCTATTAATGTAATAGATGCTTTTGTTCCAGTAAAGGTAAAAGAAATGCCTGAACCAGAAAGTCCACACCAAAGGGTATCGTTGTAATAATAAGTTCTTCCTATGAATTTGATATTGTCTTTTGTTAAATTGTAAATCATGTTGTGTATTCCTTTCGATGTAAATTTTATTTGTTAATCTTAGCACCACATTTCGGGCATTCACTTCCACCCTTGTATACATAGCCACATCTGAGACAGCACTTCACTGTATGATTTTCTTTAGCAAGATAAGCGATACTTCTTGATTCTGGTTTCTCTTGGAGATAGGCTACAAATTCATTTAACGCTTCTTGGAATGGTTTTAGCTCCATCCCTTTTAATGTATTGCATAGTTTGACTTTTCCCTGGCTTATATGGTTTACATAAATTCCCTTGTTTATTAAACCTGATCCTAGAATAACGGATTCTATATCAATCACTTTCATTACTCCAGAATTTAATAAGGTATTATAGAAAATATGATCTGGCGTTAAAACAAATCCACCTTTTCCATTAGATGAATGTGAAGCATCGCAAATCAAAATGGGATATTCGTATTTTCCAATTTCAGAAGCATAGGAATTCAGTGCATTTAAAATGACAATGGATTCTTCATCCTCTATATCACCTTTCATCATTTTTCTTGCATCATAAAAATAAACTCTTGGATATTTCTCTTTTGTCCATTCAATATTTTTGCTGAATTTTCTTACCAGTTGCTCACTTTCATCCATCTTAAGTTTTCTAAGGCGTTGATCAATTAATCCAAGTACATTAACTTTCAATTCAGGCAGATAATTGCCAGCTTCAATTTCCTCATACATCCAGAGACCATCTTCAAATGTAATATCAGCTGGATCTGGACATATTCTTTTAATCGCTGCATCATCTAGTGCAAATATCTTATCAAAGATAGTATCTAGATAGGATTCCACATTGCGCTTTTCAAAATCCATACCTTTTAATTGATTGTATAGATCATACATTGATTGCCTATCCACCGCATTTGCTCTTAGAATAAAGGAAGCTATTTCCTGTTTCTCAATGGCGTCACGTTTTTCATTAAGCATAGCTTCATAGCTACTTGTATCGATTTCTAAATACTGTTTGATTTTCTCTTTAATCTGATTATATTGCTTTTTGCTGATATTTTCAGGTATGTGCATTACAATCTGCTCTAATTCCAGTTTGCCCCTCTTTTTAAGAATCTCTTTCAAAGAATCTATAAAAGGTTCTTTTACATCTGAATCGCAGTCGTCCCTCTTAATTTCTTGGATTGTCTTTAGAATTTCTGAATAACTACTTTGACTGCCTTTCGTAATCTTTTGGGTCCATTCCTTTTCTTTTTCGTGAAATAAGATTTGATTGATTTTTTCTAGTATACTTTTTTTATTGCTATCATCTAACCTAACATCACGATGAACGATTACTTTAAAATCTCCCAATTGTTCGAAAGTAAGCCGTCCTATTTCCTCATCGAAGCGTTCGATTTCCCCTGCTACGTAAAGATTCAATAATGACTTTAACTCATTTAACATATTTGCACCAAATTCAGGTACTTGGCTAACCGAATCTCCGCCTCTCTGGGTAGCATTCTTAGGTTCTAACTCAATTTGTTTTTCATTTCGCCCTGTTTGGTTCGTTCTGGATGATGTTCTATACTCTTCATTCTTGCTCTGCTGCCACTGCTTAACCTTATTACTATCCAACTTAATCTTCTTGGTTTGTAGTTTTGGCATTGTGATTAATCCAGAATTCTTTGATGTATTGTTATTTCTTCTCTTGGCTGATATTTTTATTAATTTCTTAGAAGTATCTTTTTTATTAGCTTTTTGTCCTTTTATCGTGTTTTCTTTCTTGTTCTCATTCCCGTTCTCATACTTGTTTTCTTTCTTATTTTCTTTCTCTCTATCTTTGTCACTATTTTTACTGTCTTCATTCTTGTTACTCTTTGTTAGTTTCTCTACCTCTTTAGATGCATTATCTTTCTCCAAGATTATCTTCTGTTTTCTACTGCTTATCTCCTTATCCACTTTCATTGTAAATGTTTCAACACTTGTCTCAGGATAAAAACCAGAATCCATTTTCTCTCTGAGTTCCACTATTTCCTCTTCAGTCATGGATTCTATGTCAGTACAGATTTCCTCTAAATCCTTTGGTTCCTCTTGGTTCTTCCATATATATTCTGATTCATATTCATTAAAATTACTATTGGCGGTTCTCTCCCCGTCTCTTCCAAGCAACTCCAAGTAATCTTCATAGGCCACTTTGTCATCTTCAAAAGAAAAATAGTAAACATCCCCTTCTGCTAGTAACTTATGTGGCTTGGGTGTATGAAACGAGTTGCATGCACTACAAGTGTAGGCCCTAGCCATGTAGACTGCCTCATGATCGGTTTCTATACGGAACTCGTTACCTTCTGGATATACAACCATATGAAGCTTTTCCTCACAGGTTGGACATTTATAATTCACTGGATAAAAATTATGACCTAATCTTTTTATTCTATCATGATCCGTAATCTCTTCCTTTTGAATGGTAAAATTCCCAGAAGTCCAACGCATATTATGCCATAATCCCAGCGAATGTGGTGTTTTTTCCTCCGATTGATTCTCCGTATCCTCATCATCATTTGAATCCTCATTGTTTTCCTCAGATGCGGTATCCTCACTTTCTTCCTCCTTGGGTTTAGAAAGGTCCAGAATAAGCTGAATCACTTCTTCGTAAGTAAGCTGCACCCCGTCACGATAAAACCGGAAGTTTTCACTGGTAAGGCTGGCTTCTATGTCAATCTCTTCTAAAATAGTATTAATCAATTTGTTAAGCTGATCATAATTCATTTCTACAGTAAGACCTTTAATTCCACCCCATTTACCAAATGCATACAGAATCATATTGATTGTGTTCTCTAACAGCTCCCCTTGGGTCATCAATCTTACTTTATCCTCATTGATCGGCAAATCCACAATATTACTAAAAGTTCTTCTGTTCTCAAAATTAAAGAACAAAGATCTACCTTCTCCAGCAAGAATAATATCGTTATTATTTATTACAAATATATCTAACCATTTGACGTTTTCGCCCATGGTATTAATCATCTTCTGAAAAACCGTTTTTATTTTGAAATCTGCCCTAAGTAGAATCATAGTCGTATCACTCCCTTTGGGTATATTATACCTTTATTCGAGGAAAATCGCCACCAGTTTTATTACGAAAAAAGGCTACTATAAAATAGTATTTTCTATAACTATTTTATAGTAGCCCTTTGTTATCAAGTTTATGAATTCTTTTCTAAATCACATGATACCGTTTCAACAAGTCCTCAATGACAGTTCCTGATATCTTTTTCAGTACAACCTTTTCTGCTACTTTTGCTAAGAATGGCAACTTCACATCCGTTATCTTTTTACCATCCATCATCTTTGCGGTAGAATCAAGTAATACTCGCACATCATAGCAGGAGTTAAATACTTCTGGCACTCCACGATCAATGTCTAGCAAGGTATAAACCGCTTCTATAGCTGTTCGGACAGAGTATTCTGTTGTAAATACCGTGTCACGAACCGTTTCCGCAAACTGCCCAAGAAATGCAAAGTTAACACTTCCATCTGGTACAACCCTTGGTCTATCTCCAAGTGTTCTTGGCATGAAAAATGCAGTGATATATGGCATCATACATGGTATACAGTGCGCAGATTTGGTTGCCATATCATGAATTTCATGTTCGGGTACTCCCATATGATATAACCACTCTTCAGTAATTTCTGTGCCTGTACATTCTCTCATTGGCTTTTTAATATAATCACCTGGTACATCGGTAAATAACCCATACACCCATACCACTAATTGATCTTTTGGTTGATCTTTAAAATGTGGTTGACGATTCAGCGTATAGCTAAGTAACCATTTGGAATCTTTTACGGAAATAATACCTCCTGTTACAACTTTTCCACTAAACGGATCTCTCTTGCAGATTTTCTCTATGTAAGGTGGAATACGATTATCTAATGTTGTAATCGTAGCTGATTCCCAGTTAGTAGCCTTGGTATCCGTACAAAATTTATCCGGATGTCCAAACGCTGGATCCTGCTTTGCAATGTTTCTCCACAGATCCCAACATCCACCATGTTCTATCTTAAATTCAGGGGCATGGTCGTCATCACCAAGCGTTGCATTTTCAGTACAACTTCCATTGGTGATAAATACTAAATCATCCTCAATTAGATCAATGGATTCTTCTACTCCGTTATGAATGCATTTGATCTGCTTCGCCATCTTCTTCCCATTCAATGTGCCAAAGATTACATTGGTAACCTTGGTATCATATTGGAACTTTACTCCATGATCTTCTAGATATTTTACCATAGGTAAAATCAATGACTCATACTGATTATACTTTGTAAACTTCAGTGCTGAAAAGTCTGGTAGTCCACCAATGTGATGAATAAATCGCTGAATGTATAACTTCATTTCCAAAGCACTATGCCATTCTTCAAAGGCAAACATAGTTCTCCAATAGAGCCAGAAGTTAGAGGAGAAGAATTCGTCGGTAAATACATCTTCAATCTTCTTATCATAGAGATCCTCATCCAGAGTCATAAATAATTTAACAATCTCCATGGAAGCTTTATCAGAAAGTCCAAATTTACCATCTGTGTGAGCATCCTCTCCTCGATTTATGGTAGCTCTCATTAAAGAATAGTTAGGATCTTTTTTATTTAGCCAATAATATTCGTCCAAAACAGAGACCCCTTCCGTCTCAATAGATGGTATGGAACGAAATAGATCCCATAAACATTCAAAATGGTTCTCCATCTCACGACCACCACGAACGATAAATCCCTTCTGTGGATCTTTGATTCCATCACATGCGCCACCTGGAAGAGACATTTCTTCTAAAATATGAATATGCTCCCCCTTCATCTGTCCGTCACGTACCAAAAAGCACGCTGCTGCTAACGATGCCAATCCAGAACCTACCAAATATGCTGATTTCTTATCTACATTTGCAGGTTTCAAAGGACGAGCAAATGCTTCATAATTTCCATTACTGTAGTACATACGCAAACCTCCTATTTATTTCATAGGATAATCATATCGTTTCTCCCTATATATTACAATTTACAAAGAAGATGGTATGTCTAAAATCTAGACATACCATCCTCTCTGTAAAAACTTTATACATCCAAGCACCTTTGACTAGTGATGGGAATCGGTACGATACTTATTAAGCATCCTAGAAATATCCCCTTGAATCAAGACACTGATATGCTCAATTACATTTTTAGGATCTTCCTTCATACCTTGTCGTACCCATTCTAGCATAAGACCAACGAAAGCATATTTATAGAAATTCGCAATAAAACTTTTATCCTCGTCCCTCACAGACATGCCCTGTGACTTCTCTTCCACTACTCCAATTAAAAGATTATAGGTTTCATGATGTAAAAAATTCTCCAAAAACTCTCTACTTACTGAATGATAGGTATTGATTACAAATGCTTTATTCTCTTTTACATACTCACAGATGTGCAAAAATCCCTGCTGCCACGTATCATATGTTTTCATACCATCCAACGCTCTACCAGCTTCACTGATGTAGATCCACTCAATAAGATCATAGATATCTTGGAAATGATAATAAAAAGTCTGACGGTTTACTTCGCAGTCTTCTGTGATATCAATTACTGTGATTTTATCTAAAGGTTTTTCGATTAATAATTTTTTAAGAGATGCTGCTAGTGCTCGCTTGGTTGTTTGAGACATTAGGACTCCTTCGTTTGATTCGTTGTCATAAGTATTCGAATTGTGATGTGTTGTGTTTAAAAAACAGGTTGTGGTCATGAATAGGATTCCCTATATATCCGTTTGGTCGCCTTACCTTCCTAGGCATATTCGCTTTCGAGCCTCAAGGCGTAGTAAAAATGCCGCTTAAGCGGGCGTCATTTTTACCTGAGTCTCGAGACGAATCCACAAGAAACATAGGACGTGTTTCTTGTGGCACGCGGACAGTCGCCAAATGTCTGTGAACAGCCACTTGGCTCGTTGTCTACGCGATTATTACGCCGTCGTCAGACGGTCTGACCAAGCCGGATATATAGGGAATCCTATTCATGAATTTACGTTGTTGGGATCTCATGTTTCATATGAATATTAATACATTTGATATATTAGTACTTTAAACTTAGGATAGCTTATTGCTTCCTACTTATGTATCGATCTCAATATTTATTTTTAATTAGCAGGCTATGATTTCTTTGATGAAGAATTCTTTTCCACTAATAATCTCCCAGTCATCGCTTTGACAGTTTGGGCAAATCTTTTGATGTTCTATCAGATTGAATACTTTGTTGCACTTCTTACATAGTGCATTCCCTGGGAGGATTTCTATTTTTAGTTTTGTATTGGCTAGTATAGTCCCTTCTACTGCTGCCGGATAGCATGCTTCCACATATCTTGGAATCATGGAAGAGAGCTCACCAATCTGAAGAATTAGAGTATCTATAGTTGTAACCTTATTCTTAACCGCAAAATTTTCAACCGTACGTATAATTTGAAATACTACTCCTAATTCGTGCAAACGAACTCACCTCCGTAAACTTCTACAATATAGTTCTAGTGCAATCACGAAAACCTTCAGGCATGAATATGGTTGCAGATGTATTCAGCTTGGTCAGACCGGCTGACGACGGCTGCTTATGATCGCGAAGACAACGAGCCAAGTGGCTGTTCACAGACATTTGGCGACTGTCCGCGTGCCACAAGAAACACGTCCTATGTTTCTTGTGGATTCGACATGAGACTCAAGTGAAAATGACGCCAGCTTATGCGTCATTTTCACTATGCTTTGAGGCTCATAAGCGAACATGCCTAGGAAGGTAAGGCGACCAAATGAATACATCTGCAACCATATTCATGGACATAGCCTTCCTATTACCACAATTCTTTACTTATGTGTCAAAGACCTAACCAATTTAGCCGGTTTTTTCATAATGATTTTACCTTGACGTTTAATCGCATGCTTAATCACAATTGGTTTCATCTTATCAAAGGATACCCCTGCACTATCATATCTTCGCTCTAGGGTAATTGCTTCAAACTTACACTTGGTTGTACATTGACCACAGCCCACACATTGATATTGATCTACTACTACAGCACCACAGCTTAGACATCTTTGTGTTTCCTTCTTAATCTGTTCTTCTGTAAAAGTAACACGTAAATCTTTGAAGGTCTCCTTAGACTTACTTCCTTCTACATGGATTGGCCTTTGTCTTGGCATTGCATCATAGCTATCCATATTTAACATTTCTTTATCAAGTGCATGGTATTCTCTCTCACGACCTATTGCAAGATTATCTCCATGTACATAGCGATGGATGGAAATTGATCCTTGTTTTCCTAACGCAATGGCATCGATTGCAAATTTTGGTCCTGTCAAAGCATCTCCGCCAGTAAATACATCTGGCTCACCCGTCTGGTATGTAATATTGTTTGCTTTTATTGTGTTATTTGGATTTAACTCTATCTTGGAATCCTGTAATAAGGTTCCCCAGTCCATTCCTTGGCCTACAGAGATTAAGACATAATTTGCTTCTACAACCATGGTATCAGTTTCATCGTATTTTGGATTGAATTTACCATTCTCATCAAATACAGCGGTACATTTCTTAAATTCTACACCTGTCACACGACCATTTTCTTGAAGTATTTTCTTTGGAGCCCAAGCGTTGTTAATTAGGATTCCTTCCGATAATGCTTCCTCTATCTCCTCTTCCAAAGCAGGCATTTCCCCACGGTTCTCTAAACAATACATTGCTACATTGGAGGCACCGATTCTAACCGCTGTTCTTGCAACGTCAATAGCTACATTTCCTCCACCAATGACAATCGCTTTACCATCTAATTGTAGGTCTTCCCCTAGACTTACTTTTCGTAGAAAATCAACTCCAGTATATACGCCTTCCGCTTCTTCCCCTTCTAAACCTAATGTTCTGCCAGCTTGCGCACCAATGGCTACATAGAAAGCTTTGTATCCTTCTTTTCTTAAATCAGCTAGTGAAATATCTTTCCCAACTTCAACTCCTGCCTTAAATGTTACTCCCATTTCCTTTAATACATCAATTTCAGAGTTAACGATCTCCTTTTCCAATCGGAAAGATGGAATTCCAAGAGTTAACATACCACCAAGTTTCTGCTGCTTTTCATACACAGTCACTTGATAACCATCTAAGGCTAAGTAATAAGCACAAGATAGACCAGCTGGACCCGCTCCAATCACTGCTATCTTTTCTGGTCTAGTAGCTCTTGTCTCTGGTACAAATCGGTGTTCTGCCTTCAAGTCCTGATCAGCTATAAATTTCTTAATCTCATCTACTGCTATTGGTTCATCTACACCTGCTCTCGTACATGCTGATTCACATTTTCTAGGGCAAATACGTCCACAGACTGCAGGAAGTGGATTTTCTTTCTTAATTAATTCTAACGCTTCTCGATATCTTCCTTGTGATGCCATCTTGATATAACCCTGTATGGCAATATGTGCTGGACATTCTGTTTTACAAGGGCTGGTACCACTCTCATCTACCACTTTACGATGACGATAATCTAGATTCCATTTATCTTTTCCCCATCTGGTATCATTTGGCGTATCTTTCTCAATTACTGGAGTAGGTGCACCTTTGGAACATAAATGTTCTCCTAAAGCCAATGCATTAGCTTGGCAATTCTCAACGCATTCACCGCAAGCCACGCATTTATCACGATCCACGGTTGCCACATAATTAGATCTTGAAAAGTCAGGATTACGAAATAGATTGGCATTTCTTAATCCAAAGCAAGAACATCCACAGCAATTACAGATGGCAAGTGCTTCTCCAGGACCTGATAAATTAGGAATCTGATGTACTAATCCTTCTTTTTCAGCCTGCTGACAGATCTCAATGGCTTCTTCTCTAGTAATGCTTCTTCCTCTACCTGTTCGAATATAGAAGTCTGCTGCTGGCCCTAATTGGATACACATTTCTTCCACGGTATGGCCACATCCTTCCCCAATAATTCGCATTGAAGTACGACAAGCACAATCTGCTACAGAAAAGATATCATGTTTATTTAAAAGATAAGAGATTTCCTCGTAGGACGCTCTTCTCGTATCCCCTTCCACTGCACTTTCGATTGGGATTACCCTCATAACACCCATACCGACAGGGAGATTACCTGCTAATATTCCTCCCAATTTTCTTGTATATTCTTCAAAACATTCTCCGATAATTGGATACTTTTCCACATTCTCTTTGTTTGCAACCATGTATTCCATAACACCTGGTACAAACAGTTCAAGAAAATATTCATCCACTCCATTAATGTGTTCCATTTTAATCGAACCGTCAACTGCCATCTTTTTCAATATTTCTTCCACTTCGTTGACTGGCTTTTTACATAGAACAGCGATTTCCTCTACCTTTTTTGGCTTACGAATTTCTAGGCAAAGTGCAACTTCTGCCATCTCATCTGTTGTAACCGGCTCTAGAATTTTATATTCTGGATCAGTTGCTTTTACTCTCACCACCCCACCAGTGATTCCTGCTGCGATCTTGTTCGCTAATGCAAGTACTTTTTGTTTTGCCATATGTAATACCCCCCAATTTTATTCGTTCCAGTTACTCACTTCTTTTCGTATCCACTGAATCCATTCGTCCATTCCTTCCCCTGTCTTCGCACAGATTGGAATTACTATAATATTTGGATTTAATTTCTTGACACGCGCCTTTACTGCTTCTATATCAAAATCAAAGATTCCTAAGGTATCCACCTTATTAATTAATAACACATCTACGATAGAGAACATCAACGGATATTTCAGTGGCTTATCGTCTCCTTCCGGTACGCTTAGGATCATAGCATTCTTAGAAGCTCCTGTATCAAACTCAGCAGGACAGACTAGATTACCCACATTTTCAAGAATAGCGAAATCTATCCCTTGCGTACCTAATCCTTCTAGACCTTGTCTCGTCATATCTGCATCCAGATGACACATACCACCTGTATGTAACTGAATTACTTTGGCACCCGTCTTTGCAACGGTTGCGGCATCCACATCAGAATCAATATCTGCCTCCATTACACCGATACTCATTTCATCCTTTAATGCCTCGATAGTTCTTAATACTGTTGTTGTTTTTCCTGAGCCTGGCGATGACATAAGATTCAAAAGAAAGGTCTTATCTTTCTTTAATTCCTCACGTACCAATTCTGCCTGTCGATCATTATCCTCAAAAATACTTTCTTTGATTTCAAGAATTTTGAAAGGATCCATATTCTTTCTACCTCCACCTAATTATTCTATCTATTCTAGGTACTTTATTACTGTATAATTACTGCATATATTACCACCTAGATTAGTCTTACGTTTTATCTGGTCATACCAGATAATAGATATGATATATATGTCTAAATTTTAACATTCATTGCCATATTTATCAAGTATAATGGTATATTTTTATCAAATATATTTTTATCACTTGATTATCTCATCATTTAGGTCTATATTATTATTACTTGGTACAACCAACAGTACCAGTTTGGAGGTCAGAAATGGAATTTGGTAAATTAAGTACACCTACACTAAAAGAATTATTCATTCAAGAATTAGAAAATAGAATTTTATCAGGGAAAATGGAGATCGGCTCCAAGCTTCCCACCGAACGAGAACTAGCGGACATGATGCAAGTAAGTCGTTCCGTTGTAAATGGAGGAATTGTGGAGATGGCCAAAAAAGGTTTCCTGATCATAAAGCCTCGTATCGGTACCTTTGTAGCAGATTACCGTAGAAATGGTTCACTAGAGACACTCATTTCCATTATGAGTTATAACGGAGGAATGCTTCGAAAGTCAGAGATCAAATCCATCCTGGAGGTTCGCATCCTTATGGATACCCTTGCCGTTCAACTAGCAATTCCTAAGATTACGAAAGACGAACTTAATCTTTTAAAAGATCGATTGGATCAACTCGGTAAGGCAAAGACAACAGAGCAAGCAGCAGAGCAAGCTTTTCATTTTCATCATGAGTTGAGTATTATCTCGGGCAACACTCTACTTCCATTGATATTCAATTCCTCTAGATTACCGATTACCAGTCTGTGGGAACGCTATTGCAGAATATATGGTATTTCCACTTTATATCAGAATACAACAATGCTTTATGAAAGTATTGAAAAGAGAGATATAGAGGGTGCAATAGATGTGATTAATCGAACGATTCAAAATACGATTAGTGGGGAGAATCAGATTTATACAGAGTAAATGATTCCATTGTTACTAGCAAAAGCTTTTACTGAATAATAACTAATTTTCTTAATGAATTAGAACGAGAATAATATATTTGGCCCTTCAACGACAAATACATTATTCTCGCTAATCCTTAGATAAGTTTATTCACCCTATTGCCTACATCCTAATTACATCTTATAGTTCGATTATTTTTGTTGCTATATTCTCACAAAAGGTTGAATCATGCTCTACAAATAGAATTGTTACTTCATGTTCCATTAATAATTCTTCTATCTGCATACGTGATATTACGTCAATAAAATTTAATGGCTCATCCCAGATATAAAGATGGGCTTGTTGGCAAAGGCTCCTTGCTATCAGAACTTTTTTCTTTTGTCCTCCACTAAAATCCTCCATCTTTTTCTCAAATTGTTCTCTTGAAAAGTCGAGTTTTGTAAGTATGGACTTAAATAGACTTTCATTGATATCTTGTTCCTTTGCATAATCTGCTAGACTACCATTTAAATCTGATGTGTCTTGTGATACATAAGAAATGATAAGTTGATTATTTTTAATAACGTTTCCTCTGTGTGGAATCTCTTCACCACAGATTAATTTTAATATACTGGATTTCCCACATCCATTCTTCCCCTTTAATGCAATTCGATCGCCTTGTTCTATGGTAAAATTAACATTTTCACATACCACTCTGTCATCATAAGTAATGGATACGTCAGATAGTTCAACTATCCGAGTTTCATGGAATTCCTTTGGTATAATTTGCAAACTCTCTTTTGTTTCTATATTCTTTAGAAGCTTTGATTTCTCATCTAGCATAGTTTGTTGACGACGTTCTATATTTTTTGCCCGTTTCATCATCTTGGCAGCCTTATGACCAACATATCCTTTGTCTAATTTACTTCCTGAATTCGTTGATCCAAATTTGCTTGCTTCCACACTATCAGACCAATTGGTAGTATTCTTTGCCGAACTTGCCAAACGATTAATATCTTTCTTTAACTTTTCATTTTCCGCTTGTTCGAATCCATCTTGCAGTTCTTTATTTCTCCACCATGATGAGAAATTACCCTTTTGTATCTCTATATTCGTTTTGTTAATGGCGAGTATGTGATCAATACAATTATCCAGAAAGGCTCTATCATGTGATACTAAAATAAACCCATGCTTCTTCCTGAAATAATTACTAAGTTTCATACGCGCTTCGGCATCAAGGTGATTAGTTGGCTCATCAATTAGCAGGAAGCTATTTTCCTTCAAGAATAACGCTGCTAACAATGCCTTGGTTTGTTCCCCTTTCGATAGAGTGGCGAATGGTCGGTACAAAACATCATCTTCCACTTCTAACAAGGATAATTCTCGCATTATCTCCCAATCCATAGTTTCTTGTGTGATTTCCTTAATCACATCAAGGGTAAATTGTTCTTGATCTTTTACATCATAAGGAAAATATTCAAATTCTACATTAGTAGAAATACTACCACTATAGTCATATTTACCAAGTAGAAGATTTAAAAATGTGGTTTTACCTCTCCCATTACGTCCAGTAAAACCCAGTCTCCAGTCTGTATCTATCTGAAAACTTACCTTCTCAAAAATATTATCATAGCTTCCCTCATAGGAAAACGTTAAATTCGTTACATTTATTAAAGACATTCCCATACCTCCTGTATTAGAACCATATCGTTAATTGGCTTATGTTATTTTCACAAAATAAAAGCTGCAAGAAAAGTTATTCTTGCAGCTCCTAAATACAACATCACCAAATCAGGATATGATTTGATAAGGATATCTATGTGAGTGTTTAGATTCATAACTTTCTTGCATTTGCATAACAAAAGCTACGACAGTATCTGTCGATATGGCTCGCTCTATTATGCTTATTAAAATTAGCAAGAAAAGTTAATCATCTTTTCACCTCGAATCTTTATTTTTTAATTTACAACTACACATTTTATACAAATAAATCGTAATTGTCAATAGGAACTTTAAATCGCCAAAGCATCAAATACAATAAAAGTATTTATACCGCCTTTTTTAGCTATTTAAAACCTTTCTATAACCAAGATATTTTATAGTCCATTCATTAATACAGTTTTATAGTCATCTAGATTCTTTGCCAGAAGAGCCGGAGTATCTAGTTGATAAGGACATTTACTCTTACATTTTCCACACTGTAAGCATTTTTCTATTAACATCATTTTCTCTTGCATCTGTGGCGTTAGTTGCAACTCTAGTGGAGCTCTTCTTAACAAAAGAGTCATGCGGGCACAGTTATTAATCTCAATTCCAACTGGGCAAGGCATACAATATCCGCAACCTCTACAGAATTCACCTAATAACTCCTGCCTATCTTTATCAATAACTGCTTGTAACTCCTGATCCATAACAGGTGGATTCTCTATGTAGGATAAGAATTCATCTAATTCAGACTCTCTCTGCACACCCCAGATTGGAAGTATATCTTTGTACAAAGCTTGATAAGCATAGGCAGCCTTAGAATTCGTAATCAATCCACCAGATAGGGCTTTCATTGCAATAAATCCCATATCTTTTTCTCTACATTTCTCTACCAACTCAATCTCTTTCTCTGTAGCCAAATAAGAAAATGGAAATTGCAATGTCTCATACAACCCCGATTCCACCGCTTCCAGAACAATGGCAAGTCTATGATTGGTAATTCCAATATGTCTAACCTTCCCCTGTTGTTTCGCTTCCAGCATGGCATCATAAACCCCACTTTCATCTCCCGGTTTCGGACAAAAAGCAGGATTATGAAATTGATAAATATCCAAATAATCCGTTTCCAGATTGGAAAGTGTCATCTCAAGGTCTTTCCAAAATGCGTCAACTGTTACTGCAGCCGTCTTAGAAGCAATAAAAACCTTCTCTCGAATCCCCCGAAACGCAACTCCCAACTTCACTTCACTATCCGTATAAAAACGCGCCGTATCAAAAAAAGTAATACCACCCTCATACGCCTTACGAATCAAATAAACCGCCTCTTCCTCCGTAACCCTCTGAATCGGAAGCGCCCCAAACCCATTCTTATTCGTAACAATCTCCGTTTTCCCTAATCTTATAGTTTGCATATCAAATTCCTCCTTACCTTTACGAAAACCATTGGTTATATTCTACACTATGAAGAATGACTAGCATGGCTAATTCCTACACTATGAAGAATATTTTGAACATTATTTCATTCAAAACAGGATATGCAAGACATTCCGATGAGCCTTACAAAGACAAGTCTCATCTCCATAGCATAAAACAGTTTTTCATAAAATAATCTTCAAAATATTCATGTAGTTTACTGAGTAATGAATTCGCTTATAGATTTCTACACTCTACCATTAACTACTTAGTGAAATATTAAAATAATTTGATAATTTTTGTATTAGCTTAGTATACAACTAATACTTAAGCAATTTAATCATTACCATTCACTTAGAACTATATTTATCTTTCATATAACGATAGCATATAATATTTAACGCTCGAATAAAAGACAGAAATTTAACTATTAGTTCGATTTAACAATATCTATCATTATGACTAGTATATTAAACATACGCAACGATAACGTAAATGCATGAATATGTTTGCAGATAGAATCAGCTTGGTCAGACCGACTGACGACGGCTGCTTATGTTCGACTCGAGACTCAGGTAAAAATGACGCCTACTTTCGCGGCATTTTTACTACGCTTTGAGGCTCGAAAGCGAATATGCCTAGGAAGGTAAGGCGACCAAATGATTCTATCTGCAAACATATTCATGAACACAACCTTCCTCGTAGCCGCTTCCATTGAATTGTATAAAAAGGCAGCAGATTAATATCCGCTACCTTTCATTATACATTTTGAATTATTGAATTTAATATAAGCCGTAATTATCTAATTTTGATATGAACCTCTCTTAACTGCATCTCCGTTACTTCATTTGGAGCCCCACACATAAGATCCTGCGCATTACCGTTCATTGGGAATGGAATAATCTCACGGATGTTCTCTTCATTTCTTAGTAACATAATCATACGGTCAACGCCAGGAGCCATACCTGCGTGTGGTGGTGCACCATATTGGAATGCATTGTATAAAGCACCGAATTTTTCTTGTAGGTCTTCTTCTGTATAACCAGCAATCTCAAATGCTTTTACCATTACGTCAAGATTATGATTTCTTACCGCGCCAGAGGAAAGCTCAATACCGTTACATACGATATCATACTGGTAAGCAAGAATATCTAATGGATCTTTTGTATTAAGCGCTTCTAAACCACCCTGTGGCATAGAGAATGGGTTATGCGTAAAGATAACCTGCTTCGCTTCCTTGTCATATTCAAACATTGGGAAGTCATTAATGAAACAGAAACGGTATGCGTTCTTCTCAATAATGTCAAGACGGTTACCTAGTTCGGTACGAAGCTGTCCAGCATAGATAGCTGCACGTTCTTCTTTATCGGCAATAAAGAAAATAGTATCTCCTGCTTCAAGTCCTGCAATGTCTGCAATCTCTTTCTTCATATCGTCTGGAATAAATTTATCAATTGGTCCTTTGTAAGTCATATCATTGTCTACTTCAAGGTAACCAAGACCACCCATACCAATAGATGTAGCAAATTTTAATAATTTTTCATGGAATCCTTTGGACATTTCTGCATGAACCTTAATAGCACGAACTGTCTTACCGTGGAAAGGCTTAAAGGTACATCTCTGGAAGAAATCTGTCACATCCACAATTTTTAAAGGATTACGTAAATCCGGTTTATCAGAACCATATTCTAACATAGCTTGTTTGTAGCTAATTACAGGATAAGGAGCTTCTGTTACTTCATATCCTTCTGGAGCAAATTTCTTAAATGCTGCTGTAAGAACTTCTTCTCCTGTGCGGAATACATCTTCCTGCGTGGCAAAACTCATTTCAAAGTCTAACTGATAGAATTCTCCTGGAGAACGGTCAGCACGAGCATCCTCATCACGGAAACAAGGTGCAATCTGGAAATACTTATCAAAACCAGACACCATTAAAAGCTGTTTATACTGCTGTGGTGCCTGAGGAAGTGCATAGAACTTTCCTTTGAATTTACGAGAAGGTACGATATAATCTCTTGCACCTTCTGGTGAAGATGCACTTAAAATAGGAGTCTGAATCTCTAAGAATCCCATCTCTGTCATCTTCTGTCTTAAGAAGCTAATTACTTCAGAACGGAAGACAATATTGTCTTTTACTTTCTTATTACGTAAGTCAAGATAACGGTATTTTAAACGTAAATCTTCACGAATCTCTTTGGATGTCATTACTTCGAAAGGAAGTTGTTTATATACTTTTCCTAATACTTCTACTGCATGCGCTTCCATTTCAATAGTACCAGTTGGTATCTTAGAATTATAAGTTTCTTCATCACGACGTTCAATTTTACCCTCGATAGAGATACAATCTTCTTTGTTAATACCTTCTAATAGAGCAGTATCACGCATAACTACCTGCATTACTCCGTACATGTCTCTTAAATCAATAAATGATACGCCACCATGATCACGGATGTTTTCGACCCATCCTGCAATCTTAAGTGTCTGGCTTATATCAGCTTCACTAACGTTGTCCAACGTCCTATTGCGATAAATATTTTCTGTGTTCATAACTATCTCCTTTGTTACTATGAAATATAAAATAAAAAACTGCCCATCCTAAACGAAAACGTTCAGGACGAACAGATATGTCCGCGGTACCACCTGATTTACTGACTAACAGTCTCTCAACGGTTATAAATAACCGATCTGCTTATCGCGCAGCGAACGGCGCACCTACTGATTAGCGTTGTCTATACATATATACAGTTACATACTGTATCGATTCTGATAAACTCTAATGTTCAGATTGCAGCTGATAAAGTGTTATTCGCGCAAATTCATTTTATGGAGTTCTCACTGTCCTCCACTCACTGGAAACGATAAGTTGCGTTACTTCTCTTCGTCATAGCCATTGTGAAAATTATATAATATAATTATAAGGTTTGTCAATGTGTTATTATATTGAATTGTTTTGGTATATTTTCCACAACGTTTGTCTCCCTGAACATTATAAATGTAAATCTTCATCCAAGCCTAGCATGATATTCATATTTTGAATCGCTGCACCCGAAGCGCCCTTTCCCAGATTATCCAGTCTTGTCATAATTAAAGTCGTACCCTTGGCTTCATTTCCAAATACAAAGATTTCTGCCTTGTTTGTATCATTACATGCCATAATATCCAGTCCCCCGTCAAAAAGGTAACTATCATCCGCATATGGCATCACCTTCACAAATTTTTGTTTCTGGTAATGTTCGCATAATAATTCATGAATTGCTTTTGCTTCCATTGGTTTGGAGAGTAATTTGTTATGAATCGGTATTGAGGTAACCATACCCTCATAATAATCACAGACAACCGGAACAAATATAGGACTTTCTTCCAAACCTGTGCGCAAGGTCATCTCTGGCAAATGTTTGTGATTAAGAGTGAGGCTATATGGTCTTGGAGCTTTTGTATAATTATTATTTCCATTATTTTGTTCATACTTATCAATCAACACTTTGCCGCCACCGCTATAACCAGTGATACCTTGGCAACTTACAGGATAATCCTTTTGCATTACTTTATGATGTATCAAAGGATATACAGACAATACAAATGCAGTTGCATAACATCCAGGGTTACTTACTCTCTTGCTGATTCGGATTTCTTCTCGATGCTCATTCGATAATTCTGGTAACCCATATGCCCAGTTAAGATTTGCTCTATGTGCAGTACTAGCATCAATGACTTTAGTATCTGGATTTACAATTAAACTTACTGCTTCTCTTGCTGCATCATCTGGCAAACATAAGAATACGATATCTGCCTCATTTAATAACCTTGCTCTTTCATTTGGATCACGTCTTTTTTCATAATCTATTGTAATCATCTCAAGTTCTGAATACATACCTAAGCGTTCATGTATTTTCAATCCTGTTGTTCCAGTTTGACCGTCTACAAATATTTTCTTTTTCATAAAAGATACCTACCTTTTCATATAAATTATATAATTAACAATTTGTATATGGACATGCTGTGCATGTGTATATTTATACATTTTAATTCAATAATTATACTTCTCGTCTTAGAATATGTCAATTCATTCTTTATAATTACGCTAGGTTTTCTTTCTGATTGAACTAAAAAAAGCCCTAAGTCTGTGTTGGTACGAGTTATTATCAACTCTTACCAACACTTAACATAGAACTTTTACTTCCTTGCCAAATTACAGATAATATCTGCACAAGTTTCAATTCCAAGTGTAGAGGTATTTAAGCATATATCGTAATAATCTGCTACACCAAATTCTGTATTGGTGTAATAAGAACAATATTTTTTACGTGTCTTATCAATAGAACGTATTTCTTCGTTCAGTCTATTAGCAGCTTCCCCTGTGACTTTACCCTTCATTCGCTCTAATCGCCAATTTTGATCTGCGTACACAAATACATGTAACCCATTATCAAATTCCTTTAAGATAGTATTGGCATTTCGCCCAACTATAACACAGTTTCCGTGTTCGCCAACTTCTTTTATTACTTGTTGTTGAATCTGGAACAGTTTTTCACTTAATGGTTTGTTATAAAAATCAAAAAGGCTCTGGGCAAATCCAAAGTTCATTGGAACTTTCTCATCCCATTTTAGCATACTATTAATATCTACATTAGATTCTCTAGCTGCTTCTAAAATAATCTCTTTATCATAAAATTCGTATTTCAAATTTTCCGCAACGATTCTTCCAATTTCTCCACCGCCGGCACCAAATTCCCGACTAATTGTAATAATCTTTTTCATAGGATTTTCCTCCAAATAGATTATAAAACTTTATTTAAGAAATCAATGGTTCTAGGCTCTTTTGGATTATTAATTACTTCCAACGGAGATCCTTGTTCTACAATATATCCAGCATCCATAAAAACAATTCTGTCTGCCACTTCTTTTGCAAAACCGATTTCATGGGTTACTACCACCATAGTCATACCATCTGCAACTAATTCCTGCATAACATTAAGAACTTCTCCTACCATCTCTGGATCTAAGGCTGAAGTCGGTTCATCAAATAGCATAATATCTGGATTCATTGCAAGGGCTCTTGCAATAGCTACACGTTGTTTCTGTCCACCAGATAACTGAGATGGGTAAGCATCTGCTTTGGTTTCCATACCTACACGTCTTAATAGTTGCATCCCTTTATCTTTGGCTTCACTTTTCGTCATTTTCTTTAATTCTACTGGAACTAGCATAATATTTTCTAATACAGTTTTATGTGGGAAAAGGTTAAAATGCTGGAATACCATACCGATGTTTTCACGCACCTTGTTAATATCAGTATGCTTATCTGTTACATCCTGTCCATCAATTAGTATTGTGCCACCGGTTGCAACTTCTAGTTGATTTAAACAACGAAGGAAAGTTGATTTACCGCTTCCAGATGGTCCTAATAATACAACCACTTCACCTTCTGCAATATCGATACTCATATCTTTTAAGACTTCTAACTTACCGAAGTCTTTCTTTAAATTCGAAACACTTATGATGTTTTTTCTATCTTCCACGGTTTACTCTCCTTTCCACTTTTTTAGCAATCTTACTGAGAGTAATGATAACAACCATATACATTACACCAACAATCGCCCAAGTTTCCAAACTCTTAAATGTATTACCACTAATGGTTTTACCCATATTCGTTAGTTCTGGGAAACCGATAACAGAAAGGATGGAAGTATCTTTTAATGTTATAATAAATTGGTTAATAATAGATGGAATCATAGTACGAATCGCCTGTGGTAATACCACTAATCGCATACTTTTTCCATAAGTTAAACCAAGACTTCTACTTGCTTCCATCTGTCCTCTATCAACACTTTCAATACCTGCACGAATAATTTCAGCCATATAAGCACCACAATTCATAGCAAGCGCAATGGTACCGGCTTGAAGTGCAGACAATCTAAATTCCTCCACACCTAACATTTTAATTCCAGCTGGTAAACCAAAATAAATAAAATATGCTAGAACAATCAGTGGTACGCCACGTACTGCATCAACATAAACGGTACCTACCAAATTGAAAAAACGTTTTTTGCCTACATTCATCAATGCAAAAATCATACCAAGAATCATAGCGAAAAACAGTGATAACAATGTAAGTAGTAATGTCTTGCCCAATGCTCCAAGTAGCATTGAACCATATGTTTCAATAATCTTGATCATCGATTCCTTCTCCTCATCTATTATTTCGATTATCATTACAGAATAACAGCAAGAACGTGAGCTACCCAAAACAGGTCTCCCACGTCCGCACTTAAGATTAATCCAGTTTATTTAAAAATCTATCGCACTAATTACCTTTTGATATTATTTTAAATATTTATTAAGGATTTCATCATATTTTCCGCTTGCTTTAATGTTAGCCAGTCCTTTATTGAACATATCAAGAAGTTCTTGATCAGCTTTATCCATGATAGCAAAACCATATGGAGCTCCTTCACTTTCCATACCTGCTGGAATCTGAAGAGCAAGACCGCCTTCTTTAATAGAAGCTGCCATAATTGGAGTATCTTCTACACATGCAGCACTATTTCCAAGAATAACATCTTGATACATAGTAGGTGAATCTTCAAATGTAGTTACTGTAAATCCGTATTCATCTTTTAAGCTGTTTGCAAAGTCAGCACCTGCTGTACCATTTTTCACTGCAACATTTTTGCCTTTTAAATCTGCTAACGCTTTAATATCGCTTCCTTCAGCAACTACAAAAGTCTGAGTTGCATCGTAGTAACCTTCTGAGAAAATCCAACCTGAATCGATACGTTCCTGTTTGATTGTAGCTCCAGCAATAATACCATCTGCTTGACCTGACTGAACTGCTGCAACTGCCGCATCCCATCCAAGGCTCTGTAATTCATATTTAAATCCTTGATCTTCTGCTACTGCTGCAAGAATATCAACGTCAATACCTACAAATTCATTCTTCTCATTAGTGTACTCAAATGGTTTGAATACAGTATCTGTTGCGATAACCCATGTTTTATCACCTGCATCGCTTGTTGCTGCTGCGTCATCTGTTGTTGCTACATCTTCTGTTGTTGCTACATCTTCTGTTGCTGGTGCATTACCAGTTTCATTCTTTGTTCCACATCCAACAAACATAGCTGCTGTTAAAGCAGTAACTAATAATAATGCTAATGTCTTTTTCATATTATATCTCCTTTATTCATCTTCTAAATAAAAATGAGCCCAAGACATGACAGTATGTAATAATCAACACCTATGCCCTTTGCTCAAATCTTCTGACCATATTATAGACAATTGTGGTTTCCTTGTCAAGAATTTATAACTGGGAATGCATAAAAAATGCTAATTATTTTACTAAAACAGTTGCTTTAGGACCTACGTTTTATTATTTTGAGAACGAAAAAAAGGGAGCTCTTGCTCCCTACATGATTGCTACAATTGTACTGGATCTTTTGGTTCAAAATTAGTAGCCATAGTCCATTCCACAGCAGTACCATTTTTTAATCTAAAAATCTGCAACAACCCATCAATCCCATTTTCTTTCCAAGCTTGCAAAAATGCTCTAGACGGATGACTATATATTTCCTCTTTTAGTTTCTCATCCTTCACTAGCTCTAACGTTCCTGCTACTCTGATTTGGCTTCCCTGTCCTTGAAAACATAATTCTGCCTTTGGATTCTTACTAATCTGCGTAAATACATCCTTTGTGGATGCTGTGTGAAAAATGATTCCATCTTCATCAGCTCGAAACAATAACATTCCTCTTACTCTAGGTTGGTCACCATCCATGGTTGCTAAATGAAACACTGGATTGGCATTCATTAATTGAAACATTTCTTCTTTCATCATATATGTATCCTCCTTTGAAAATGATGTTACTATTATAGTGGAAAACAAGTACGTACACTTTCAAAATCCAAGCAAAAACTATCAAAAAACAACCATTTCACATAATTTACTTAGTTACAATAAGAACTTCGATATTCCGATGGAGTGATATTATAAATCCTACTAAAGCTGGATGCAAAATGTGAACTACTTCCAAAACCACAACGCATTGCCACCTCGGTAACAGGGATTTCTTTTCTTCGAAGTAATTTTTTCGATTTCTCAATTCTTATTTCTATTAAATATTCGATGGGCGTCAAATTGGTTTCTTTCTTAAACAGACGATTAAAGCTGGAAACGGACATATTGCCCAACTCTGCCAATTGCCGAACGGTAACCACTTCATTAAAATGTTGTTCAATATAATGCTCTGCACGCGCCACTGCATAATTAGAAGAGATTGCCCGCATATCATAATTTTCCCCTAATATACTTCGAATCAACCAGTGGGTAATAATCGTTGTCTGTGCCGACAATGTAACATCTGCATTCTGCATTTTCTTGCTATATTCAAATGCAAATGTATTTAAGGTTTTTAAAATATCATGACAGATTGCAAATTCCTTCCATTGAAAATCAGGCTTTTCCTCGGAATACATTTTGTACTGTTCTTCAAAATATTCTTTTTCAATTAAAATGCAGTAATAATGGTTCTCCAATTCGTCCAGATCATTGTGAGGAATATCGGGTGATAATGCTGTTGCGAAATAATGGTTTTCCTTGATGCGAATACTTGGTTTTAAGGTAACACCATCAAACGCAAATGCAATAATAAACATGTAGGAAGGATGTGTATGAAGAGGTCTTTGCGCATACTGACATGCACCTACACTAGGTATAAACAGTCCCACTTTATTATGCACATAACAATCTACATACTTTAGTTCTTCTTCCATTACATCTTCACCGATTAAAGATTTTACTACATTAAAATCATCCATAGCTAGCCTTCTTTCCATTTATAGATTTTTATATTTTATGTTTCTAATCTGGAATTTAAAACCTGCAGACAAATACAATTAATATCTTGCAATTTCTCAACGACACTTCCCATTCTACTTTTTTACAATTTTTCTCATTATATCATCTATGTCAATCACTGGCAACTTTCATTCAACAACCATTCCTCCAACTCCTGTTCCTTATCTGCGCCTTTCTTAAACTCCTTACAAGCCGCAATCCGCCCGTCTCGAATATAGAGAACCTTCTTCGCTCTAGCAGCCACGCGAGGGTCATGGGTTACTGTCATTATGGTCATTCCATCACTATTTAAATCTTCTAAGATTGATAGTACTTGATTGGTAGCCTCCGAATTTAAAGCCCCTGTTGGCTCATCTAGAAACAAGATTTCTGGTCGATTAATCATGGCACGGCAGATAGAAGCTCGTTGTAACTGTCCACCAGATACTTCTCTAATATCTCGATCTTTAATTTCTGTAATCTCCATGTGTTTCATCAGATCCATAGCTCTTTTTCTTATCTGCTCTGATGATTCTGTTTGAGCAACCAGACCGGGTAGTGTTATGTTATCAAAGATAGATAAATTCTTTAACATCTGTGCATTCTGGAATACGAATCCCATTTTACTCAAACGGAATTTAGATAATTTTTCTTCTGACATGCTAGAGATATTCGTACCTTCAAATACAACCCTGCCTTTATTAATTCCATCCATTCCACTCACACTATAGAGAAGTGTTGATTTGCCAGAACCCGATGGCCCCATGACTGCAATAAAATCTCCTTTCTTTATTTCAAAGGATATATCTCGTAATACTTGAGTCTGTTTAAATGATTTACTAATCTGCTCTATTTTTATCATGGCTTTTCTCCTTATTCCATTATTTGATCTCTAATATGATAGTTTCTAACAACTTTAGTTCCCACGATTACTGTAAATAGGACTACTACTATCTGCGCTGCTGGGCTAAGCAGGTATGCGGTGAGTGGCTCTACTAACATAGTGATCTTTGATATTCCCTTAGAAGATAGCATTACTCCAAAGACTGCTTCACCTAGATAATTGGCTAAAAAAGTTCCAACTAGGATAGCCAGTAATTGTATAATGAGAATTCGAATTCCAAACTGAATCCTTATATCTTCATTGGTAAACCCAATGGCTTTCTTAATGGCGATTGCACTATGTTCTCTAGCTGTGATTAATTGTAAGAACATTATAGTAATCAGCATAATTAAGAGAAGAGAAATAAGGAACGCGACCACTTCTACCATTGCCATACTTTCACTAATACCTCCTAATGTCTGAGAGATGAACTCGCTCACTGGTGTAATTTTACTATCTGTTAGGATACTTCTAAGTTCCTTTGTCTTATCTTGAATGGATACACCATCTCGCACATCAACATACAATATATATGCTTCAACATCCTTTTCCTCAAATGCTATTGCAGCTTTTGCTGTCTTACCACCATACGTAATATCCTGATAAATACCGCTAATGGTTAATTTAATTTCTTGTCCTCGATAAGTTACTGTAAGAAGATCACCAACTTTTTTCCCAAGTGCGGTCGCTTCTAAAGAGGAAAGAGCAATCTCCTTCTTCTGACCTGGCATACTTCCCTCCAGGTATTCTAGTGGAAATACAGATTCATCCCCATGCTGTAAGCGAATGTATTCCATGTCCCCATCCACATTCATTGACTGAACATAACCATTTTGATAAATAGCATACTTTTCAATCTGGGTATCCTGTTCTAAATAGTCCAACACGTCATTTTTTAGTTTCCCTAGGTTCTCGTTATAAGGCATATCAATACGAATATCACATTCTCCAACTCCCATATACGTAATAAAAGATGGATTTTCAATGGTGTTCTTCATGTTCATTGGTAACAAGATCAAGAAGGAGGAAAAGGAAAACACACAAAAGATCACGGTATATTCCTTCCATTTACACTTAAGTTCCCCAAGAGCAATAGTAAGATTACGGTGTTTCATACTCCTTAAAGATAACGAGTAATGTCCTTCTTTCTTAATATGTTCTTCACCTCTCATTAGCTCGATTACTGTATGTTTTAAATTCCTTCTTATGGTGCGACGGCATCGGATCATAACTAGCAAGCTAAGTAGCAGAATTCCCACCAATGGAAATACCCATTTCATCCAAGTGGTATTGCCTTGCCCACAATACTGAATCACCGATGTGGCGAATAGATTACCTAATGGAATTGCAGCAAGATAGCCAATGACACCTGCGATTAGCATAAGAATGTTATATTTCATTAAATATAATTTCACAATGGATCTTCCTGAAAATCCAATTGCTTTCATCTCTCCAATGGTATGATTTTCATCAGCCATGGTTGCCTCAATAATGTAGGATAGGCACAACACGGCAATCATTATTAAAAGAAAACTGATGGCAATAATGATGAATGCTACTATTCCATAGGAAAAGGCGTTCAGCATGGTAAGAAGACTGCCTGTTACTGCTACCCCGTTAGAAGGCAAACCAGCATCCATATAATCCTTTTGTAACACTGCTGTAGATGCATCCTCATTTAACAAGAATTCAAAGCAATATTCCCATTCTCCCATGTGCTGACTAATATCACTAAGGTCTGCCTGTGTAATTAATAATCGCTTGGAAGAGGTAAGCGCTGCATTCATCTGAGCATCACGTATGATGGTTGATACGGTAAGTTCCTTCCGATAATCATCTTCCTGCAAGACAATCTTATCGCCCACCTGAATACCATATTCCATGGCATAGTAGACAGGAACTCCAATCTCACCTGTTGAAACATCAGCAATCTCGTTCTCCATATTTAACAGATAATCAAAGCCTTCATTTTGAACAACAAATCCATTATCCATAAGACAGTTTTCTAAAGTTTCACCCTGATAAATGATATTAGTATTATTAATATTTAACATTTTGACAACCAAGGAATCCTTAATATATTTGTGCGATTTTATAAATTGGTCAAAGGCTTCTTCTTCATAGGTTCCTTTATGCATCTGTAGATACTCCGGTGGTAACGCTAACTTGTTTAAACCATTTAAGGAAGAAATCATGCTGCCCGTAACTCTTAATCCCCCCGCCATAAATAGTGCCGAAAGAATTAGAAATACAGCTAGCGCTGTAGTAATTGCACGATTTCTCTTAAAATCCTTCTGTACAAGACTTAGTAGTAGTTTCATTCTCGTTCCTCTCCTCTTCCAATGTTTTTACACTTTTTAGACCCAAAACAACAATTCCTATCACAGCCAATGCCACACCTGCAATCAAGATCAGCAGCGCGATTCCTCTTCCCGCTCCAATTCCTATTACTTTACTAATCTCTATAGCCACTTGACTGTCTCCACTCATAAATGGTTCAAACACATAATCAGATAGCACTCCCGATAACAAATAAGCTAAGATATAACCCATCTGAGTAATAAATCCAATTAATCCAAACGCACGGCCTTGCACTTCATTGGCAAGATTTTTACGTATTAAAACCTCTGCTCCAATCTGTATGGCTGGCATAAATACAAACATTAGAAATCCAAACAAGGTAATTAAGAATAGATTTTCTCTTGCTCCCATCAGTGCAAAGAAGATTCCACAACCAAATAATCCAAAGGAAAGCATTTTTACATGGGATTTGATATTTTTTTTGCAACTAACCACAATACTTCCAACCATCATACCCATTGCACTCACTGTTGCAAGAATACCAAGTTCTGTTTCATGAGAGAATGCTAGAATTAATGGTTTGCATAAAATCTGTACAAAACCAAGGCAGAATACGGAGAACGTCATAATCACAATCAAGGCTACAATACCTCTTTTACCACGAATGGCTGCAATGCCTTCCTTAAATTCATCAAGAAAGTTAAGCCCAGCTTCCTCTCTTTGTTTACTATCCATACCTTTTTTTACTACTAAAATCGTTAGCACAGTAGTAAAGAATGTAACAATATCAATTAATATCAAGGTACTAACACCTGTAATCTGTAACAATAAACCTGCTATGGATGGAGATATCAGAAGTTTCGCACTACTTGCTATCTGAACGAAACCACCTGCCTTTGCAAAGTCTTCTTCTGATAGTAGATCGGTCACCGTGGCCTTAAATGCAGGTTCCATTAACGCTGTAAATAATGAGCTAACTCCAACACCAATGCAGATTACCACTAGTGAGGGATTACCACTTTGTATGGTAACAAGACAGATCACCAAACCTAATCCAGAAAGCAATTCTCCAAGTATCATCATCTTTCTTCTGTCGTAATGATCCGCTAACACCCCACCTACTGGCGCTAGAAGAATGGAAGGAAGAAAGGCGCAGATACTGACGATGGAGGTAGCCATTACGGATCCAGTGAGAGCTAATACATAAATAGCTAAACCAAAGTCTGTTAAACCACTTCCGATACTAGATATAAACTGTCCAGCCACTAATATGGTGAATTGATTCATTGCCTTTTTTCTATTATCAATTATGTTATATTCATTCTGAGTAACATCTATTTGCTGATTCATTGTTATCCTCCTAATTCAATTACACTTGGTATAAAATATATTGTTTTATGACGCATTTTACTTTTATATTTGCTTCTATTTCTTTACTTGCGCTGTTTTATTTCCTCTTAATGTTTCAACTATTTACCGACCATCGGTCGGTAATTGAGTAAAAAGAGAATTGGCTTATTTGCCAATTCATTGCATCTGTCCAAACATTTGCATAAAGCTATTCAATTCTCCTACTTTAGTACCCATGATTCGTTCTATATTACACAAAAATGCCTGTATTTTTTTGGGGTATTCCTCCATCTTCCAATCAAACACATCGCAATCAAACATCATATGTCCCAGTAGCAAGATGGATTCAATACATTCGGTAGGATAATCCATATGGAAAATCTCCTGATCGATACCATCCTGTACTGTTTCCTGCAAAACAGGTGTCATTCGCTTTAGCATCTCTCTTAAATATAAACGCTCAAGTTTAGCATTCTCAACCTTGTGTAGTTCTTCCTTTATCTCATCAGATCCTTCAAATTCTGGAGCCTGTGCCATAATTGCCAACATAATTCGATTTACCAAAGGGATGGATTGGTCTTTTATGATCTTCTCCGCCCTTCTTGCTCCTTCCTCCACAATATCAAGAATAATTGCTTCTAGCACTTCTTCCTTGGAAGCAAAATAATAGTAAAAGGTTCCTTTGGCGATGTCTACAATCTTTAAGATATCATTGACAGAAGTCTGATCATATCCTTTCTTAACGAACAATTCTCTTGCCGCAACCAGAATCTCTCGTCTTCTGACTTCGCCTTCTTTAACTGTTTTCATATCTTGCTCCTTTCTCTCGACCGTCGGTCGATATAATTATAATAAACCTGATATTTTAAAATGTCAATCTAATTTTTAAATATTTTTTGGTCTAATAATTTATCCGTATTTATCTTAATTAGTATGAAGTAACTATTCACCCTGATACAACTTTTTCATTTCCTTAATTTCCTTCTCGTAGCCATCGATCTCGTTTGGCGTTTCCAAAAAGAATGGCAAATGTCTTAACTTAGGATGGTTAATAATTCTCTCAATTGCTTCCATGCCAATGGATCCCTCCCCAAGTTTCTCATGTCTATCCTTATGGCTTTCAAAAGAATTCTTGGAATCATTTAAATGAATTGCCTTTAATTTATCCAAACCGATTAACTGATCAAATTCGTCTAACACACCTTCAAGATTATTAACAATATCATAGCCAGCATCATAAACGTGACAGGTATCTAAGCAAACACCCATCTTATCCTGAAGTTCCACTTGGTCAAGGATTGCTTTCAGTTCCCCAAAAGTCTTGCCAACTTCGCTTCCCTTACCAGCCATAGTTTCAAGTAACACCATAGTAGTCTGCTCTGGTTTTAACAACTTATTAAGCATACCAGCAATATACTCTACTCCTATCTCCACCCCTTGTCCCACATGGCTTCCCGGATGAAAATTATACAAGTTACCTGGCGTATATTCCATACGTCTTAAATCATCTTCAAAGGTATTGATGGCGAATTCTCTAACACTCTCATCTGGAGAACAAGCATTTAATGTATACGGTGCATGTGCCAGAATAATATCTATGCCATTTTCCTTGGCTAGTTCCAAAAATTGGTTCACATCCTTTTCTACAATGGCTTTGGCTCTACCTCCTCTTGGATTTCGTGTAAAAAACTGAAAGGTATTGGCTCCAATAGACACCGCTTGCTTTCCCATTGCTGCATACCCTTTTGATGCAGATAGATGACAACCTATTGTTAACATAATTTTTCTCCTTTTTTGTAAGTGTATATTTTATAATGAAGTATATCACAAATAGCAGGTAATCGAATAGACTTACCTGCTATTTGTGATGCTATTATGGTTACAAAAATAACAACTAATTATTATATAAAATTTTTCATTAAGCAATAAGTTAATCTATAAGAAATTAACCTGATTCTTTAGTGGCTCTCCCGCCAAATATCGTTCTAAATTGTCTGCCAAAATGTCAAATATAAGCTTACTAGTCACATCCAAATGCCCAAAACTTCCTCCTGTAATATGAGGTGTTATAATAGCATTTTTGCATTTCCATAAAGGATGGTCTGGACTAAGTGGTTCCTCTTCTAACACATCCAGTCCTGCTCCTTGAATTCGTTCTTCTTGCAATACCTTCACTAAGGCTTCCGTATCAATGAGAGAACCCCTTCCCACATTGATTAGAATGCTAGATGGTTTCATTAGGCCTAAGCGACGTTCATCAAGAATGTGCCAGGTTTCCTTCTTGGACGGTAAGCATAGAACCACAATGTCTGCTTGCAGCAATAAATGATCCAATTCAGTAATTGGGCTCATACTATGAAATGATTCTTGTGGATTATGCAAAGTTTTCTTCTGACTCTGACTTGAATGATTGACCTCAGAAATCTTGCGGCGAATTCCATCCACCCTACACCCAAACATCTGAAAGATTCTTGCAACATGTGTTCCAATATTTCCAGCACCCACCACTAACACTTGCTTGCCAACAATACTATCTTCCTTACCAAGATCTCTCCAGACACCTTGGTTCTGATTATCTCGGTAAGCAGGAAGTTTCTTCATCAGTGAAAGTGTCATTGCTAATACATACTCAGAGATTGCTGGACCAAATGCTCCAATGGCATTGGTGAGCACAATGTTGCTCAACTGATCTTTATTTCTTGCATAATAATCCACGCCGGCAAAGGACACTTGAATCCATTTCAGATTCTTGCACTTGCTAATCTGTTCTATCTTAGGTTCTCCTATAATTACTTCTGCCTGTTCTAGCTGATCATCAGTTGGATGTTCTGTTATTATAAAGTTATAATTGGTTTCGTACTTTTTGAATATCTCCTGATTCCAATGTTTTTCTGGAATAAGTACTAATGCGTTAATCATGGTTTTTCTCCTGTTATTCATAATCTATTTATGAAATCTTGTCTTGCGTCATTGAACGCTGTTGTTCCATCATATGATTTAATTGTTTAATCCAATCTCTCAGATTATTCACGACGAATTTTTCAATGGATCCATCTTTTGTTTCAATCTGTAATCGATTCTTAATTAAACCTAGTGTGGTATCTGACTTTACACTAACAATCTGCTCCAGCAGGATGTTTAATTGGTGTTTCTGAACATTATAGGCATGTGAGATAAATATCATTTCATCTGATGTTAAATAGATCCAACCACCCACTGCCTCTGCTCCTAGAAAGTGGTTCGCTCCACCATCCATTACCACTGGTTTTCCCTTGGTCACTTCTTCACGCATTCCTTGAAATTTCTTACTTTGCTTCTGTACAAAAATGCTAAGAGTAATGCCAAAGGCTAGGCCCGTAATGATACCCAATATAAAACCTACTAATAAACTCTGAGTCATGATACCAAACAATGCACCCATAATGAATCCAAACATTCCCCCAGTAATAAATAATGTTTTAAAAAATCCTTTTACCATATTACCCTCCCCTTTGTTTCTATTACAAAATATTTTACCATACGACCCCATACTTTTCCATTAAAATAGAAATGGAAATCAAATGAAAATAATATAAAAATATGGTTTTTATGTATTGACTTATTTAAAATAATTAAATTACAATTAATACCAAGAGGATTAAGTAAATAGAGAAAGGGGTGAGAGCATGAGTTCAAGATGGGTTCCAGATTATCCAAACGCAGCATCACAGCGTGATATATATGCCAATGTTGTGAATTCACTTACTGCCCAGAGACCTTCTATTGATGCAGCCGCAAGTGTATACGTACTTTCTATTAGCAATTATACCGATACTACGAGTATGCTAGAAGGCGATTATTATGATGAATATGACATCAAAGCTTCAGAGTGGCAGAAGGAAAATTCAAGAATAAATAAGGAGTTTCAGACATTCTTACATGAACTTGATACTAGGATTAAAATAGCAGATGGAAAGCGTAGTATGTGGGCACAACGTATCTATATGGGACACTACGAAGAAGAGGACGATTGATATGGATAATTTAATAGCAGTAAGAATTGATATTGATGATTGTATGAATGATATGGCAAAAGTAATACAAAATTTTGAAGATCTTGAAAACTTGTTCTCTAGCTTAAAAACCAAAATATCTGATACATCAAAATGGTCAGGGGAAGCACAGGAAAAGGCTGAGAGCATTCAACAATTGATTTCCAAATATGAAAAAGAGCTTCGTTCCATATATGAAAATATGAAGAAAGAGATAGTAGCACTTCGTGATATGGCAGAAGACTTCACAACAAATTCAAACGGAATATCAGAATTGAGGGCATGGTAATATGGTAAATCTAAATGAATTATATCTATTAAATCTTGCATTAGATGGGCGTGATATTTTTATGTTGCCGAAGTTCACTAATGTACATATGACGAATCTACTTGGTTCTTCTGTCTATTCTGCACTTGTAGCAAAGGGATTGATGCAAGATTCTGAGAATTTTACTCAAGAAGGTGCTGTATTCTTTAAAAAAGTGGAACAGTATAAAAATGCAATAAAGTATGTAAAAATAGGACCAATTATTATTGGTCTATATCACGAATCCTATGCAATTGCGCTCATTACAGATGAAAATACAAATAGTTATAATTTTAAAAGGATAAAGTATGACAATTTAATAGAGCAACTGTATCCAGCATATCCATTTTTAAATACGAATCATAACTCTGTTAGTTATTCTGAATTGAATAACCCGATATCTTATTATGAGTTAAAGAATAGGTATTCATTTAAGCTAGATAATGCTTTATATCTATCCACGCTTGATATGAAACTATTACGCGAGAAGAAAAAAGATATGGTAACCAATGAACTCCTGTTCCATACGGAAGGAATGACCTATTGTTACGATTTTAATCTTGAGAAACTATCAACATGTTCACCAATGCAATTGCAGGATCTAATCAAAGAAAGGGTGACTCTATAATGGGGAAAAAGGAACAGATTCAATTTAATGATGAGGCAATGAAGGAGATAGTTGCTGATTATCAATCCTGCATAAATCTCCTGAGTGATATGATTAAATATAACAAATCAGCAAAAAGCAATTTCGATCATAATTATGATGGTGTGGGAAAAGAAATTACTGATTCTGCATTTGATAAATTTGAACAGCATCTGAATCTTCTATCATGCTGTAACCAGAGTATGCATGATTTTGTTACTGATGCATGGGATACGATGAAAAAAGCGGATGATACATTAGCTGGAAAAAGATAGGAGAATGATAAAATGAAAAAATCATTTGTTTCAAATCAAGATAAGTGGGTAGATTTATCTAGGAACTGGAGTGCCAGTTATCCAATTGAAGATTTTTTACCAGGCGTGATTGCAGTTGATGATGTAAATCGTATTTTAAACAACGCTCCATCAGACGTTGGAGGATCTATTCGATTTGGTGTAACTAGAAATGAGGTCGAAGACTTAATTAATAGGAGACAAATTTCATTAAACTTTTCTAGCAGTATTCATTATGAAGCCGCACAGTTAGTAGATACTCCATATACCAAAAAGGTTAATGTTGTGATGGAAGATTTTTATGAATTAGATCCAAAGGACTTTAGAACCGAAAAACCATTCCTTTGGATTGAACGCGGGGATTCTCTAGAAGAACTGTTGGTTGAAACTATTAATGATTCTGTTGCAAAGAAATCTTATAAAGCTTTAGTGAAGACATTAAATAACGACAAACCAGATGCAAGTTTAAAGGATATTATTGAAGATGCAAATTATTGGGCTGCTGAATTTGCCAAAGCAGTAGACGCAAGAGAACTTGCAGATGATTTTATTACGGAGCATAGTAAAAAGTGGGATTCTTATTCTGGCGATGAGAAGTTGGAAGCATTAAATGATTATGCAGGAGAGTTAGGAGACTTGTTTGACAAGAACCGATGGTATGATTTTTTATCTGGGCGAGATGATCTTATCACAGAAGTACGCTGGTTCACTGATGACCCAAATTATTCACCATCAGATGCTTATGGTTATACGTATTCCACCAGAGCCGATGGAATTGTATATTTAAATGATAATTTTAAAAATAGCATTGACTCAATCTATGATTTATCAAAAGTAGTTACAACAGTTACACACGAATGCCAACATCAGTACCAAGGACATGCCGTTTCAGAAGATCGTTTCAATCTTCCTAGTGATCTTACCAAAACATGGACTTTTGATCAAAAAAAATATCCAGATTACTGGACCCGTCCTTGGGAAATCGATGCACGTGCTTGGGCCGGTTTCATTAATTAACTAATAAAAGGAGTAAAAAAGTGAAAAAAATGCATATAAGTCTAATAATTATAGGCGTAGTACTAATAGTGGCACTTGGATTTACGGGATACGCAAGAATTGAATATTCTAATACTAAAAAAGCAGAAAACAAGAATTCGAGTACGAAGAGTCCACAGAGTTCAGATGATTCCATATCGCTCTATGAAGCAACACTTGAAGAAGTTGAGACGATAAATAACAACAGTAATATGCTAGGAGCTGTATTGCTCTCCAAACCAAGTAAAAAAATACCAACGGAAACACCAACGTTTTTACCGCAAGATAAAGAAGGTAACAAGGGTTATTATTATGTTTCAATCTATCATAAAGCTTCTGTAATCACACAAATTTCATTAGAATCTTCAGACACCAATGTACTTGGTATTGCTGTGGGAGATGATAAACAGGTGATCGTTGATCAGCTTAAAGATACAGCCTTTGAATTATCAGATCCTGTACCAGATTACCAGCTGGTTTATCAGGCCTATCATGTATCATTGAATTTTAAGTTATCTGATGATGGCAAAATCGAATCGATACTTGTTTATGTAAATGATCCAACGGAGGAGACACCTACTTATTAATTTTAGAGCTGTTGCAAAATAGATTTATCTTCTTTAGAAATAATCTACTTTGCAACAGCTCCTGTTTTAACCCGTTTCCTTTTGAATATCAACATTTCCAGTAGGCTTTTTAATCTGTAAAATATCATTATTTCTCCATAATTCATTTCCTTCTTTGTCAAACGAAATAACCTTATTTACTATAATAGTGTTATCATATATCAATACAACTACTTGATTTGAATAATCTATAATTTTTCTAAAAGTGAATTCTAACTCTATAGTTTATCTCCAATATATAAAAATTTACCATTTCCATTAATCATCTTACATTCCTTCTAGTCCAAATCGTTTATGTTCGTAAACCAATTAGGATTTAAATCCACATCTTTTATTGCATATTGTACCTCACCACCAGTAGTCCCCCAACCACGCGCTCTATCCTTAGGTATTCCATTCATGATTTTATCATTCACAAAATCCATGATACCTTTTGCAATCGCTTCTGCGCTCTCTTTTGGATATGTTAGTATATGGGAGAACCAATTATGGTAAATAAATTACTTCCTTCAACAGCTTCTCCACCATAAGCTCCTACAAAATCCGAAAAACTGGTATATTTAATTCATAGATACTTTTACATACACATCTCGAACTTCCTGATAACCATCTATAATTGAAACCAGTCCATCAAAGATATTATATCTCATCGTGGAGAATAATTGATTTTGAATCCACTTTTTGAATCCACTTATTTAGTCCGCATAATAAAATGTACCTTTCGCAACAAATATTTTTGATACAAAAAGTACGTTTATATGAGCGTATTAGAACTCCACCTATAAATCTGATTGTATACCTAAGGCGAATTTGAGAGTCATGATATTGAATTAAAAGATAGGGATTTAGGTAGTTGGAAGTCCTAAAGTATAACCATAATTAAATAATAATTAAGAAAATTTTATTTTGAAAAGTGAACTAAATCATATGGATAATACAGAGCATTATTCAAACAATTATCTTCTAAATCTAAGATTTTTGCAATCGCCCCTGCTTCAAAACTCCAATATCCATAATAAATATTCTGTTTACTTTTATGTGCCTCATAACAACCACAGTCTTCATTGTACCATTCCTTAAATAGATATTTTTTCAATAAATCGATTTTATTTTCTTCAAACACTACATTCTGTAAAGTAGAAAAAGGAGTTGAAAAGAGTAGTTCTCTACTTTCCACCATTTGTTCTCCATCCATTGAATTTAATAAATAATCAAAGAGCCAATCATGTATATCTGATTTTTCTAACATTCTTTTAATTTTTTTTGCACACATACTATCCATCTTAAATAATACAGCTAAAGAAATCATTATTAAATTTTTATTATAATATTCTGGCTCCCACACTTCTTCCCAATCATCAATTAATTTCAAGTATTCTTCTTCTAAAGTAGATAGTTCATCTCCCTTAGAATATTTGGCAATCATTATACCGAGTCTCAAATCATGCACTTTTGATTTAACTGGAAGGATTCTCTCATCCTTAACATCTCCATTTTTCAATTTATCGGAAAATTTTGAAACTCGTGCTAATTCTTCGTTAATAAAATCATTAAAATATGCTACATCCTTGAATCTATCTCTCATAACAATTCCTTTCTTCCTAATCCAAATTCTTTATACTTATTGTTCCATCTGTCGAAACATTTACAAGAGTTTTACCATAACCTTCAAGTAAAATATCATCGGCAGGATCTGTACCCACAGCATATACAAGTCTATCACTTCCATTAATCCAATTATCACTCATTTGCATTCCATCCCTTGTATTTCCTAATTTTCCACTTCCATATTTCGCTTCAGCAATAACATATGGGGGATGTCCATCTGGATTATAATATACTCCATCAATTCCTTGGTGTGAAGGACTAAATTTGCACCTCAAACAAAAGCGGTTAAAGTTACTGCAAAGTTACTTATGGCAGATGGTACAATTGCAGATGTTGCCGCTATAACGAAGATGTGGAATGGTATTTATGTATGTACAACAGATAATTATATAAAAACTACCAGTTACTCTTCAGATTTACGATAGAAAAGGAATAAACTATTTCAAATTGAAAAAGTTTATTCCTTTTAATTTACTTTTTTCTATGATGCTAGACATCTGTACTACATTTCTTTTTAAGCTCTTTACTTTTAAAATAATCAATTATTGTAACAAATAATATCGCTACAATGAAAAGAATAATAAACGCCGCGGTTTTGTTTACTTTTTGTGCTATAAAAGATTCAATATTTATACATAAAGTAAAGTAACCTATTAAAACTGCAAATTTAATTATTACATATTTAATTCTTATTTTTTTTTCCATTTTGTTAATGTAAAACTCTTCTTACTCAGATAAAGAGTAAAAGAATTTAATGTCCTTTCTATTTGTTATGTATTAATATTACATTATTTACAATTATTTAACAACACAATCTCTATTTTGCTTTCATTTATAGATTCATAAAAATACCGAATGAGGGGCACAGTATCATAATTTTTCTATAAGTCTTACATAATAATACAAAATTTCCATAAGATCCTCTCAATGTGGATTTGGTGATAACTAATTTGACTCCATGAATAAGTTGAAAAATCTAAGTACATTACATTTCATCTTATTCAAAGAACTAGGACAATCAGTTACCAACAAGCTCACACATGGAATGCGGAAGCATTAACAAATAACCTAAAACATGTAATTTGTTAATGCAGGAATAGGGCGTTACATGCCACATTACATTTCACTGGCAAGCCAGTGAATTTAAAGGAAAAAGACAGTGTAACAAATGGATATTTTTTTACATATTTTCTTTAGCACCTTATTAACTTCATAAAGTTCTTTTTCAAAATTTACCGTCATCGTGTTTTACTATATCCGCTTGTTTATACCAAAAATCCATATATTCTATTTCCCACTTACTACTACATACGAATTTTTTACTCTCGCCATTTTGAGTTACATGTAAGCATAACATGTTATTATCCTGAACAATTATAATATGTTCTCCATTCCCAAAGGTAATATCAAATCCATATGCATCCAAGACATCAAATTGTATTCTAGACCGACTCCATTCTGTGTATGGTGAATACTTTTTTACAGGTATGATATGCACTAATTCATATATATCGCTAAAGTAAGCATCTTCTACTTCAAATTCCGTATTGTTACCACCATAGAATCCCCTAGCAGATATAATCTGTTTCTCATATGTTTCTGGAATTACTTCTATCCTTCTCTCTATGCTAAAAATCAGTATATAAATTAAGATAATACTGGCCATAAAACACAATATTATGTACTTCCATATTCGACATTCTTTGTTCAAATTATAGTCCCCCAATGTTTAATATACATATTCAACTCCTTGCAGTTTTTTGTATATTTTTGTAATAATATTACTGCATATCTATACCATAAATCAACTCTTTTTTATTACTATCTTTACCGGGGTCTTAGCATATGATGGACGAAAAATAAGGATATCAGAATTTTGGGAGAATTCTGATATCCTTATTATATATATAAAGGGGACTTTGAGGGCTATTCTGACAATTGATCTACTGGCAATTTGGAGAGGGCTGCTTGATCGCCTACGATAACTACATGGTTATGCATTTGGAGGATGGAAGCTGGTACAGCTGGGGTAACTGGACCGCAGAACGCTTCATACATAATATCTGCTTTTTCTTCTCCGCTTACCATTAATAAAATCATTTTTGCCTGTACGATGTTTTTAATTCCCATAGTATAGGCTGAAGTGGGTACTTCCGAGATATCATGAAATAATCTAGAATTGGCTTCAATGGTACTCTGTGTTAGAGTTACTAAGTGGGTTTTCTTTTCAAAGGCTATGTTTGGTTCATTAAATGCTATATGCCCATTCAGGCCGATACCTAGAACTTGTAGGTCGATGCCTCCTAATTCTGCAATGACTTCGTCATATCGTTTACACTCTAGATCAGAATCTGGTGCTACACCGTTTGGAATATTAACATGGTCAGGATTGATATTTACTTGATTGAATAAATGACTGTTCATGAAATAGCGGTAGCTCTGTTCATGGTTGGCATCCAAGCCTTTGTATTCATCTAGGTTGACTGTTCGCACTTTGGAGAAATCTAGGTCATTCTTCTTATACCATTCTACCAGCTGTTTATATGCTCCAATTGGTGTAGAGCCAGTGGCTAGTCCTAATACACATTTAGGCTTCATTATAATCTGGCCTGAGATAATATTGGCTGCTTTACGACTCATATCTTCATAGTTTTTCGCTGTTATAATTCTCATTGTTTTACCTTTCTGCCAGTTGCGTCCGGCTTTTTATTCAATTGTTGAACACGCATAATAGTTCAACTTCTTGTACAACTTCTTTTTCAACTTATTTGTTCAACTTATTTGTTCAACTTTTTGTTCAACTTTTTGTTCAAATCATCGTTCAACTTTTTCAATCTAATTCTAATCTATATCATTTCAACAATGTATATTACTATTTTATCTAGCATATTGAAACACCACTCTGTATCACACTAAATAATCATTTATCTTATCATGGTATTCCCGAATCACGCTATCGCGTAAATTCACAGAATCATTTACCTGTTGCAGTGCCCATAATACAGCTCCGATTACACATGGCTCTTTCAGTATTTTAATATCCATCTCATACTCTTTATAATGCGATTCCACTATATTCTTCAACTTGTTAATGGATGTTGGATTGGCACACTTGGTAAAGTTAGAACCAGCAAGGATTACTTCTACTTTGGAGGTACTTGAGAAATCAAGTTCACGTATCATTCCACCGATACTTCTTGCATATTCTTCTCCCACTTCTTCTAGGATGCTAAGAGCAACTTGGTCATTTTCATTGGCAACCTCATATATCATGCGATTAATCTTTCCCGTAATCTCTTGACGGTTACTTTCCAGTTGTTCGGTTACTGTTTCGATATAGTCTTCTTTATCGTTAATTCCAAGTATCTCAAACATTCTATCTTTCATTCTAGTTTGTTCTGTACCTTTATAGAGACTGTTATAAACTGTTCCAATTATCTTCTCTATCAGATAGGATCCGCCACCCTTATCTCCTGTCAGACTACCAACGCCACCAATCTGTAACATGGAGCCCTTTGGATCTATACCCGTCACAGAGAAACCAGTTCCATTAATCAAACAGATTCCTGATCCATTAGAACTGCCAGCTTTGATTCCAAGATAGGAGTCATTACAGAGAACAAAATCTTTTATTCCATACTCTTCTATAATTTTGGATATGATGTGGTGCTGATTTCTAGTATCTACACCAGCCATGCCAAAGACGCAGTATTTTAGTTGTTCTTTTCCTATATCATTACGCTTTAAAATGTTATCAAAAATATCATATAAGATAGGCTTTAACTCTGCGAAACCACCAGGCATTCCTTCGTGATTGGTGGCTCCTACTTCCATAAAATCTTTCAGATTACCATTTAAATCATACAGCGCACAGTGAGTCTTGGTTCCACCGCCATCCATGCCTAATACATATTCTTTTTTCTCTATCATAAGCTTACCTCATTTCTGGTTAAACTGTGGCAGGTACTCCTTGTTCACATCCAACATTTTATCGAGAACACCTTTTGCCTTATAGTAATCACCAATTAACGGATGAACTAATAGAGCATTTAAAGCTGCTTCATAATCTCCTGTTAAGCCTGCTGCTACCGTAAGTTTTTCATACGCCTTTACTGCTCTCATTAGTCCAATCATATGCCTGTTATTAAAATCTTTATATGGAATTGGAGTTGCTCCATCTTTATTTATCAGACATTTTACCTCAACTACATCGTCATAATCCATAAATGCATAGGCACCCTGATTTCTTACATTCACCACATGGACTTCATTTTTATCATTTTCAATGGCGTCGATTAAGGAAATGGCTGCGTCGGAATAGAGA
>JAEZUR010000065.1 GCA_023420935.1 Bacillota bacterium | reverse complement strand
ATTTTACCTAAAGGGCTAGATTGAATTCTAGGCTCGGAGATATCGTTTCAACTCGATAAATTTTTAGTAAAAATACATTAAGAAATTAGTTAAAATATGGCAAATTATGTATTGACATCCCATTCGAAAGGTTGTATGATTAGGACACGCTAAAACAATACAGGCAGTGAGGTGAGTTTTATTGTAAGGGATCTTATCCTTACACTGGTGTTAGTACCTTCTGTAATTGGTGATTGTCTGGAATATCGTATTCGAAATCCAATCATATTAGTAGGTCTGTTATTCGGATTATTGTATCAGATTATAACATTTAATCTATATGGATTTCAGAATTGGCTATCAGGATGCATCTTACCAATTTTAATTTTGGGAATTCTATTTCTCGTTAAGGTACTTGGTGCTGGTGACATTAAGTTATTTTCTGTAATTGGTGGTTTTTATGGATCACATTTTGTTTTAAGAACTATAGTAGTGTCCTTTATCATAGGAGCATTGCTGTCTATTATTCAACTCATTAGATATGGTAATCTAGTGAATCGTTTGCAATATCTTGCAAAATTTATTTCAGAGTGTTTCAGGGAAAAAGAATTAAGGTCATATTATGAAGCGTCAAGGGATGGGCGTAGCTGCGTCATACACTTTTCTATCGCAATTGCTATTGCAGTATTCCTATGCTTACAATATGAGCAGTTAGGTTACATATTTTAAAATTGGGGGGATTATTTGAAGAAAGGTATATTAGCAATTTATGATTATGAGGTGGATTATGCATATGGTTTGATGGATTATCTAAATCGAAAAGGGAACTTGGAATTAGAAGTTAGAGTTTTTACTAATCATGAAAGTCTAAAGGAATGTTTAAGAGATAATACGATTCGTATTTTATTAGTTGGACAGGATATTCAATTAGATGATATTGATTGCAGTGGGATAAAATTGTTCATTATTCTCACAGAGCAGAAAGAAAAGGCACATAAGTCAGAATGCCCATCTATCTATAAATTTCAGTCAGCAGAACATATATTGAAAGAAATTTTAGATTGTTATCTGGAACAGGAATTAGATGATTCTTGTATACATTATACAAAAGAAAATGGTGAGGGATCCATTATAGGAATTATCTCTCCAAGTGGTGGAAGCGGGAAAAGTACGTTTGCAATTGCACTAGGTCAAGTCCTTTCCAGGGAACAAAAAGTATTATTACTTAATTTAGAGGCTGTTCCTGGACAATATTGTTTGGATAATAATCGAGATAATAACAGGCAGGGATTATCTGATCTTGTTTATTATATTAAGCAGAAGAAACCAAATATAGAAATGAAGTTAAGATCTATGGTAAGAAGAATCAATCAGTTAGATTATATTCTTCCAGCAGATCACTATTCTGATTTATACGAAATGAATCGAGAGGATGTAGTATCCTTATTAGAGGAATTAAAAAATAAGAGTGGCTATGATGTGATCATACTAGATATTGGGTATATCAACGATAGTACATTTGAATTCCTAAAATGCTGCAACAAGATGTATATGACCATGGTTGGAGATTCCATTTCAAATGAAAAAGAGGCTTCCTTTCATAAGATTCTTAGTATGTGGGAAGGTGAAGATATCATGATCCGAGTACATAAATTACAGGTTCCTTATGATGAAGGATTAGCCAAAGGTCACTATGGGGCAGAACAGATTGAGAACAGTAAGTTAGGTGAATTTATCAACGACCTACTAATAGCTAGGGATTAACCAATTATGAGTATAAGTGAAGAAGAAAACAGAGTACTGCTAAAACAAATGGTTCTTGATCAGATTGATTTATCTAAAGATATCTCGGACGATGATATACTTGAAGTGATAGATGACATAATAATTTCAAAGAGCAAAGAGCATCATATTCGATACCAAGTGAAAGAACAGCTTCGAAAAGAAATATTTAACGCTATTCGTAGGTTGGATATTCTACAAGATTTAGTTGATGATGATTGTATCACAGAAATTATGATAAATGGGCCAAAGCATATTTTTATTGAGAAGGAAGGATATCTACTACCATGGTCAAAACAGTTTGAATCAAAGCAAAAGCTGGAGGATGTAATTCAGCAAATTGTATCAAGATCTAATCGTATCATTAATGAGGCAAATCCTATTGTAGATGCTAGGTTAGAAGATGGATCACGTGTTAACATTATACTCGCACCTATTGCATTAGATGGCCCGGTGGTAACTATTCGTAAGTTTCCAAATGAGACAATTACAATGGATCAATTAATTCAGTTTGGATCATTAGATAGAAACACCGCGGCTTTTCTACAAAAGCTAGTCATCGCCAAGTATAATATCTTTATAAGTGGAGGCACTGGTTCTGGTAAAACAACGTTCTTAAATGCTTTATCCAATTACATACCTTCAGATGAACGAATTATTACCATCGAAGACTCGTGCGAGCTTCAGATTCATAGCATACCTAACTTGGTGCGTCTTGAGGTACGAAATGCTAATGTTGAGGGTAATAATCAGATCTCCATACGTGATCTAATTAAGTCAGCGCTTCGGATGAGGCCAGATCGCATTGTCGTTGGTGAAGTTAGAGATGCGGCAGCTATAGATATGTTGGCAGCACTTAACACAGGTCATGACGGTAGTTTATCCACAGGACATGCCAATAGTCCAATTGATATGCTATCAAGATTGGAATCGTTGGTATTAATGGGTATGGATTTTCCGCTATTGGCAGTCCGTAAACAGATTGCATCTGCAGTAGATATCATAATACATTTAGGTAGACTCCGTGATAAATCAAGAAGAACATTAGAAATTGTAGAAGTATTAGATTGCATCGATGGAGAAATTTTATTGAATCCACTTTATATCTTCTGCGAGGAAGGAGAAGATATGCAAGGAAAAGTGATAGGAGGTTTGTGTCCTACAGGCAATATATTAATGAACCAATTAAAGTTAAGGAGGGCCGGTTTAGAGATAGAATGAATTATCAAGAGTATAGATATACCAAGAAAGAATTTATAACCTATCTAAGTTATGGTCTAATATTATCAAGCCTATTAGCGTATCTATTTTATCAAAGCATCATTGCAGTTATTCTTTTTAGTCCCTTTAGTATAGTTTACATGAAACAAAAACGACTTCAATTAATAGAGAAGAGAAAATGGCAGTTAAATCTAGAATTTAGAGAAGGTATTTTATGCCTATCAGCCGCGTTAAATGCTGGGTATTCTATAGAAAATGCTTTTGTGGAAGCGATAAAGGATTTGAGGATGATGTTTTCAGATCATTCCTATATCATTCCTGAATTTGAGTATATTACACAGCAGATCAAGATGAATGTAACCGTAGAAGAAGCATTAAAAGAATTGGCCTTACGTAGTGAGGTGGAGGATATTTCTAATTTTTCAGAGGTGTTTTCAACTGCAAAAAGAACCGGAGGGGATATCATCAAAATAATTCGTGTTACTGGTAAAAATATTGGTGACAAGATAGAAATAAAGCGAGAGATTCAAACTTTGATAACAGCCAAAAAATTAGAGGCTCGTGTCATGAATATTATACCATTTGGTATGATAGTTTACTTATGGGTTTCATCTCCTGGATTTCTTGACCCACTGTATCATAATTTTATAGGTATTACGATTATGTCCTTCGCATTACTTCTTTACTATTTCGCCTATCGGTTATCTGAAAAAATTATTAATATTCAAGTTTAAAACATGGAGGTGATGAGTATTATAGTAATAAACATAATTATTTTTCTTATATTCTTTGTATTGTTCCTTCTTTCAAGATCTGATAGACACGTATTTTTCGATTTTACTCCCAAAGAACACCCCTTAATTGTGCTTTATCCAATGAGCTATTATCTTATTCATCACACTCCCCTAAAAGGAATTTTACATAAAAACAAAAGTCAATTTGATCTACTAAAGGCGCTATATACTAGAGATAATCCACAGGAGAGAGTGCTTCTTCATTGGTGTAGGAAACTGTCCCTTATTACACTTATTGTTTTATTATTTAATATCATTTCTATGTACTCTTTTATTTCATCAGAGAATCAAGGAGATCTGTTGGATGGTAAATTTATCACCAGGCCAGATTATGGAGAGTCTGATAAGGATGTAGATTTAGATGTTTTAATAGAGGGGAAGCAAAAAAGTATAGAGGAAAGCATCTCCATCCAAGTGGAAGAGCGTAAATATGATGCAGAGCAGTTAAGAGAAATGTTTATAAAAACCCAGAGATATATTGATCAAGTATTTCTTGGAGAAAACAAATCAAAAGATGAAATTATATATCCCCTTAATTTGATAAAACGAATGCCAAACACTCGAATCACCATTGACTGGGACTTGGGAACAAAAGATCTTATTGATCAGGATGGGAAGTTACATAATGAATCTATTGATGCTCCAGGTGAATTAGTTGAACTAAAAGCTATTATGAAATATGAAAAACAACAGGCTGATTATACAATTTTTATTTTTATCAAACCAAGTGAAGTAAATCCAGAAAGGCAAATCTATAAAGAACTAGTTGAAAGGATTAAACAGGTTCAGGAGTCTTCCAGGGTAGCTAATCAATTGGTTCTTCCTGACAAGATTAATAATTATACCATTCATTATTCAGAGAAAAAGCATTCAAACGGTCTTAACCTTTTGATGTTCGGTATTATTCTTTCCATCATAATGGGGTATGTCGTTGATAAGGAACTTCATAAAAAAATGAATATTAGAGAGTTAGAATTATTAATGGATTATCCAGAGATAATGAATAAGTTCGCTCTTTTACTGGGGGCGGGAATGACTATAAAAAATGCTTGGGGAAGAATAGTAGTAGAATATTGTGAAAAACTGGAGGGCAAAAAGGCCCAAAGAAGATATGCATATGAGGAACTTCTTATTACTTGGAGGGAACTACTAAATGGCGTGACTGAGGTGACTGCTTTTGATAACTTTGGAAAGAGAATAAAGCTTCTACCGTATTTGAAATTTAGTTCCTTAATTTCTCAAAATTTAAAAAAGGGATCCAAAGGATTATTAGAATTATTAGAACTGGAGGCTATGGATGCATTTGAAGAAAGAAAAGAGCTTGCTAAAAGGCTTGGAGAAGAAGCAGGAACAAAATTACTTCTACCCATGATGATTATGCTTCTGATCGTACTTTTCCTAATAATGATACCTGCCTTTATGACACTATAATTGATTAATAAAAAAGAAAGAGGAGTGAGTTATGAATAAAATAAAAGAGTTTATCAAAGAAGAAGATGGGATTGGAGTAGTTGAGATTATATTAATTTTAGTCATTCTCATTGGGTTGGTTGTTATATTTAAAGAAGAGATTGAAAAAATAGTAAAGAATGCGTTTGATGCCATTCAAGATGATGCTGGTGAGATTGTTGGAGAGGATTAATTATGAGGGAAATGGAGAAATAACCGTCTTCTTAAGCTTGGTGCTACTATTAATTCTAGCATTGGTTGGGACTATTTTGGAAGCAGCTAGAGTAAATACGGCGAGGACCTATGCAGACCGAGCTCTGGAAATGGCTTTGGATTCTGTTTTTACGGAGTACGGAAGAAGTTTATACGATGAATATCACGTCTTTTTTTTAGAAAATAAGGAAGAAGGTGTAACCTCCTATGTTGAGCAATTATCAGAATTTATGGAGTATACATTTCAACCAGCAAAAGATTTGACTCTTCCTGGAACCAATATGGAATTACCGAATACAAATTTCTGGGGTATCACTACCAATAAAACGGAGTGCTTAGAAGAAATTTATGCTACGGATTACAAGGGAACAATTTTTATGAATGAAGCAATAAATTATATGAAATATAGGACAGGAACAGATCAATTAGAGAAATTACTGAATCATATGAATCTAATGGATGGAACTAGTGAGACTTCAGCCGTGGTGGAGGAGAAACTAAAGGTAGAAGAAAGTCTAGGAGAATTAAATCAATATATCATAAAGGTAATTCAATGCACAGAAGGTATTTCATTTTCAAAAAATGGAATTCGTTATGAAAACTCTGGATTATTAAAAACAGAAAGTAATTTTATTAAACAGCTATGTCCAACCTCCATAAGTAGTAGTAGTCTGGGTATTAATAATAATTTGGTATGGAATTCCCTAAAAAATAAATATATAAATCCAGTTCAATTGCTAAATGGGATGCAAAATGATATTACAGTAATTAAGCAAAACGAAGAAAGCACTTTATCTTTAAATGAAGAAATCAAACAATTATCAAGCCAAATAGATGATGCAGACGAAGATAGTGAGAGGGAAGCAATTGTATCAGCAATCGAAAGTATTCAGGAATCCATTTGTGAGCTGGAAGATGAGATATCTGCTAGAATAAAATCCATTACTGATAGTAAAAAAATAATCTCAGAAGTATCCTTAGCAATGATACAAAAAATCGATGATGTATATAGAGTACTACCTAAAATTAAACAAAAACAAAGTAGCTTGGTTTCAGAAGTAGAAGGATTTGAGAACACATTAAACCAAAGCAAGGAAGATATGATACAAGATGTATATTCAGGGATGCAGGATGACTTAAGCTATATGAAACAGTATGTGGGTAAAGAAAGTAGTGAAAGTGATGATTCCATGGTATTTCGCATCCAACAAATGAAACCAATATTGGAGTCCAATCGTAGTATTCTAGAAGATTGTAGCAGTCTAAGGAATTTCACTTTGTCAGGAAGAGGAACCAATTGGGATATGTTATCAAGTGAGATAGCAACTCAGATTGCTAGCTTTACGCAGTATCAAGTAAAACAATTAACCTTTGATTATAGTAGTTTAAAGCCAAAATCAGATGTACAAAGTCCAATTAGTTCCCTTGGTACGCTGTTAAGTAATGGAGTAATGGAGTTGGTTGTTAAAGATACAAGTAAGATATCTGATAAAGCAATATCTTTGCCTAACAATCTTTATCTGTTAAATCAAGAAACTGCCTCTTCGGATGATGATAATCAAAAAGAGGATGCTGATTATGGGAATGAGCTAATTAATTCAGAGGAACAAGGATATGGCGGTGATATTACCAATTCCTTTGGTGACTACAGTGACTCAAGTAATTTTAAAGAGAATGTAACGGAGAATGGTAACCAATTAGGTGAAATGCTTTTATGGAGTGAATATATACAAGCTCATTTTAAAGATTACATAACTAAAGAACATGATTTTAAGAATAGTACAGCATTAGAATATGAGAGAGAATATATTCTTTCTGCCAAGGGAAGTGATAAGGAAAATCTACAATCAGTCATAACAAAACTTGTTATGACTAGAACAATCCTAAATTTTATTTACATCCTTGGAGATAGAGAAAAGAGAGATATAGCCTATGCTACTGCAGCGGCGTTGGTAGGATACACGTGTTTAGAACCTTTAGTTAGAATAACACAAGTCTTAATCTTATTGACTTGGTCTTTTGAAGAAGCACTAGTAGATACCGGAGCTATTTTATCAGGCAGATCGATGCCACTATGTAAAGATCGCTCTAGTTTCTTAATGAAATACAATGAATTATTTTTAATGAGTAAATCCTTTATTCAAACTAAGATTAAGAAAATACCAGAAAAAGGAAAGTCCGGAATGTATCTTGGGTACGAGGAATACCTGAAATTATTTCTATTCATGGAAGGAAAGGAAAAACAGGCATACCGTACTATGGACTTGATTCAAGAAAACTTAAGACTTCATTATCGAAAGAATTTTGATATAAGTAAGTGCATTTATGGTATTCGTATTTCATCTGAATGGGAGGTACCCTCTAAGTTTATTCGATGGGGATTTGTTTATAGCCTACTAAAGCAACAAAAAAAGGGATGGATCATTGGCTGTCAGAAGGACTATTCTTATTAATTTAAACTAAGGCAAGGTGGGATGCCCTTTCAGTCTAATCAACTTAGACTCTCTCTTCGCATATTTTCCCTTAGGACATGAAACCAATTATACGACTGAAAGGGTGTCCCACTTTGCCTTAGTTTGAATTAGAGAGGAGAGTTCAATATATCGAAACATAGAGAAAAACAGATTGGCTCCATTACGGTAGAAGCGGCTTTAGTTATGCCCTTATTTATCTATGGGATAATGGCATTTCTATATCTGTTTCAGATACTATATACACAGGAATGCATACAAAGTGGAATTACAGAAGTAGCAAAAGAAGCATCAAAGTATGGTTTTATTTATGAAGATCTTATGGAATCTCATGAGACTGAAAGTAAAGAACCAGAGAAAAGTTCTATATGTAAATCAATAGTAGATGGAAGTTTTTTTAAGATACGTCTAGATGAATATCTTAATCAGTGTGATTTTAATGATAACTGTATTGTTGGGGAGAAGACGGGAATCATAATGTTTTTATCTTCCTTTATGGAAGAGGAAGATGTGATCGATGTTGTTGCGGTATATCACATTAAAATTCCCATATCGATTATAAAAGTGAAAGGATTCACTATGGCTTCCAGAGTTAGAACGAGAGCATTTATTGGCTTGGATCAACAAGAGGATGGGGGAAATAGTTCTGGGAATGATGAGGATGCTAAGGACCAGATTGTATATATTACAGAGACTGGAAGCGTATATCATAAGATTAAAGATTGTACTCATCTAAAGTTAAGTATATCTTCAATATCGTGGGGACAACTTAAATTAGTGCGCAATCAATATGGTGCAGTCTATAAACCATGCGAGAAATGTGCTGATCATAATATCAACAATAATCAAACTATATTTATTACGCAGGAAGGCAATCGATACCATACCTCATTGGAGTGTTCTGGATTAAAAAGAACGATTATTTCAGTGCCATTATCACAGGTAGCGGGAAGAAGACCGTGCCAGAGATGCTACAAGTAAGATTGAAAGAAAATAATAAAATAAAATGATAGTAAAAGGATAGTGGAGAATAAAGGGGATACCAGGAGTTTGAAGAAAAGGAAGGAGTGAAGTAGCTTGTCGATGGAGCAGAAGATAGTGTATATACTACTTGGTATTATGTTATTTTATTGTGGAACCAAGGATTTTATAAGTAGACAAATATCCATTTTTTTTGTTGCTGGAATAAGTGGATTAATTTTGATTATCTACCCGTTCGGATTTTATCTTACCTTTATAAATATGGCGGGTGGTTTACTAATTGGAATTGTTCTAATTATAGTTAGCAAATTAACAAGAGGGCAGATTGGTCTCGGTGATGGGCTGATTTTTTGTGCAACGGGATTAGGCCTTGGCTTTTGGGCAAATCTTTGTTTACTTTTATATAGTTTGACCATGGCAGCAGCTTTTTCTGGATTTATGATATTAGTAAGAAAGAAAGTAAGAACATATACAATTCCATTTATACCATTTGTGTGTTTAGGTTATTGGGGAGTGGTTTTATTATGATATCGAGGAAAACAGAATGGGAGAAAGGAAGTTATAGTGTAGAAGCTTCCCTTATTATGCCAGTTATTCTTTTCGTAACAATAGCCCTATGTTACATGGCTTTTTATATGCATGATAAAATAAGGATTCAAAGTATAATTGATACCTCTGTATTAAAAGCAGGTTTGTACTTAAAACATGAATCAGATTTTGGTACTGGGCAGATACAGTATGATCGATTGGGTGAAAGGGGATTATTCTATATTATGTCTATCCATGATGGAGAGGAAAAGGAGAAAGTAGAAGCTTATATAAGAAATGCGCTACAAAGTGGTCTTATGATATCTAAGATGGATACCATACAGGTTAATGTAACGGGATTCAGTATCTCTGTTAAGGCAACAGCAACTGTTAGATTTCCTTATCATAAAGTAAGAAGTTATTTTTCTGGAAATAATCAAATGGTTATATCATGTGATATAAAACCACATAACCCAGCTGAATTCGTATGGGGGTATACAGCTTTTGATCAAGTCTTAAGTGAAACAAAGGGGTATAATGCAGTTAAAGAGAAGTTTGCTAATTTAATGAATGTAATAAGGCAGGGGATATAATGAAATTACACGTTGAATATAAAAATGACTTACATAGTAACTATATGATTATAGAGGAAAACGAAGGTAAGAAGAATTCATCCTATGGACTAAATATGTTAATGAATAACCATATTCCCGGTTTGTTGACACTAGAGGTGAGGGTTATTGATAATATAAGTAGTTACTATTATGATATTACTTCAAAGCATCCCATCGGTTGGCTATATGATAAAAAAGATTTTTCAAAAGTTGATATTTGCAATATTATGACTAAGATTATAAAAATTATAGAAACGAGTAAAGAATATTTATTAGATGAAAATAATTTTATTATTGATCAAAACTATGTATTTTTGAATTTATCAAATAGTGAATTAATATTATGTTACTTGCCGGGTTTTAGGAAAGATATACGGGTACAACTTTCTGCCTTTATTGAGTTCCTTATGACAAAGGTAGACCATAAAGAGGAAGGGGCTGCCCTTTTAATATATAGTCTATATAAGATAAGTAAAGAAGAAGGATATACATTTTTACAATTACTTACTAGGTTAAATGAAGAAGATAACAATCATTTAGTGGATCAGCACCATTCTTATGACAGTAAGAAGCAAGAGGAGAAAGAGAATAGTTTCATATTAAGAAATATGGAAAGAAATGATTCTCATCCAAACAACAAAAAAGACAGCGTTATATCAGAGGAAGAGATAAAAAAGTACTCCGTAAATACGATACTATATTGTTTTGTATCGGTCGTTATAACATGTATCCTATTTGCCCTATTAGCTAAAAAGGGTCTCGTCTATGAGAAATCGACAAATGGAATAGATTATACAAAGGCGTTTGCTCTTTTATTAGTTATTGGAGGGATTGAGGCTTATATCCTAAATTTTCTTCTGAAAGATAAACGTAAAGTTGTAAAAATACAAAAGAAAGTAGAATTTATTCGACATACGGAAGAAGAGGTTACGCATAATAATTTTTATAAAGAGAGAACTGAAGCAAAAGAGGAGGACAGCATGGAACAGACGGTTGTGCTGGCTGACCGTTCTTTCACAAAAAATCTAAAGTTAATCCCGTTAGATAAAGTGAAATATCAAGATATACTTCTAACAGATTTTCCTTTTTTTATTGGAGCATTAAAACGAAAAGTGGACTACTCCATTGAGAATCAAGCAGTTAGTCGTTTTCACGCAAAATTAGAAAAAATTTCAGAACAATTTTATATTACTGATTTAAACTCAACCAATGGAACCTATGTTAACCAAGAAAGACTTAGTATTAACGAAAAGAAGTTAATCCAAATAAATGACGAAATTGCCTTTGCTGACGTTAAATACCGATTTACTCTATCTTAAGATATCTAGTTAAATAGATTGTTTTAGTGTTCAAATATTGCTATAATATGTAAAGACTCAAACCATAATAGGAACGATAAAGTCTTTAAGTATAAGTTGGCTTGAACACAAAAGGACGTGATAGAAATGATTAAATTAATTGCATCCGATATGGATGGAACCTTGTTAAATGAAAATAGTAAAATCTCAAATAGCGTAATGGAAGCTTTAAATTTAGCTAAACAAAAAGGGGTTTTATTTTATCTTGCCACTGGAAGAGAATATGATCTTGTTGAACCACTGATGAAAGAATATGATTTGCATTGTGGACAGATACTAATGAACGGATCGGAGATTCGTGCAGAGAATGGTGATTTAATCGAATCAATCAACATAGATAAGTCTGTAATAGCAGAGTTATTAAGTATTTCAGATGAGTATGGGCTTTATAATGAGCTATTTACCGATCAAGGCATGTTTACAACCATGGAGAGAGAAGCTTATTTTGAAGCCAATGCATACCGTTACCATGATTTTCGCCCAGATTTATCTATGGAGGAATGCAGGGAATTCATTAAAGGAATGAATCGCTATCGAGAACACACTCGTATTTTAAATATGGAGGAATTTTTAAAGAGCGCCATTCAGATACGAAAGTTAAGTTGTTTTCATCCGGATCTTCAAAAAATTGAATGCGCAAAGACCAAGATGAATGAAAATGTAAGTGGATTTGCAATATTATCGTTCTTTGACGATAATATCGAGATTACAGATGTAACGGCACAAAAAGGAATTATATTAAGGAAACTTATTAACCATTTAAATATTAAACCAACGGAGGTTGCAGTACTTGGTGATAACTTCAATGATATTTCTCTGTTTCAAGAGTTTGAACACTCCTTTGCAGTAGAGAACGCGATACCTGAGATAAAGAACTTAGCCGAGTATATAGTTGCTAGCAATCAACAGGATGGTGCAGCACAAGCCATAAGAATGGCGCTGTCCATTGTATAAAGATAAGGGGTTACTATGTTAATACACTATCTGAAGGAAGAGTTTATAAAAAGTGGATATCATACTGCTACTGTAAATGTTAATGGTATTCATATTTTTTATACAGAGATAAATGACTGTATTTACTTGGTTAATCTAATGGATTATTCTGCTGGAGTGGAGTTTACCAAAGAACAATATCACAATATCATCAGACAGGTTAAAGAAATCTATACAAACCGCGGATATGATAAAGTTAGATTAATTACTATTGTTAGTACGAAAGAGCCCCACCAGGGTAAAGAATTATGCCAGGGTGTAGATGATTATTGGATTGTAGATGAGCAGAGTGGAAGATTGATTATTTATGAAGATCAACCTGGAACTTTTATCGATGTTAAGGATATAGTTGATACCGGACTTTTAGAATATTTGAAAACCATAGATACTAAGGAAGAATTTATAAGCAATAAAGTAAATGTGCCACTCACGAAGCGGATCAAACAGTTCTCTTTATTTAACTCCATTATTATTGGGATTAACATTTTTATCTTTCTTGTCATAGAGATAACTGGTTCCACGAATGACACAGAATATATGCTTCGTTGGGGAGCGTTGTACTGGCCTAGTGTGATAGAACATCATCAGTATTACAGGACGTTTACACATATGTTTCTCCACTTTGGAATACAACATTTATTAAATAACATGATTGTACTCGGAGTGATTGGTGATAATTTAGAACGTTTAGTTGGTAAGGGAAAGTACCTTTTTATTTATTTGTCTGCAGGCATTCTTGCAGGTCTTGCTTCCATGGTTTATAATATGGTACAAGATACCATTGCTGTGTCAGCTGGAGCATCCGGAGCTATTTTTGGTGTTGTTGGTGCTATGTTATATATCGTCGCTGTAAATCGTGGACGTGTGGAGGATATTAGCACAAAGCAACTAGGACTTTTTGCACTATTAAGTCTCTATAGTGGTTTTACGAATCAAGGAGTAGATAATACAGCACACATTGGAGGATTCCTAGCTGGAATTATTCTTGCTATGATTGTATATAGAAGACCAAAGATGGAAGGTAGAATGGAGTAAACAGGAAGAGGGAAACCGGAAGGAGTATACAAATGCGAATTAATATCTATTATGGTGGACGTGGATTAATTGAAGATCCTACAATTTATGTAATAAATAAATTAACGGAAGTATTAACTGAGTTAAGGGTTGAAGTAACCAGATATAATCTTTATGAAGATAAACATGGGATATCCATGCTACCGAAAACGTTAAAAGAGGCGGATGGAGTTATTCTTGCAACCAATGTGGAATGGCTTGGTATTGGTGGCCTTATGCAGCAGTTTTTAGATGCTTGTTGGTTATATGCAGATAAAGAAAAGATTGGTGAAATGTATATGCTTCCTGTTGTAATGTCTAGTACATATGGAGAAAGAGATGCGGAATTCACCTTAATTAGAGCATGGGAGATGCTAGGTGGAATTCCTTGTAATGGTTTATGTGCATATGTAGAAGACCATGTGGAGTTTGAAACGAATCCTGATTATACGCAGATCATTGAGAAAAAGGCCGAGATGTTGTATCGTACCTTGCGTCAAAAAACAAAAAGCTTTCCAAGTAGTATTAAAGCAGTGAAACAAAGTGTACTTCACAGCCATTCTATCGACTTAACACCACAGGAAAGTGAACAGCTTTCCATGTACGTATCAGATGATACCTATGTTAAGAAGCAAAAAGAAGATATTGAGGAATTAACGCAGATCTTTAAGGAAATGCTAGGAGATGCAGATAAAGATTCCTCCTTAGAATTTATTAAGGAGTTAAAGGATAATTTTCATCCACAGGATGAATTCACAGCTTCCTATGCAATTACAATAACAGATGCTAATAAAACATTGGTTATTGAGATCAATAATGATCAACTTAATTGCTATTATGGTCAAAAGCAAGATGCTGATGTAATAGCTAAAGCTACACATGAAGTTGTGAATAACATCATCAGTGGAAAAATGACTTTTCAACGTGCATTTATGACAGGTGATTTAACTGCCAAAGGTAATTTTAAGACGTTACGTACCTTTGATACTGTTTTTCAATTAACAGAATAGAATTTAATTAAACTGGTAAATAAATATTCAAGGTAAGTAAATTATCTGAGGACTCTAAGCAAATCCCCCCTCCATGGGTGTAGATAATGCGATGGGCAATTGACATAGAGAGATTTGTGCTGACACATTTATTACCTGAAACAGGTTGGTATACAGAATCTTGTAGATCTTCCATTGTGGACGTAGTAGTAGCTGAAAGCTGTATTTTCGCATATCTTGTCCCATTACTATGTAGATAAAAATCTTCTTCTGTAGATGGTAATTTAATTTGAACCGCACTATTGATTTCTGAGATATCAATTAACCAATTAACTACGTTGGTAATGGCTTGTTCAAGTTTTCTACCATCACACAGATAGTTAGATAAACATAGTAAACAAGGTTCACCTATCAAAATGGATAAATCGATACCTTTGTCCGATGCTTTCTCAGCAGATAAATCTACAATGTCAGTAAATAGTTCTATAAGATTAGTTTCGTCAGTATTAAGTTGTTCAGAGTGGATGTATGTTGAAAAGTCGTGAAGAAAATGTGAGATATCTTTAGCGTCAATAGATAATTGATCCCATAGTTTAGTTTCTTTTAGTTGGGGGTTATGCGCTTTGATTAGTTGTATTTGACTGTCGATGAAAGTAAATGAGTTGCTAATTTCGCAGGCGACTCTAGAAAGGATGGCTTGATTTTCATAAGGAAGCCGACCAAGCATTCTTTCAAAATCATTGTTAGCTGGATACTTGTGCTTTTTGGATAATAAACTTTCATTGGTAAACATAATAACACCTCCGTTAGTGTATAAAGGATACTATCCAGAAACTGGAATCGTTCCTTTGAACCAATTTTAACAATACTTGGAAAAAACATCAATAAAAATAGAGTTACAAAAAATGACATTTTACTGTAGAAATTGCATTAAATCAGTTGGTTTGTGTATAATATTGTGATATAATGCGAAAATAAAATTGAGAATAGAGGAGACGAAACGATATGCGTGATGAAAATTGTATTTTTTGTAAGATTGCAGCAGGAGAGATACCATCTAGAACCTTGTATGAAGATGAAAGTTTTCGCGTTATTTTAGACATTTCACCTGCATCTAAAGGGCATGCGATTATTCTACCAAAGAATCATGCCGCGAATATTTTTGAGCTATCAGAGGAGGATGCTTCTAAGATTTTCGTAGTTGCCAAAAAGGTAGCAACTGCTATGGAAAAGGTTCTTCATTGTGAAGGAATCAATATACTACAGAATAATGGAGAAGTGGCAGGTCAAACAGTATTTCATCTTCATGTACATTTAATCCCAAGATATAAAGAGGATCACGTTTTAATTAAATGGATTCCAGAAAATATTGACGCTGTAAAACTTGATACAATTCTTGCAGCAGTAAAAAGTGAGATTCACTAAATAGAGATGAATAGAGGGCTATTGCAAAATAGCTATCCTATATGATAAACGGAAAAAGGAGAATGCAAATGTTTTTGCATTCTCCTTTTTCCGTTTAATAAGTATATAATACGAGTGTGTAGCAACCTTTTCCTTAGTACTATAATGAAATATTATTTTGCAATCTCATTTATCAGCTGAACAATAGAATGTACCGCGTTATTCTGATCGCTTTTACCCATGATATCCATATAGGCATCCTTAGTTTGGTAGACCTGATGAACAGCTTCTAATAAGGTATCTTTCGTCAAATCTTCTTCCTTGATCACATAACTAAATCCTTGTTTCTCAAAAGATGCAGCATTTAAAATTTGATCTCCGCGACTGGCAGCTGCAGATAATGGAATTAATATGTTAGGTTTTCTTAGTGCTAATATTTCGCAGATTGCATTAGCACCAGCTCTTGATATAATAACATCAGCGGCATCCAATAAATCACTTAATTCTTTCTTAATATACTCAAATTGAACATACCCTGGCGTATTCTCTAAAGAAGGATCTACCTTATCTTTACCACATAAATGAATTACTTGAAAGTCTTCTAATAAAGATGGTAAGATGCTGCGAACAGCATCATTTACCACAACAGATCCAAGACTGCCTCCAATAATTAAAAGGACTGGTTTGTTGGCAGTAAAGCCACAGTAATTCAACCCCGCTAGTTTATTACCAGAAAACAATTCTTTTCGAATGGGAGAACCAGTTAAGACTGCTTTTCCAGCTGGCAGAGCATGGATAGTTTCTGGAAAATTGGCACATACCTTAGTTGCAAACGGAATACAGATTTTATTTGCTAACCCAGGAGTCATATCCGACTCATGGATAATTGATGGTATCTTACGGCGCTTGGCTGCCAATACAACGGGAACAGTTACAAATCCACCTTTTGAAAATACCACATTAGGATTTAGTTTCTTTAACAAAGAAGATGCTTCTCCATAACCTTTTATAACCTTTATTGGATCGCTAAAGTTTTTGGGATCAAAGTATCTTCTAAGTTTACCAGAAGAGATTCCATAATACGGTATATCCATTTCTTCAATTAGTTTTTGCTCTATTCCATCATAGGAACCAATATAATGTATTTCATATCCTTCCCTTTTTAGTTCCGGAATTAATGCGATATTAGGCGTTACATGACCAGCAGTACCACCACCTGTTAATACAATTCGTTTCATTTTAAGATCCCCCATTTATTAATTACCAAAACGCTCACGGTAGCCACAGTGTTTACATAATTGTTCAATCACAGTTCTATTTGCAAAGCCTTTTTTAAAAGACTCTACACGCTTGTTAGATAGTATATCAGTTAAGGAAGTTTCATGAATATTACCTAAAGCAATAATGCCTTCACCATCCAAACAACAAGGTACCACAGTTCCATCAGAGAGAATAGCTATTTGGTCTTTTAGACCATGACAATATCCAGTATCACCTACAAAAGGTGCATTTAAATCAGGCCATACAAACTCATAGCTTTGATTTAAGTAAATTCGATCAGCTAATTTTATACCTCTTGGTATCGCCCTATCAATCCCGTCGACACCATATGTATCAGGTAAAAACTGCTCTGCTATGGGCTTGCTTAAACTAAATTCATCTTCCAATGCTTTAAGTACATAGTGGTTCTGTTCCTTCAGAGACTCTGTATAATTGTCTCTATCTAGATTCCAGAGTCTAAGAGCAACAATTATATTACTATTTGCTTGAAGTTCCCGGGAGACAGAAATGATATCATCTATATAAGTCTGTAAGGAAGCAATTTGATCTTCTCTAGATTCAAAACTATGCAGAGAAATATTCAATTGCCTTACTGCAAGAGAGTGAAGTAATAAATCCATTCTTTTTCGTAGCATAGTTCCGTTTGTGGTTATATTTACCTTTAAATTATATTCATTGCATAGACGAAGTATTAAATCTAATTCTGGGTGTAGCAGTGGCTCACCTTTTACATGTAGATAAATATGATTTGTATAAAACGCAGCTTGTCTGATGATGTGATGAAATTCATCAACCGTCATAACCTCCTTAGGTCGTTTGGAAGTGGGACAAAAGCTACAGGATAAATTACAAATATTTGTTATTTCAATATAGATTCTTTTTAATGGTTTCACATTACGTCCCCGTTATTCCTTTCAAAGCTACATTATTACAGTATTATATTCTATACCAGCCTTGATTATTTTGCAAGTAAATACAATGCTTTTCCTTTACGTATTGATATGGTTTGTGTTAGAATTAAACATGTAAACAAAGGAAAATGAGGTGTGTAGAATGAACCATATTGGTATAATTGGTGCAATGGAAGAAGAAGTAAATATTTTAAAGAATCAAATGAAGGTAAACCAGATTGTTAAAAAAGCATTTATGGAATTTTATCAAGGGACATTGTCTGGAAAAGATGTAGTAATCGTTCGTAGTGGTATAGGTAAAGTAAATGCAGCTGTATGCACACAGATGTTAGTAGATTTATTTCAGGTGGAAGCCGTGATTAATACAGGCGTAGCAGGATCTTTAAAGAATGAGATAAATATTGGCGATATTGTGATATCCAAGGATGCCTTAAACCATGATATGGATGCAACAGGTTTTGGATATGCCAAAGGTGAAATTCCAAGAATGGAGAAATCAATCTTTGATAGTAATGAAACATTAATTAAGTTAGCAAAAGAAGTAAATGAAGAAGTGAATTCTGACATTAGTACATTTGTTGGACGAGTGGTAAGTGGAGATCAGTTTATTTCCAGTCACGATAAAAAGGAAGAACTTGTGAATGATTTTCAGGGCTTTTGTACCGAGATGGAAGGAGCAGCAATTGCTCAAGCAGCATATTTAAATGAGATACCATATTTAGTGATTCGTGCCATTTCTGACAAAGCAGATAATAGTGCTCATATGGACTATGGTGAATTTGAAGCAAAAGCCATAGAGCATACAGTAAAGTTAGTTACCGAGTTGCTTGCAAGAATATAATAAGTAACAAAATGTTTTGGCGAATATATGGAGAATCCGTGATTAATCATCGGAAATCCCCATATATTCGTTTTTTTTGCGGTTTTTGTCAATGAATTTTCTGCCCTACTATCTTCACAAACCAAATGTTATCAGCTATAATGTCTGTAAATTAATGGAAGTGAAAGGGGAAGTTTTATGGTACAGAAAATATTTGAAGAGAACATATTAATATATGCAATGATTGGCATGTGTGGGTTGGGTATTTTTATCAAGTGGATTGTATCTCTTGCGTATAAAAGGTTGATCAAAGCATCGGATCAGATGGGGAGTTCCAAGAATAAGCTGATGAAATTAATGCGTTTAAAGTTTGAAACGTGTTATAAATTAAAGATTGGTGTTAACAATGTGGATGTTTTTGTGGATAAGTATGTATATAAACACAGATTTTGTGGGATTTTGTTATACACATGGGAAAATTTTAGTGGACAACTTCTCCTAATATGTATGTTAACGGGTTCATTGGGAGCAGTTCTTGGTTTAATCTATGAATGTGGACAAACTACCGTTTTATCAACATTTTTTACTGGAATATTCACTAGTGCGTTGTTGATAACATTTGAAAATTTACTTAATTTAAATATGAAGAAAAATGTAGTGCGCGTAAATATAAAGGATTATTTAGAAAATTACTTGAAGGTTCGTCTAGAAAAGGAATATTTTAATCCTGAGTTGTTGGCCGAGTACAGAAATGAATATTTCGTGCCTGAAGTTAACCCTACTAATCCAGTGGAGGAAATATTGGATAAGGCAGTGGATAAGGAAGATACTGAAACCGAAAAAGTGGAATTAAGTAGAGAAGAAGCTAAAATTCAAGAGGTTGTAGAATCTCTTACTGCGGCTGTAACAGAAAAGGTTTTAGAAAGTAAACCAAAGAAACAGTCAAAACGTAATAATAAGGAGTATCAACTTAATAAAAAAGAGGAAAGAATCATACAAGATATATTAAAAGAATATCTTGCATAAAAAAGAAAATCTTACATAAAAATGTTGATAATATACGCCCCTTTTGATAGAATAAGTGTTGAATGATATGATAACAATACAATTATATAAAGGAGTGTATACAACATGACAAAACAAGTTTCATTTGATTATTCTCTATCTAAAAAATATATTTCAGATGAAGAAATGACAATGGTTGAAGCGTTAGCAGAACATGCAAAATCAACTTTACTAAACAAAACTGGTGCTGGTAACGATTTTCTAGGATGGATTGACCTTCCTGTAAATTATGATAAAGAAGAATTCGCTCGCATTCAGAAAGCAGCTACAAAAATTCAGGGAGATTCCGAAGTACTTTTAGTAATTGGTATTGGCGGATCTTATCTAGGAGCGAGAGCAGCAATTGAATTCTTAAGACATAGCTTCTATAATAGTGTATCAAAAGAAATTAGAAAAACACCAGAGATTTATTATGTAGGTAACAATATTAGTAGTACTTATATTAATCACTTAGTAGAAGTAATTGGAGACAGAGATTTCTCCATTAATATGATTAGTAAATCTGGTACTACAACAGAACCAGCCATCGCATTCCGTGTATTTAAAAAGATGTTAAACGAAAAATATGGAAAAGCAGAAGCTGCAAAGAGAATTTATGCAACTACTGATAAATCAAGAGGAGCATTAAAGAACCTTGCCACGGAAGAAGGTTATGAAAGCTTTGTAGTGCCTGATGATGTAGGAGGACGTTTCTCTGTATTAACTGGTGTAGGTTTACTTCCTATCGCAGTAAGTGGCGCAGACATTACTAAGTTAATGGAAGGTGCTGCTAGTATGAGAGAACGTTGCATTAACAATGCATTTGCTCAGAATGATGCAGTGAAATATGCAGCAGTACGTAACATCTTATTGAGAAAAGGTAAGTTAATCGAAATTCTTGCAAACTATGAACCATCACTTCACTTTGTAGGTGAATGGTGGAAACAATTATATGGTGAAAGCGAAGGAAAAGATCAAAAAGGTATTTTCCCAGCAGCGGTTGATTTTACAACAGATCTTCATTCTATGGGACAATTTATTCAAGATGGTTCTAGAACCATGTTTGAAACAGTAATTGAACTTGAAAAATCTACTCATGAACTTATTCTTGAGGAAGAGGAAGTTGATTTAGATGGTCTTAATTATCTTGCTGGAAAGACAGTAGATTTTATTAATAAGAGCGCTATGAAGGGAACTTTATTGGCACATACAGACGGCGATGTTCCAAACTTATTAGTAAGACTTCCAGAACAAAACGAATTCTTCTTAGGAGAATTATTCTACTTCTTCGAATTTGCTTGTGGTATCAGTGGTTACATGTTAGGTGTTAATCCATTTAATCAGCCAGGTGTTGAAAGCTACAAGAGCAATATGTTTGCGCTACTTGGCAAACCAGGATATGAAGCGCAGAGAGAAGAATTATTAAAGAGATTATAATTGATTAACAATGATATATTATAGTTAGTGATATAGTGGAACAGGCGGTCAGTAAGACCGCCTGTTTTATGTGCGCCCAGCATGGGCGCAATCTTATGGGTTTAAGTCCCTAGTCTGCCCTAGTAGTGGGAAGGACATAGCCAATGGCAAGGGTGTCGTGGGTGACTACGAATCTGAAGGAAGCCGGATGG
>JAEZUR010000058.1 GCA_023420935.1 Bacillota bacterium | reverse complement strand
ATATCCTCATCATTATCGCCAATCACAATAATATTATGGGAATCATGTGAAACGCTTGAAGCAATGGCTCCGTGGGAAATATCAAATCCTGTTACTACACCAACACCAGTTTTTTTAGTTCCTTTGTGACGTTCGATTACTGCTATTTTCTTATATTGATCATATGGTTGAAAGAACTGTCCTCCTGAAAGATTTTCATACTTGCATTTTGTTACAATCTGCTCATCCAACATATGAATCACGGGGAATGGATTATCATCAAGACGCAAGACCAAATTCTCCTGTTTAAAATTATCTAAATGTATGGTGTTCTTAAGATTATTAGGGCATTCTACCTTGTTAACAGCTTCGTCGGTTACTGCTCTCTTCCCTTTGTGATAAACTTGATTCACGTTGATACGTTCCAAATCATCTAGTATAATAAAATCCGCCTGATATCCTGGCGCGATAGCCCCCAATCTCTTAAGACCATAACAAATTGCAGGATTAATAGTTGCCATTTTAATTGCTTTTATCGGTGGTATACCGAATTCAATTGCTTTTTTCACATTATAGCTAATATGACCTTCCTGTTTGATGCTTTCGATATGTTTATCATCGGTACAGAAGCAAAAACGGCTTGTATCCATCCCTGTTGTAACAATTCCCTTTACAATAGCTTCTAGGTTTTTTGCAGCACTGCCCTCACGTATTAATACATACATTCCATTTCTAATTTCATTTCTTGCATACTCAAAATCACAACATTCATGGTCTGTTTTGATACCAGATAATGCATAGGTATTGAGCTCCTTCTCTTCTAAATAAGGTGCATGACCATCTATTATTTTACTTTGAAATAAGTTCAATTTATCAAACATAGCCCTATCACCGCTAATTACAGACTGGTAATCCATTACTTCACCTAGCCCTAATATTCTAGGATTATTAATATAATTCATCATATCAGCTTCCGTGAATGTACATCCATTATCATCTATCTCGGTAGCTGGCACACAGGAAGGAAGCATTACATATACATTGGCAGGTACCCCTTCTGTCTGATTCAATATAAAGTTAATACCATCACTTCCGGCAACATTAGCAGATTCATGTGGATCTACAATATAGGTTGTGGTTCCCCACTCAACAGCTTGACCAATTAACTCGCCTGGCATAACTAATGTAGATTCTAAATGTAGATGACTATCAATAAATCCAGGACAGATGTACTTCCCGGTCATATCATATTCTGTGTTGCCCTGATATTCTCCAATACCAACGATAGTATCACCTGTAATCGCAACATCTGCTTTTCTTATTTCTTCGGAGAAAACATTGATCACATTGATATTCTTTAGTACTAGTTCAGCCTTTTCTAAGCCCATCGAGGCACTGGTTAATGTTTTATATTTTGAATAAATCATTCTGTTTCTCCTTACAATTTGTTTTAACCGATTATAACACCAAATCGATTCTATTACCATAAGAAATATAAAAAAATGGGTTCTCCACTTCTTTATGAAGTAGGAACCCAATTATATGATTCTTAATTTTTTGTTTTTTGAACTTTTGTAAGTAACATTACGATTCCAGTTAGTAGAATCATTACAACAAATATTCCAAGCATACCTTTCCCCATAATTTCAAGTGAAAGTATAAAGTTTTCAATTCTCATATAAGAGACTCCTTTCGTATACAAATATCACTTTGTACCTTTTTATCCTAACATTTTAGCTAAAATATTAAGGACGATACCACCGGCTAATACGGAACCAATCTGTCCAGATACATTTGCGCCTATTGCGTGCATTAAGATATGGTTCGTTGGGTCTTCTTTAATACTCATCTTCTGAACAACACGTGCTGACATAGGGAATGCAGAGATACCTGCAGCACCAATCATTGGATTAATTTTCTCCTTAGAGAATAAGTTAAGGAATTTAGCAAATAATACACCACCAATGGTATCAAATACGAAAGCAACCAATCCAAGGCACATAATAATTAAAGTATCAATTGAAACGAAGGATTCAGCAGTCATACTAAATGAGATGGTAAGACCAAGTAACAATGTAATTAAATTAGCTAATACATTCTGAGCAGTATCTGATAAACTATTTAATACTCCACATTCTCTTAATAAATTACCAAACATTAAAAATCCTACTAATGCTACTGATTGAGGAGCAATTAAACCAGCTATCACAGTTACGATAATTGGGAAAAAGATTCTTGTTCTTTTTGTAATGTTTGCTGGTGAATATGGCATTCTAATCATACGTTCTTTTTTCGTCGTTACTAATTTGATCGCAACTGGCTGAACAATTGGAACTAACGCCATATACGAATAAGCCGCGACTGCTATGGCTCCGATATATTTTGAGCCTAATATCTGTGATACTAAAATTGAAGTAGGGCCATCTGCTGCACCGATAATACCGATGGATGCTGCATCTTTTAAGTCGAACCCAATTAAAGCTGCTACTGCTATCGTAAAGAAAATACCAAACTGTGCTGCGGCTCCAAATAAAAACATCTTAGGATTGGAAAGTAATGGTCCAAAATCAATCATCGCGCCAATACCAATAAATAATAAAATTGGTAAAACTTCAGATGCTTCGATTCCAACATGAAATAACCACTCTATAACACCATTGGTGTCTCCAATACCAGGTAATGTTTGATTCAAAACACCTGAATTAGGTAGATTAACTAAAATAGCACCAAATCCCATTGGTAATAGTAATGCAGGTTCAAAATCTTTACAAATTGCTAAATATATGAGTAAGATACCGATACCATACATTAACAATTGTTGAGGTGTGATTGCTAATACACCGTCCAATAAAAACTCCATAAAACTTCCTCCTTAGTTGTGTAAATTAGTATAATTTATATATCATTACAAACCAAGTCAATCACATTCACAAGAATTAACTGAATCAAATTCTGCTTGAATTTCGTTGGATGGTTTTTTTGATAACAAGGAAACAATTAAAATCGCAGCGCAAGATACCAAGAAGGATGGAAGTAATTCATAAATTCCAAACACACCTCCTAGTGGTTTAATCAATTTGCTCCATATAAATACCATAGATGCTCCTGATACCATACCAGCGATAGCACCTTCAAATGTAGTACGTTTCCAGAACAATGAAAATAACATAATCGGTCCAAACGTTGCACCAAATCCTGCCCATGCAAACGCAACCACCTTAAAAATAATACTATTTTCATCTAAAGCAATAATAATACCAAATAAAGCAACCAGCATCAGTGTAATTCTTGAAACATTCATAATCTGCTTCTCGGAAGCATTTTTATTAATGACACCTTGATATATGTTTTTAGAAAATGCAGATGCTGCTATTAACAAGTAAGAATCAGATGAACTAATCGTAGCTGCTAAAATACCTGCCATTACGATACCTGCCAGTAGTGGAGGTAATAAATTGGAAGACATAACTGCAAAAATGTTTTCAGCGGATGATTTAGTTAATAATTCTGTTGGGTATATAACTCGTCCAACAAGTCCAATTAATACTGCTGTAAATAAAGAAATAACACACCAAGTAGTCGCAATAATTCTTGATTTTCTAAGTTCTGACGCTTTACGTATTGCCATAAAACGAAGTAATACTTGAGGAACACCAAAGTATCCTAGACCCCATGACATGGTGGAAACAATTGTTAATAATCCGTACTTTCCTGCTTCTCCAAACAATGGTTGTCCCGCATCAGAAATCTGTTGAACATTATCCGCTAACGTTGGAGTAGCAATACCAAAGAAATCGAAAAATCCAGGTATGCTCTTAATATTTTCTAATACATCACTTACACCGCCACCTGCAATAATTGAGGTAATTAAGATAGTAACTAATGCAACAATCATAATACATGCTTGCATAAAATCAGAAGCACTTTCTGCTAGAAAACCTCCTAAAAATGTATATACAATTACGAATACTGCACCGAGTATCATCATAACTTGATAGTCAGCACCAAATAACTTATTAAATAATTTTCCACAAGTAACAAAACAACTACCTGCATAAACAGCAAAAAAGATCAAAATAAAGATTGCTGCAATGGTCATAAGTATCTTTTTGTTATCTCGATAACGATTGCTTAGAAAGTCAGGAATTGTAATAGCATCGCCTGCAATTTTAGAATAATTTCTTAGTCTTTTCGCAACAATTAACCAGTTAATGTAAGTTCCTAGTCCAAGACCTATCGCTGTCCATATTGCATCGCTTAAACCGCACCAATATGCGATACCTGGTAACCCCATCAAGAGCCATCCACTCATATCAGATGCTTCTGCACTCATTGCCGCAACCCAAGGTCCTAACGATCTACCACCTATAAAATAATTCTCAGAATTGGCATTGGCTCTTTTTGCAAAAAACACTCCGATTCCTACTACTGTAGCCATATAAAGACACATGGCAATTAGGATCTGTACTGAATCCATTGTCATTGTATTACCCTCCGTTTTCCTAGTGTTTTATGGAAACATCCCCAAATATAGTTATTATATAAGGTTCTAAAAGTGATGTCAATAATGATTAAACTAAATCATTAAAAAATAAGTTATTTATGCAAAAAAGACATCAAAACCTATTGTCTGGATGTCTTCCCTATACTAAATATCTAATTTTAGTTGTATTTCTTCTTCTGCTTCCAACTTAAAATCTTCCATTTTCTCAGGATTTAGAACAGGCAAATCGTCTAATGACTGTATTCCAAAATTTCTTAAAAACTCTTCCGTTGTACCAAATAAAATTGGTCTTCCTGGAGCATCTAATCTTCCTGCTTCGGACACCAAATTATATTCAATCAATTTATTCACTGCGTGATCACATTTCACACCTCGGATTGCTTCAATCTCTATTTTGGTGATTGGCTGTTTATATGCTATTATGGATAATGTCTCCAACAATACATCTGATAATACATGTTTCTTAGGTACATGAGTAATCTTAATAATCGATTCATACATAGTAGGTTTGGTGCATAATTGAAATGCACCCTCTAATTCAATAATCTGAATACCTCTATCTTCCTCTTCATATTGATCCATCATATTTCGAATAATTTTTCTTACCGTATCTTCATCATGCTCAACAGCTGCGGCTAACCGGTCTAACTCTACCGCTTCTCCCATGGTAAATAAAATTGCCTCAATCACTGCTTCTAACTTCTTAATTTCCAATGTTAATCCCCTATTCTGTCTTTTACTAGGATACTACTTGCACTGTCTTATCTATGTATGTAATAATGATATCATCAAATATTTTATCTTGTACAATTCGGAATTTTCCAACTTTCATAAGTTCTAGCACTCCAAGAAATGTAACAATCATATCCATTTTACTAATCTGTGCCTCTAATAAGATACGAAAGGAAAAAGTACGATTTTGCTTGGCATACTCCTCTAAAAACGTCATTTTATCGGACAAATTAATCTCTTCTCTTTCAACATGGCGAAATTTACTTCTAATTGGATCAATTTTATCAACTTGCTTTTTTACTACTGATTTAAAAATCGCATGTAATCTTGCAAGAGTCAAATCTGATAATAATCCCTCCACATCAATTTCTTCTTTATAATCAGCTATTTCATCTGGTATAGTTGGATTCTTAAATACTACTTTTGATGCATCTAATTGCTTATCTTTTAACTCGAATGATATGTACTTATACATTTTATATTCCAATAATCGTTCCACTAACTCTTTTCTTGGATCTTCTTCTTCCTCATCCGGCTCTTCTACCTTTGGTAATAACATTTTGGATTTAATATTTAATAAGGTTGCTGCCATCACAAGAAATTCACTCATAATGTCCATATCCTTTGTTTGCATCTGCTTAATATATTCCATGTATTGTTCTGTAATAAGTACAATCGGTATGTCATAAATATTTAATTTATTTTTGTCTATGAGATGAAGTAAAAGATCCAGAGGTCCTTCAAATACTTCAAGCTTTACAGGTATACCCATACTAACACCCTAACCTTCTCTTTAAATTACAGTTACTAAAAACCGTACTATATTACTGGAAAATACATTTATTAATCCTAACATTACTGCAAGGATTAAAACCATTTTTATAATATAATCATTACGAATAATTGAAAAATATTTTGATGGAGATTTTCCCGCAATTAATAATCCAAAATCAAATGTGGAAACTGGAAATAGGTTAACCAAAATCATGCCGCAGCTCAGTAACGCTGAAAAGTACCAAAACAAATAAACTAAAATTCGAATATATGCATTCATGGAAGTTAACGGAATATTAACATCTACATCTGCATACTGAAATCTTAGAACTGAAATACTAGTGACAAAAATAGTAAACAACGAGAAAAACCCTGTTATCCCCAAGATCATATTTATCTTCTTTTCCTTGATTCGATACATATATGGTCTAGAAAAGCCTGCAAATGTGGTGACACAAAAAACAAGGCCTATGGGATCAATATATTGATACAGTTTCCAAATGCCTTTGTATTTCTTTTCACTTAATTGATTGTAAATAATTGATTTTGGTAATTCATGAAGTATCATAATAATGATTCCAGTAAGAAATGACATTACCATCCCAATTAACTGTTCTTTCATTCTTGAACGTTCCTTTCCAAATGCCTACCTAATACATTTTACTAATTCTTTGGCAAATTGGCAAGTTATTTCTATCACTAAATTCTCATCTTGGCTTATAGTTGCACTACAACCAACTCGGGTTTGTTATGAATTCGTACTTTAATGGTATGGGTACCCAATCCTCTAGATAAAATCATAGTAGTTTCATTTTGAACAAATTGCCCAGAATCATATTTGGGAAACAATTGATAATTTGGTGCAATGACTCCTCCTAATTTAGGAAGGATCATAATCCCCCCATGCACATGGCCAGCTAACACTAAATCTGCTCCCCAGTCTGCATAATGCTCAAAGTATTGCGGGTTATGTGCTAATAAGATCTGATAACAGTCCTTAGCAGCTTCCCCTACTAAATCGTGAATATAATCTTTCGGCATTACGCTCTGTTTCCATTTTTTTTGGTAATAGTTTAATCCAATCGTAAGACCCGTGATGCAAATGGATTGATTGGATCTTGTTAGTCTGACTTGCTCGTTGTCTAGAAATCTAACTCCTAACGTTATTAACTTTTCTTTGTATTCTACATAAGTAGAATCCTTTGTTTCCTCAAATGTATTTAACTTTTCTTCATGATTTCCAAGCGCGTAATACACTGGATATTTCTTTGTTAATATAGCTAATAGTTGAATTGGAATATGAGAGCAAAAATCTTTTTTCCCTATTATCATATCACCTGCAATCATAATATAATCTGGATTCTGCTTCTCAATCTCATCTATTAACTTTTCATTATTTTTACCAAACGAATTATTATGTAGATCCGTAAGAAATACTAGCTTACATCCTTTAAATTCCTTTGGTATCTTGTTTGTATCCATCTGAAACGAAGTTACACTCAAACGCTGGTTATTAATACGCATCCATAAAATAAATGCTAGTATAATAATGATCCAGCGAATCAGCATATTTAGTTCTTCCATGTTAACTCCATTCTGTCTGACTACTTTGTCAATCCGAGTTATTTTTATAGTCCTTAATTATTTCACTTACTAAGTTTGTATTATATATTTTCTCTACCTCATCTACTGCTAAAGGCATACTAAATAAATAGCCTTGTATGTAATCACAACCTTCTGACTTAAGAAGATTATACTGTTCTAGCTGTTCAATTCCTTCTGCAATAATTGATAATTTTAAACTGTGAGCCAATGATATGATACTACTGATCACCATGGAATTATCTAAATTCAGGAATTTATCAATTAGGGATTTATCAAGTTTCACTTTATTTACAGGTATATATGCAAGATAATTAAGGGATGAATAGCCTGTTCCAAAATCATCAAGTGCAATTTTAATACCAATCTCTTTTAATTGATTTAAAATAACATTAGTCTCATCTGAGTTCTCCAAAAGTATACTTTCTGTTATTTCAATTTCTATAAATTCTGTACTAACATCATACTCTTTTAGTAAATCTTTTAAAAATTGCAAATAATTTTTATCTTGTATCTGCTTACTTGAAAAGTTAAACGCTACTGGCTTTAAAATCATGCCGCTATTTTTCCAAACAGATAATTGATGTATTACTTCTTTTGTTACCCAACGTCCAATCTTATTAATTAATCCATTTTCTTCAGCGATAGATATAAATTTACCAGGTGATATTTTATGTTCTTTTAATCGAATCAATGCTTCAAATCCAACTATTTCACCAGTTTCCACACTTACCTGCGGTTGATAAACTAGTTTAAATCCATCTTCTTTTATGGCTTGTCTTAGTATTGTATCAATCTCTGTCTTGTCTTTTAGATTCTCCTGCATTGCATTATTGTAAAAGGAACAGTTATTCTTACCTGACTGCTTCACTTGGTAAAGAGCCGTGTCAGCAAACATAAGTAGCTCATTGGCATCATTACTATCAAATGGAAAACGAGTCACTCCCATACTATATTCCAGATGATTCTCTTTGTTTTCTAATATAAAGGCATCTTCAAGGGCAAGATTAACACGATTAATATACTCTTCCACTTGTGAAATCTCATGTAAATCTGATAATAAAATGATAAACTCATCGCCACCGAATCTAGAAGCGAAGAAATGTTCATCCGAAATTCTTTCTAGGCGAGTTGCAAATTCTTTTAATAATTCATCTCCATACAAATGTCCCATGGTATCGTTTACTTCTTTAAAATTATCAATGTCTAATAAAAGAATAGCTCCTGGCCGATATTGTCCCATAATTTCATCCAGAAGATTCATAAATTGAAAACGGTTAGGTAAATTCGTTAAGAAATCGTGATGCGCTAAGTGCTCATACTTTTCATTAAGCATCTCTATATTGTTCGCATGTTCTTCTATTTTCTCATACTGATTACGTAATTCTTCCTCTGATGCAGTTAATTCTTCAAAGGTTTCTTCTAACTTTTTGTAACTTTCCTTAAGCTCTAACTCAATACGTCTTCGTTTTATATTATTGACAACAAGTAATATGGATAAAATAACAAAAAAAGATAATACCGTAATCGTTATACTTACCAATTCTTTATATTGTTCTATAAAACTGATCTTTTTGTTCACTAAGATAGCATCTTTGGGAATTAAGTTTTTATTTATATTATATTTTTGAATGATACTATAATCAAAAACATATTTATTAGGACTTTCTTTGATCATTGGAATCTCTTCAATGGATGTACCAGAAAGTATATTTAATACCATATTAGCAGCTATCTTACCAGATTCCTCATAGGAAACCATCTTACCACCTAATAGTCCTTGTCCAACTCCACCAACGGAAGCCCGGTACACAGGAACATTCGTATGTTCTTTGATAAATTCAAAGGAATTGTCCATAGATAGATAAGCTCCTGATTTATCCAGAAACATATTGGTATAAATTAGAATGGTATCATTTGACACTTGTTCTAAAACATGTTCTAAATCCTCAAATGTAAAATCAGATGAATTGATATCACTAAACTCCAGATCCGGATAGAATTGTTCTGCCTTATAAAAACGTTCTTTATCACCAATTCCTGTTAAAGTATTATCAACAATAGCCACTACCTTTTTTGCATTCTTATTAAATTGTCTTGCAATGTCAATGTTATCTTCTATAGATGTCTCTTCAATAATACCAGTAAAATACGATTTGTTATCAGCCTCTTCTGCTCTTTTGAAATCATTAATTCCTAAAAACACAATTGGTATGTGATAAAATAATTCTTCTTGATAATCCATAGCAAATTGAAGCGCGCGATCATCTCCCACAATAATTGCATCATATGGTTCAGAATGGAATATTTTATAACGAACCTGTTGATAGAATAATTGAATATTTACCGCTGTATCAAATTGCTTCATATCCATAAACTCATAATGTAAATCTATATCTTGACCTTGAAATGCTTCATTGATACCACTGATTTGATCGGGAACGGATAAAAAATTCAAACTATAAGAACTAATAAACAAAACATTCTTTTGATCGATAGCATGATTTGCTTTCACGCTGGAGAAAAAGAACAATAAGCTACATAAAAGAAGCACTGTACTACTTACTACTATTCTATATTTACTCTTGGTAATTTTAATCATAAGCACTTACCTAAAAAGAACTATAGTTAAAAAGATTGGGCATGTTGCAAAATAGCAAACTCATCATTCTCGGATTCACAACTATTTTGTAACCGCCCAATCTAAATCTCTTATAGTACTTTCCTTTCCAGATTCACTTTTATCGAAAGCAGTTTTACTCGCTTAATATTTGTACTTATTATAACATATTTCCCCATAAACCGGCAATAACAATTCAAGAATAAATCAATCATTCATAAAATATTTATTTACTATTTTTCCTAAATAATCCTTATATTTCGCCTTTTCTACAGATTGGGTTGAAATAATTGGCACATTACCGATTGTTTTATCATTTAGGATGTAGCGAATCTCTCCAACCTGATCCCCTTCCTTAATCGGTGCAGTAATATCTTCTTTTATGATGACTTCTTTCTTAATGTCCTCATCCTTTACTCCCTCAAAGAAAACATAAGAGAATTTATCAGTAGGCTTCGCTATAATAGAGTCTGCAACACCTTTAGCAATAATTATTGGATCCAGCTTTAAAGTTTCATGATTATCTTCATATAACCTACAATGAGCAAATCCGTAGTCCAATAATTTTGCCGCCTCTGCAAATCTATCCTTCGGACTTGGACACGCCATAACAACAGCAATAAGATCCATACCGTTACGCTTAGCTGTGGCAGATAGACAATATTTTGCTTTACTCGTGGAACCAGTTTTTAAACCAGTAATTCCATTATATGTACGTATTAGTTTATTGGTATTAGTTAAACCAAACTCTTTTTCACCTTTTTTGGTTGTATGTACAAAGGTATCCATCCAAACAGTTGAATATTTACTTATATCTGGATGTTTCGTAATTAGTTCCCTAGACATTAAAGCAACATCATATGCACTGGAATAATGTCCTGAATTAATATCATCATCTAAACCAGAGCAATTCATAAAATGAGTATTTTTCATCCCAAGCTCTTCTGCTCTTTGATTCATTGCAACAACAAATTCTGTCTCTGAACCGCTAATCAATTCCGCCATTGCCGTGGCAGCATCATTTGCACTTGCTATGGAGATACATTTAATCATGGTATCCACAGTCTGCGTTTCATTAGGTTCTAAAAATACCTGCGACCCACCCATGGAGGCAGCATGTTCACTGACGGATACCTGATCAGTTAGTGAAATCTTTTTGTTATCAAGAGCTTCAAAGATAAGCAACAAGGTCATAATCTTGGTTATACTTGCTGGAATTAATTGTTCATCTTTATTCTTTTCATAAATAACTTTTCCTGTACTTCCTTCCATCAATACAACAGATTTACCTGTAGTCTCAATAGCAGGCATTGAATTAGTGGTATTTTGTGTTTCGTCCTCTGATGATTTTTCTGTTGTTTTTTCCGTCGCAGTTTCTTTTTCTTCCCATATTTCCGTTGCATATGAGACATTAGATCCTAGCAAAGAGATAACCAGTATAATAGTCAAAAAGATAGATAAGTATTTTTTCATATAACACGACCAACCGATTAATATTACTACTATTTTAATATCTGTCATGCTAAATTATACCTAATTAGCTAAAATTATTAATCTCTTCCATTGTCCTTTGTTTATTACCGTACATTAAATGATCTGTGTGCTCAAAGAATTGAGTAATAGATTGATATGTATCATCGTATTTGGCGATTCCATAGCTGAAATTAAGTTCATATGGCTTTTCTTTTGTTTCATTAAATGAATTTATCTCTCGTTTCAATTTTTCAACATAGTATTCAACCATCTCAAGAGACTGTTCCTTCACTATTACTAAAAATTCATCTCCTCCAACACGCATAATTTTTTTATATTTTGTCATAAAACAATCTTTCAATAATAATGCAAATATTCGAATTGCATCATCCCCTTCAGAATGACCAAATTGATCATTTATTCCTTTAAATTTATCTAAATCTATATAAATAGCAACCATATTATGGTTTTTATTTCGATTAAAATTCTCAATATAACGTTCGTAGAAAAGACGATTACTTAAACCTGTAAGTGCATCACGATAAGCTTGATCGTCAAGTATAAAAATGTACATCATAATGCATATAATTGCAGAGCTGTTCCATATGGTAAACCATGTTCCATTACTAAGTTGTATTGCAGTACATATACTAATTGCAATATAAAAACTACTAAACAAGATTTGATCTGATCGAATAATTTTGCTGCGATATTTATATATAATGTATAAACTATATGCAAAATAAAAATAACTTATTGTTGGCAACACCCAAAAAATTTCACCTCTACTATAAATACTGTCTTTCGAAATTGAGAATGCACCATGTCCACTTATACTAGCAATAGCAGCAATAGTATTAACAACCAAAGGTAGATACATACTTTTACATTCATTAATTCGTTCTCTCTGGAAACGGTTAATCCATTCTTTCATAAATAAACAACCAAGATATGGAACACTTGGTGTTACTATAAAACCAATTAAATTAATTGTAAAATGTAATGCATACAGTTGTCTTATATTAGGTGTATTTAAAAATACATCAATGATTTCTAACATAAGGCATAAACATGTGAATCCCATAATCCACATAAATATTCTGTTGGTTATCAGCGTTTTATTCATATTAAAAAAAGCATGTACCAGTAAAATGCCCAATATAATAGATAAGACTATATTAATTTGTACACTTAATAACTTCTCCATACCAATGACTCCTGTCTCCCAGTTCATTTTTTCCCCATAGCCACTATTATAGCATGTTTCGTTATAATTGCACGCGAAATTTGTATTTTCTTTATTTTTTCTTTTTGATAACTTTAACCTTACATTTTAATATTTTATTTCCTACTTTTACTTTAATTACTGCTCTTCCTTTTTGCCTTGCACTAATTGTTCCACCTGAACTTACATCAACCACTTTAAAATCATTTGTGGAAAATTTAGCCTTTTTCTTTGGCCCAACCACGTAAAGATAGAAGCTCTCCCCTTCTTCTAATACAACGTAATTTTCATTCAATCGCATTGCAAAAGGTGTCACAATTGGCTTTCTATAATAGAAGGAGGTATATGGATAAACCATCCAAAGAAGCAATATAATAAGCAAAACATAGAATAAGGTATTTAGGCTTATTTTAAATAATTTGTCTTTGCAATTACCACATAAACGCATAAAATCCCTCACATATCTTATTAGTTTAATCTATGTGAGAGATTCTATATTATTGCATGTTTTATTCTGTTATTCCGTTATTCTTGTATTGGAGTTTGACTTGGTACCGAACTATTACCTTCTTCATAAATGAACTGTTGTAATGCTTGCATGTTAGCTGTTTTATCAATTTCCAATACATCTCGTATACTGCTTCCAATCTGAACGTCCTTTGGAGCATAGGATCCATCAATAGGAATACGAAATGTTTCTAATTCACTTGGATTTAAGGTAACAGCTGCCGTTAAATAATCGAGTATTTCACTCTTCTTCATATTAGTTGTTACCAATGGCAATACATCATTGGCTATACCAATCAGTTCCACTAAATTTTTAGATTTATATTTATTAAAGATTGCTGTTAAAACAGTTCGCTGTCTTGAAGTTCTACCAAAATCATCTTTTTGTCCATCTGAAGTTTTACGATATCGAACCCTGCTGTAACCCAGTGCTTGATTACCTGTTAAAGTTTGCTTACCTACAACTACATTACGTTGTGCTGGATCTGATATATAATTTGTTGTATTTAGGTATTGTGCTTCAGATTCTGATAAAGTTAATTCTACACCACCTAATTGATCAATTACATTTTCAAACCCATCAAAATCAACTCTTACATATCCATCAATTGATATTCCAAAATTTTGTTCTATGGTATCTGCCAATAACGGTCCACCACCATTATGAAATGCCGCATTTAACTTATTATCTAAATAACCAGGTATGGTAACATAGATATCTCTCATAAAACTGGTTAATTTTAAAGTCTTCTGTTTTCTATTAATCGTAGCCACCATCATCGAGTCTGATCTTCCACGATCATCTTTCATGGATTCTTCACCAATCAGCAAAATATTAATAACCTGTTTATCGCTTTTTACAACTGGTGTCTGATCATCATCTTCTGTATTTACATTTGCTTTATCAGACGGTAGTTTCGTAACATCACTATCTGATTCATAATTGATTCGGTTTAACATATGATTACCAACCCCAATCACTACAACCCCTAATACACACACGATACTTAAGAGAATTGCAATTATTTTAAATTTACTTTTCTTCTTATGTACTGGTGGAAGTGTTGCTATATATTCGGATTCCGGTTCATATTCCTGCTCTTCTTTTCTTTTATCAAGCTCCATTGCAATCTGTTTCCCAATGTCAGCATTAATCTTTCTTAAGTACTCATCCTGTGAAAATTCTAAATCACTCATTTTGTAAAGCACGTCCTTTCTTGCCTACAAGGATTCATCAACCATTGAAACCTCAAGTCGATTCCTCTTTTGTTTGAAACATTAGTTTCTTAACCGAATTTGATCAATCCTACAACCAATTTTTGATTTTACCACATTATTATATAAATTGATATAACTAATTTCTTAAAATTTTATGATTTTTATTATTATGTCTCACATCCAAAACAGAATTCAAAATAAGACATAAAAAAATAAACTGTACCCAGTCATTATTCGTTCTAATATCCAGGTTACAGTTTATCTTTTATTATAATTTTCTCAAATTCCTCAGATTATTAATGGTCTAATTTATACTTAGTCATTTATATTATATGCATTCTGTTCTGTATAAAGTTCAAAACCTCCTGCCAATAAAGCTTCAACTGCTTTATCCGTATCTGATAATTTTAATATCATTGACGCATCTTTTCCCGTAGAAAGTGCATACATATACTCAATATTCACATCTACAAGAACATTCAATAATTCATGAAGCATTCCTATCTTATGTGGGAGTTTTACTGCAACTACATCTGTCAGCATGGCAGACAATCCAGCTTCTTTTAATACAGCTTTTGCTTTCTTTGGATCTGATACAATTAATCGGAACATTCCGTATTCTGCAGTGTCAGCTAAACTAACTGAGGTAATATTGATATTGTTCTCTTTTAAAACCTCGGTCACATTTTCTAGTCTACCTTCTCTGTTTTCAATAAATACAGATAATTGCTTAATAACCATAATGTATCCCCCTTTTCTTATTATTATTGAATTAAATTTATATTTACTTATTCTAATGTTCGCTTATCAATAACACGTTTAGCCTTTCCTTCTGTACGTTCAATTGTGCGCGGCTCCACTAATTTCACTTTTACCGCAAGGCCTAATGCTTGTTGTAACACATGTGCTATTTTCTTTGTTAAGGATTCCAATTTTCGTATCTCATCTGAGAAGAATCGTTCTTCCACCTCAACCCAAACTTCTAAGGAGTCTAAGCTATTAACTCGATCTACTATCATTAAATAATGAGGACTAGTTTCACCGATCTCTAGTAATGCTGCTTCTACCTGGGATGGGAATACATTCACTCCTCGAATAATTAACATATCATCCGAACGACCTTTAAATCTAGAAATTCTAGCTAATGTTCTACCACATTCACACTTATCATAAGTTATGCTTGTTAAATCTTTGGTTCGATAACGGAATAATGGAAGTGCTTCTTTGGTAATCGTAGTAAATACTAATTCTCCAACTTCACCAGGTTTGCAAGGTTCTAACGTTTCTGGATTAATAATTTCTGGCACAAAATGATCTTCATAAATGTGAAGTCCTTTATGATATTCGCAATCTGCTGCCACACCTGGTCCCATAATTTCACTTAGACCATAAATATCAAACGCTTGTATATGTAAACCTTGTTCTATTTTCTTTCTCATATTCTCTGTCCATGGTTCTGCACCGCAGATTGCAGATTTAAGTTTAATCTTATCAATTTTGTTAGCTGCTTGTAATTCTTCCATCAGATGAGTTAAATAAGAAGGAGTGCATGCGATTGCTGTACATCCAAAATCTTCCATCATTGTAATCTGCTTCTTACTATTGCCAGATGACATTGGAATTACAGTAGCCCCCAGATTTTCTGCTCCGTAATGTAATCCTAGTCCTCCAGTAAATAATCCATATCCATAAGAAACCTGGATTTTATCATGCTTTCCTATCCCTGCCATTGCTAATACTCTAGCTACACATTCCTGCCATATCTCAATATCTCTTCTAGAATATCCAACAACGGTAGCTTTTCCAGTCGTACCAGAAGATGCATGAACACGTACAACTTCAGACTCTGGTATTGCAAATAACCCAAACGGATAATTGTCCCTTAAGTCATTTTTCGTTGTATATGGTAGTTTATTAATATCTTCTATTCCATTAATATCGCCAGGTTCAATGCCCATCTGCTGCATTTTCTTACGATAAAATTCTACATTATGATATACCCTGTCTACCATTTTTTTAAGTCGTGCACCTTGTAAATTCGCTATCTCGTCACGGCTCATACACTCCTTCGTTTCATTCCAAATCATACTCTTCTCCTCCTGCATCTTCAAGTCTATTCCATTACCTGTATATTATTTTCTTTTAATACATGGATTGCCTGCTCCATGTTATCAACGTTTATTACCATTAATGGTTCATTATTCTGTCTCAGTACAAAGGAATAAATGTAATTCATATTTAAACCATTGGAGGCAATCAGATTAAGCATTTCATCTAACGCTCCTGGTCTATCTTCTAATTCAACCGCTAGAACTTCCGTGCTTTTTACCGCAAACCCTTTGGAAGCCAATATACTTTTAGCTTCTTCTGATTTATCAACAATTACTCTTAAAATACCAAAGTCAGGTGAATCAAACGCAGAAATAGCTCGTATGTTGATACCGTTTTCTCTTATCACGGTTGTAATCTTAGCTAAACTCCCAATTTCATTGTTCATAAATACAGATAATTGTTTCATACCTTACTCCAATCTGCGTTTATCACGCTTATACTAATTGATGCAAATTATAACCAACTTCAAAAGCTAATTTATTGATTTCTACTGTTTTAGGTGGAACGGTACTCTCTATGACTTTAAACCAATCTTCTTTCGTAAAATCCATATGCTGAGCTGCTACACCGAGTACAATAATATTAAATACTTTTTGATTCCCTAGTTTCTTAGCTTCATCCAAAGCATCAACTTTCAGTATTTGATATGTTTTACTTAAGTCCTCTAAAATATTTTCAGGATATATAGCCTTCCCAATTACAACTGGCATAGGATCAATTCTTTGATCATTTACTATTAATACCCCGTCTTTTTTAAGAAAATGAGCATATCGAAGTGCTTCTAGACGTTCAAATGCAATCAGAACATCGGCCTGTCCTTCTTCTACAATTGGTTCTGTTACCTTTTCTCCATAACGCACAAAGGTTACCACGCTTCCCCCACGCTGTGCCATTCCGTGCACTTCGGAAAGTTTTACATCATATCCAGCATTAATGGTTATTCCGCCTAATATTCTACTGGTTAACAAGGTACCCTGTCCACCGACACCTACAATCATTATATTTTTTGTTGCCATTTTTCGTTCCTCCTATACCATAACTTTTTGGATTGCACCAAATTTACACATGGTATCACACAATCCGCAGCCATTACACATTGTATCGTTAATGAATGTAGTTCCATCTTGGTTTTTCGTAATTGCTGGACATCCCGGTTTTAAACACATACCACATTTTTTGCAAACCTCTGCATCTACGGTAAATTGTTCCTTTACAGGTGCTTTGCTTAGTAACACACATGGTGCTTTTGTTATGATAACAGATATCTCGTCCTTTGCTACCTCTCTAGCAATAACCTTTTCTAGGGTAATTACATCAAATGCATCAATAATTTCAACATTTTGGATTCCCATGGCTTTACAAAGAGCAAAAATATCAATGGCATAAGTTGGTTCGCCTTGTAATGTTTTACCAGTTGCTGCATGGTCTTGATGTCCTGTCATTCCAGTTGTGGAATTATCTAAGATCATAACAGTACCAGTTCCCTTATTATAAACCATATTCATTAAGGAGTTTACCCCTGTATGCATAAAAGTTGAATCCCCAATAACAGCAACCCAATTTTTTATGTAATCTTTCCCTTTGGCCTTTTCCATACCATGTAGGGAGCTGATACTTGCGCCCATGCAGATGGTCGTATCAACTACTTCAAGTGGAGCAACAGCGCCAAGAGTATAGCATCCAATATCACCTGCAGCATGAATTTTTAACTTCTTAAGTACAGAATATACACTTCTATGTGGACAACCTGGACATAGAATTGGAGGTCTTGCTGGTGCTTGTGCCGGTGTAGAAAATGTAATTTTTTCTCCACCAATTGCTTGTTTAATCATGTTAGCACTATACTCTCCCTGAACGGTTAAGATTTCTTTACCAATAGCTTGTATACCCCATGATTTTACCTGTTCTTCAATGACTGGATCTAATTCTTCGACAATATATAATTGATCAACCTTATTAGCAAACTCTTCAATTAACTTTTTTGGTAGTGGATTGACAATTCCTAACTTTAACACGGATGCATTAGGAAGTGCTTCTTTTACATATTGATATGGGATTCCTGATGTAATGATTCCAATGCTCAAATCATTATATTCCACCTTATTAATTGAGAAGTTTGCTCCGTCCTTCGCTAGGGCTAGATTTCGCTCTTCTACTACTAAATGGCGTAATTTTGCATTACCTGGCATCATAACATTCTTAGCCACATTTCTCTCATATGGCTTATCTTCTACTTCTTTTCTATCTTCAAGCTGAACAATTCCTTGTGAATGTGATAACCTTGTTGTCGTTCTAACAATAACAGGTGTATCATACTTCTCACTCATCTCGAAAGCAAATTTAACAAAATCCTTTGCTTCTTGACTATCAGCTGGTTCTATTACCGGAACTTGTGCTGCTCTCGCTACCATTCTACTATCCTGTTCATTTTGTGAGCTGTAAAGTCCTGGATCATCTGCGGCCACTAAAACTAATCCACCATTTACTCCTGAATAAGCAACAGTATATAAAGGATCTGCTGCAACATTTACACCTACATGTTTCATGGAAGCCATTGCTCTTACACCACTAATAGATGCACCAATGGCAACTTCCATAGCTACTTTTTCATTTGGTGACCATTCCGCATAAATCTCTTTATACTTGACAATATGTTCACTAATTTCTGTACTTGGTGTTCCTGGATAAGCAGCAGAAACTTTAACGCCTGCTTCAAAAGCACCTCTTGCGATTGCTTCATTACCCAACATTATCACTTTATCTGACACTGATTGTTCCTCACTTTCAACTTATGTTTCGTATGCGTTACTTTTAAACGCTACTATGCAATTATCTCATAATTTCCATGATTTATCAACTAGATGAATACCTTTATTTGGCAATGTGATACTATAATTTCCTGAGATCAGTTACCCTTTTTGCTTTCCCTTCAAAGCGTTGTAAACTGCCTTGTGCTTCTAATTTGATAGTAGCATCTAGTCCAAGCATGGTCTTTAATTGAGTTCGTATCTTACGATCCAGTTCACCTAATGCAGGATAAGAATCGACTAAAGATTCATCCGCCAATTCTACTCTAATATCCATGGTATCCAGATGATTTTTACGATCTACCGTAATTTCATAATGAGGACCTATTTCATCTATTTTAAGTAAAACTTCTTCAATCTGAGAAGGAAATACATTCACCCCTCGAATAATTAGCATATCATCGGAACGTCCAGATAGATTCTCCATTCTAACTGTCGTTCTACCACATTCACAAGGTTCATACATAAGTCTTGATATATCCTTAGTACGGTAGCGAATTAACGGAATTGCTTCCTTACTAATGCAAGAAATCACCAGCTCACCTTTCGAACCTGGTGGTAACACATCACCTGTCTCAGGATCTATAATCTCCGGTATAAAATGATCTTCATTGATGTGCATTCCATGTAAGAAAGGACATTCGCCAGATACACCAGGTCCGATTAACTCACTCATGCCATAATTTTGAGTGACAATCATATCTCTTCCCCATAGTTTATACATTTCTTCTCTCATTGGTTCGGTCATTCCCTCACCACCGAATAAACCGATTTTAACTTGTAAGTCTGTCTTAGGATCGATTCCCATTGATAATGCAACTTCTGCTATATGTAATGCATAGGAAGGGGTTGCAACTAGAATAGTTGTTCCAAAGTCCTTCATATACATAATCTGTTTGTTCGTATTACCAGATGAGGTTGGACATACACTTGCTCCTATGTTTTCCAACCCAAAATGTAATCCTAACGCACCTGTAAACATACCGTAGCCAAAACATATTTGGGCAACATCCTCTTTACTTGCTCCCCCCATTACAGCAATTCGGCTGACACACTCAGTCCATATATCCATATCACGTTTGGTATACCCAACCACAGTTGGTTTTCCCGTTGTCCCAGAGGAGGCATGTATTCGAACCAATTCTGATTTTGGTACTGTGAATAACCCAAAAGGATAATTATCTCTAAAATCCTGCTTTGTGGTAAATGGTAACTTCCTCAAATCGTCTAATGATTTTATGTCAGAAGGTAAAATATTAGCTTCTTCCATTTTAGCCCGGTAGGGAGGAACTTTTTCATAAATTCTCTTTACCGTTTCTTGTAATCTCTTTAACTGAATTTCTCCAAGTTCAGTCCTAGACAATGTCTCTTCTTTCGCCCATATCATATTATATATGCCTCCCATATTGTAACATTATTTGTACTTAATACGTCAAAGCTTTAATACGTTAAATCACTGTAATTATACTTGTATTTTAAGGCTTTTGTCAACCTCTTTCCCCTTTTATCTGGAAAAGTTTTGTTGACTTATAAAAGGAAACAGTATAGAATAAGGAAAGCATATTTACAACCAGCAAAGGAGATAAAATTATGAGTTTACACTATCTAAAAGAAGCCATGACTCCGGAAGAATTAATGACACAATTTCCTCTTCCAGAAGAACACAAACAGTTAAAAATAATAAGAGACAAACAAATAAGCGATGTTTTTACAGGCGCTTCTAATAAATTTATTGTAGTCGTAGGTCCATGTTCTGCAGACAATGAAGATGCTGTTTGCGATTATATTTCAAGACTCGCAAAGGTTCAGGAAGTGGTAGATGATAAGGTAATTATCATTCCTAGAATCTATACAAATAAACCAAGAACAACTGGCGAAGGTTATAAAGGAATTGTTCATCAGCCTGATCCAGAGAAGAAACCAGATTTATTTGAAGGGTTAATCGCAATGAGAAAAATGCATTTGCGTGCGATCGCAGAATCTCATTTATTTGCAGCAGATGAAATGCTATATCCTGAAAACTGGCCATATCTTGATGACATTCTATCTTATGTTGCCGTTGGTGCTCGTTCCGTAGAGGATCAACAACATCGTTTAACCATAAGCGGAATTGATATTCCATGTGGAATGAAGAATCCAACCAGCGGTGATTATTCTGTTATGTTAAACTCTTGTATTGCTGCACAAGGACGCCATACATTCCTCTATCGTGGTTGGGAAGTTAAAACAGATGGTAATCCATTAGCTCATACCATTTTACGTGGTGCAGTGAATAAACATGGACAAGCACAGCCTAATTACCATTATGAAGATTTAATTCGATTAGTTGATATGTACAATGACCTTGATTTGGCTAATCCTGCTACGATTATTGATGCGAATCATGCCAATTCAAACAAGTGTTACAAAGAACAACCAAGAATTGTTCAAGAAGTTATGTATAGTAGAAAAGCTTCTTCTGATATCAATAATCTTGTAAAAGGTGTTATGATAGAAAGTTACATTGAAGAAGGTGCTCAAAAAATATCTGATCATGTTTATGGAAAATCCATTACAGATGCTTGTCTTGGATGGGATGATACAGAACGCTTAATTCTTAAAATTGCAGATCTAGCATAATGCTTTAAAACAAAGACGGAATTAGTTTTTGAATCATTGATGCATTGGCATATGCTTCTAACGCACTACCAACTAATAATAGAACGGCTGCTATGAATAAAAATGGTATCTGTTCTATTATTATTTTTTTTGTTGTTTTTTTATTTTGTGATACATGGTGAAGCTGTCGATTAAGGTAATAGCCCTTTACAATGGCCAATGCCATCACTGGGATATATACAAAATACTGTGGAAATAAATATAGAAAAAATAAGATAATGCCCTTCCATTGGTATTGCATAATGGATGCAGCCAAAAGAAAACCCAAGTTAAACCCTTTCAATAATAGATAAAAGGTAAGATACGGGATGCCTAATACTGTGGTACAAACCACAAATAATAAAAGAAGTGATTTTATATTTTTGATACTCACCAACTGAAATAGTTCATTATTATCAATTGTGGTAGAATTTAAGTTCGTAAAAAATGTTTCATTTAATTCGGCTAACTGTCCTGAATACGATTCCTTCATTAGAACTGCTATTAAAATTCCAATAAAGAACCCAGCAACAAAAAGTAACGCAGCAAGTTTTATAAAACCAAGCTCATTGGTATATTTTTTAATCAATCTCACTCTGCATTCTCCTTTGGATTTCTTTTATGATTAAACATATGAAAGAAATCCAAAAAAAATGCCATCTTGTCTCTATTCTATAAATCCATTTTGGTTTTATATGCTAAAATTGCTGATATGGTTTTACCATCGTCAATTGTCCCATCAAATATCATATGAACTAATTCTTCTATTGTATATCGTTCTACACTAACAAATTCATCTTCATCCAAATTCTGCTTGGAAGGGATTAAGTTGGTTGCATAGTAAATACCAATTTTTTCATTACAAAATGCCACTGTAGTATAAAGATCAATTAAATGCTCAATCTGTTCGGATCGATATCCTGTTTCTTCTTCTAATTCTCTTGTGGCACAGGTTTTCATATCCTCACCTGCGTTTAAGCCACCTGCTGGTATCTCTAAGGTATATTTTTCAACTGCATTTCGGTATTGTCTAACCATAATGATTTTTCCATCTTGATCAACTGGAACAATTGCTGCTGCACCCTTATGTTGAATAAAATCCCATTTAGCAGTATTACCATTTGGTATTTCAATATAGTCCGAATAAAAATCTACAATAGCACCTTTGTGTTCTAATTCTCGTTTGATACGTTTGAATTCACTCATTCTTATGTACCTCTCCTACTTTTTAAATGATGTAGCTTTCTCATAACAACTATCTGCTGCTTTGATAATTGCATTACGAAATCCATGCTCTTCTAAAGCTGATACTGCAGCAATGGTTGTTCCACCTGGGGAACATACTTGATCCTTTAATACACCCGGATGTTCCATAGTTTCTAATACCATTTTGGCAGAACCATATACCGTCTGTGCAGCAAAGGTATAAGCTTTATCTCTTGGAATTCCGTATTTCACAGCACTATCTGCTAATGCTTCAATAAACATATATACATAAGCTGGTGAACTACCACAAGCACATACCACTGCATTCATTAATCTTTCTTCCACTACTTCGTACTTACCAAAGGAGCCAAAAAAGTTAAGTATTAATTGTTTTTCCTCTTGTGTAAAAGTATGTTCTGAAAAGCATACTCCAGACATACCTTCTCCAACTAAAGCTGGTGTGTTTGGCATGGCTCTTACTATTTTGATGTTTTTTCCTAGCACATCACCAATATCTGTGGTTGCTACACCAGGTAAGATAGAGATCATTACTTGCTCCTCTGTCACAGTTCCCTTTATATCAGCTAACACAGCGGAAAGGTATTGTGGTTTAATCGCAAGTACAATATATTTACATGCATTTACTAATGAAGCATTATCCAAAACATAGTCTACTCCTGTTTTATCCTTTACTTCCTTTCTTTTATCATCATTTACATCTGTAAAAAGTAATTGATCTTTTGCATATAAGCCAAGTGTCCCTTTTAGCATTGCATATCCCATATTACCCATTCCAATAAATCCAATTAATGCCATTCTTCTTTACTTCCTTTCTATAATACGACAGGGCTCGCCTTCGCGAGCCCCAATCTAGATTCTTATTATTACAGAGCTTTTAAAAACTCTTCAATTCTATTTAATCCTTTTTCAATCTGCTCAATGGAAATAGCATAAGACAGACGCATGTGTGCTGCAAATCCAAAATCTTCGCAAGGAATCACTGCAACATTATAATCTTCAATGAGAATCTTTGCTAACTGATTATCATCTTTAATTGTTTCACCTTTATAAGTCTTACCAATCACTTCACTAACATCTACAAATACATAGAATGCACCTTGTGGTTCAATGGTTGAAACTAGAGGCATCTTGGAGATACGATCAAACATATATACTCTACGTTTGTTGAACTCTTCTCTCATAGCATATACTGTATCCTGAGGTCCAAGTAATGCTTCTAATGCAGCTTTCTGTGCGATAGAGTTTGGATTAGAAGTCTGGTGACTTTGTACACTACCCATCAACTTCGCAATCTCTACACTTGATCCAGTATAACCTATTCTCCATCCAGTCATAGCGTAGCTTTTTGCAACACCACTACATGTGATGGTTCTTTTATAGATTTCATCATTTAAAGAAGCGATACTAATATGAGCATCTGCACCATATGTAAGATGTTCATACATTTCATCTGCTACCACATAAATATCTTTTTCAACTACAACTTTTGCAATCGCTTCTAACTCTTCTTTTGTATAAAGCATACCAGTTGGGTTGCTTGGTGAGTTTAAAATCAATGCTTTTGTTTTTGATGTACATGCACTTGCTATCTGCTGTGCTGTAACCTTATAGTTTTGTTCTTTTGTTGTTTTGATATATACAGGTATACCGTCAGCTAAGGCTACGATTTCAGGATAACTTAACCAATATGGAGCTGGGATGATTACTTCATCACCAGGATTAAGTATTGCTGAAAAGATATTAGTTAAGGAATGCTTTCCTCCGTTGCTGATAACAATCTGATTTGGTTGATAAGTCAGATTATTAAATTTCTGAAATTTTTCACATACTGCTTTCTTCAATTCAACTGTTCCGGAAGCATCTGTATACTTTGTAAATCCGTCATGGATTGCCTTAATCGCTGCCTCATTGATATTATCAGGTGTATTGAAGTCAGGTTCTCCGGCACCAAACCCTACTACGTCGATTCCTTGGGACTTTAACTCTTTTGCTTTTGCCGTAATTGCTAATGTTGAAGATGGCTTCACTGCTTGCGCCTTTTTTGATAATTCTAATGACATATTTTGCACCTACCTTAGTATATTCTTTATCGTCATGTAAAGATATTACATATTTTTTCCTTTTCGTGCATCCTTGACGATTGTATAACATTTTAATATATTCATGTCCTATTTGCAACAAATTTTTTATTATCTTTATAATTTCTTAATTCTGAGTTGTAATGCTTGGTGATGGAGAGGAAACCTGTACCTCATCACCAAATACAAATTTATGAAGTGCATCTATATTACTCTGTAAATCATCTGGTAGTAATACGGACATACCTCGAATTCTTGTATTCTTATACCCTTCATCAATTGGCAGTCGAAAGGTTTCAAGTTCGGATGGTCCTAACGTAACGACTGTGGTAATATAATTCATAAACTCATCTTTTTGAATATTAGTAGTTACTAATTGCAACATATCAGGAAGCATTGCGATTAATTCGATTGCGCTTTTTGATTTGTATTTTTCAAAAATAGCATTTAATACTTCTCTTTGTCTAGATGTTCTACCAAAGTCATCTGATAAATTCCCATTTGGCACATAGCGGACTCTTGCGTATCCCAAAGCTTGATTACCATTTAATGTACGTTTACCTGCACTTACGTTACGATTGGCTGGATTCGATATATAATTGGTTCTATTTAAGTAATTAGCCTCTGTATTGGAAAGTTCAACCTCTACACCGCCAAGTTTATCTATAATTGTTTCGAATCCATCAAAATCTACTAAAACGTATCCATCTACTTCTAGATCGAAGTTTCTCTTTATCGTATCTACCAATAACGGCATACCACCAC
>JAEZUR010000195.1 GCA_023420935.1 Bacillota bacterium | reverse complement strand
AGCTTTCTTTGGGTTGGTTCTAATACTCATCTTTTTCTTAGAGATTCCAGTGGATGTATTATTAATACTGACTATGTTCTATTTTATTAATATATGTTCCAACACGATTGCTTCTCTTAGAGCAAATAGAATAGATGAGCGTTCCAAGGGTGAGCATTCTAAACATCAGTGGAAGCTATATACTGTTGGGATGGTGCTGTTCTTATTATGTGATATTAATGTAGGAATATATAATATCTCCTCTTATTTGCCATTGGAGAATTCTTTTTATCAAAGAATCTATTCCATTGCTATGATTGCCATGTGGTTTTTCTATCTGCCTGCCCAAGTATTAATAGCAAAGAGCAGTGGATTAGAAAAATAAATAATACTTGCATATTTATTATCAGTTTGATAAAATGAGTTTGTGGAAATACTTGTCAATTGAATTCTATCAATTGCATCAGTTCTTATATCATATCTATTTGTTTATCCGCTTTTTCAAGCGACACGTTTCAAGGTGAGAAATAATAAAAACAAGGGGGAGGTCTGTCTATTTCGTAATAGAGAGGATTTATTTGCTGATAGTATTTTAGATTAAATAAAAAAGGAGAAGTTACTATCGTATGGAGTATAATCAGTTTTTAGAAGAGGTAAAAGAGTGTGTTGCTTATAAAGTGGGGGAGCAATGCAAGGTTCAGATTAATCATGTGATTAAGAACAATGAAGTGGAATTGGATGGAATTGTTATCTTTGAAGAGGGCGAAAAACTCTCCCCTAATATTTATCTGAATAGCTACTATGACAAAAAGATGAAAGGGGAGTCCATTGAGACAATTGCTGAAGAAATTCTTCATATTTATTACGTTGCTAGAAATGAAAATCATATGGAGGAGTATGAAGTACAGTTTTCGTTTGAGGAATTAAAGTCATCTATTATTTATCGACTTGTGAATTACAAAAAGAATCGTAAAATGTTAGAAGAGACGCCACATATTCGTTTCCTTGATCTTGCCATTACCTTTCATTGTCTCGTGAAACAAGATACGGATGGGATTGGAACCATTCGTATTACCAATGATCTTATGAAGCAGTGGAACGTTTCTATGAAAAAATTGCTTAAGTTAGCTAGTAGCAATACGTCGGATTTATTTCCAGTGAAAATAAGAACCATGGATGAGGTAATACGAGAAATATTAACGAAAGAAATGGAGGAATTGTTTGATAAATATGATTGCGCTCAGTTAGCTGTTAGTAATTCTATGGATCAATCGAAACAACAGATCATTAATTCCTTTCTGCTTGAATTAGAAAAGGAACAAAAAATGCCTATGTATATTATGACAAATACACAAGGCATTAATGGGGCAAGTACATTGTTATATCAAGATATTCTTAAATCCTTTGCAGATCAGATCCAATCTGATTTCTATGTGCTACCAAGTAGCATTCACGAAGTAATCTTAGTTCCATTCCAGACGCATTTAAACAAAGAGAATCTACGAGGCATGGTTTGTGATGTGAATCAAACTCAAGTTCCATTGGATGAAATTTTATCAGATCAGGTATATATCTATCGAAGAGAGAAGAATGCTTTCGAACTATAGATAAAGTGCATCTAACAGGATTCGAACCTGCGACCCTTGGCGTCGGAGGCCAATGCTCTATCCACTGAGCTACAGATGCAGAACGACACAACTATTGTACATGAAAAAACTATAATTGGCAATATCTTTTTAAGTTGATTTTTAGCTCAATATTTGTTAAGATGAATAAGGATTAATTATTACAAACAGAGTAAATTTCATGCATGAATGGGAGAGAATTATGAAATTAAAATATAAAAAAATGGTGATTGGAATTACAATGGGAACCATGTGTATTGGTTTTGTTACATTTTCCTTACTTACACCTACCACAAGTAAGTCTGCCAATGCCAATGATAAGAGTAAAGTGGAACAAGAGGCATCAACCAATAATGCCATTCTTTCATCAGCAGAACCGTCACTTGAACCAAGTAAAAATGTTTCTGATGGTGTAATGGAATTAAAAGAAGATGCATATCCTGAGATAAAAGAGTTAGTAGAGAAATACTATAAAGCAACGGCTGAATGCAATGTGGATGAGCTTGGCAAATTAGTTACCGATATCACTCATATCGACGAGCAGAATCTACGTAACAAAGACGAAATCATTGAAGGTTATGAGAATATCCAGTGTTATACTGTGGATGGACCAGATGAAGGTTCTTACCGTGTTTATGCTTGTATTGATGTTAAGATTCAAGATATTAACACTCCAGCTCCAGGTGTATACGGATTATATGTGACAACAACTCCAGAGGGGGAACTTCGAGTGTGCAATACAGTAATTGATGATCAGACTCAGTTATTCATCGATAAAGCAGATGGTCTAGATACTGTAAAGAAATTAAATGATACGATTAATACAAAGTTCCAAGAAGTAATCACAAAAGACGCCGATCTGAAAGCATTTTATGATAAATTGGAGAATGCAACGAAACAACAAGACACAGCTACACAGACTCCAGAACAATCAGAGAAACCAGCAACTAAGTCAGAATAATAAAGTTGCTGCTCACTATAAAAATGAAATGAATAGGGGAAGATAGTTATGTGGACAAGAGTAGAGTTAAAGACCAATGCCAAAGAAGTACTACGTAGAACTTATTGGATGGGTCTTGGTGTATGTTTAGTAAGCGGTTTTCTTGGTGGAATAACTAGTGGAGGAAGCAGTAATTACCGAATGATTAATGAATTAAACAATCCGGTGATTTATTTAATCGTTTTTCTTTTTGCTATTTTTGGAATCGTATATTCCATCTTTGTTGGTTCACCTGTATTAGTTGGTAAGAATGATTACTTTATGAGCAGTAGAGAATATGATCCATCTTTTATGAAATTATTTTCAAGCTTCACCAAAGGCAAGAGTGCATATTTTAACATTGTGAAAGCAATGTTTATAAAAGATTTATTTCTTTTTCTATGGTTCTTATTATTGATTGTTCCAGGGATTATTAAAAGTTATGAGTACATTTTTGTACCATACATATTATCAGAGAATCCCAATATCTCTTACAGTCGTGCCATTGAGCTAAGTAGAGAGATGACCAGAGGGTATAAATTCGATATCTTTGTGTTGGGATTATCCTTTTTAGGATGGCAGCTTCTTGGTATTCTTGCATGTTGTATTGGTGTAGTCTTTGTAGCACCTTATGTGGAAGCTACTTATGCAGAACTCTATGCAGCTCATAGAGAAAAAGCATTAGCAGAAGGATATACAGATACCAACGAATTATGTGGATACTAAAATTACATAATACTATTATGTAAATGAATATGATGATAAAGTCTGTCCTGAATATATGCAAGGACAGACTTTTTTCAACAGAGTAAAGAGCGAATAAAATGTAATGCAAGTTGAGGAAAATAGGATAAAGGAAGTAGAATGGAGATAATATGGAAGAGAACCAGATAGAAAAAGGGATTCGAATCAATAAATTTTTAAGTGATGCAGGTGTCTGCTCCAGAAGAGAAGCGGACAGATGGTTAGAGGATGGAAGAATAACCATTGACGGAGAGAAAGCCCTGATGGGAGCCAAGGTATTACCAGGTCAAAGGGTATGTGTGGATGGTAAATCCATAAGTAAAGTGGAAGACAGAATTCTTCTAGCCTTTCATAAACCAAGAGGAATCGTTTGTACTACCAGTAAAGATGATCCTGATAATATTGTGGATTTTATCCATTATGAGAAGAGAATCTATCCCATTGGACGCTTGGACAAGGATTCGGAAGGACTAATTCTACTGACTAATCAAGGCGAATTAGTTGATAAAATATTACGTGGTAGTAATTATCATGAAAAAGAATATATCGTAAAAGTAAATAAAAAGATCACAGAGGAATTTATCAAATCCATGAGTCAAGGTGTACCAATACTGGATACCGTAACAAGACCATGTGAGATAACCAAAGTAGACGATTATACCTTCCAGATTATTTTAACCCAAGGGTTAAACCGTCAGATACGACGCATGTGTGAATATTTTCATTATAAGGTAGTGATGCTTCGCCGTATTCGTGTGATGAATATCAAAATAGGTAGATTAAAAGTTGGGACATACCGTAAGGTAACACCAGAAGAATTTAGAGAGCTTGAAAGGGGATTATAATGGAATCAAAACTCAAGGAAATCAAAGAGCTGGTAAAAACATTAAATGAAGCAGGAAAAGCATATTACCAGGAATCCAGAGAGATTATGAGTAATTATGATTATGATAAGCTATATGATAAATTGGTAGAATTAGAGAAGGAAACCGGCATTATCCTATCCAATAGCCCTACTATAAAAGTTGGCTACGAAGTCTTAAGTGAGTTACCGAAAGAGCGCCATGAGTCTCCTATGTTATCGCTAGATAAGACCAAAGATGTGTTGGAACTTAAGAGCTGGATCGGGAAACAAACAGGATTACTTTCTTGGAAACTAGATGGTTTGACCATAGTACTAACGTATTCAGGCGGCTCACTTGTAAAAGCCGTAACCCGTGGAAATGGAGAGATCGGAGAAGTTATAACCAACAATGCAAAGGCGTTTAAAAACTTACCACTGAAAATCGGATACCAAGGAGAATTAGTAATACGTGGGGAAGCTGTCATTCGTTATTCTGATTTTGCAGCTATGAATGCAGAGATTGAAGATGTGGATTCCAAATATAAGAATCCAAGAAATCTATGCAGTGGTTCGGTAAGACAGCTAAATAATGAAGTTACTGCCAAACGTAATGTTCATTTCTTTGGCTTTCAATTAGTACGAGCAGAAGGTGTTGAGCTTAACAATTCCAGAACAGAACAGTTAACATGGTTAGAAGAACAGGGGTTTGAAGTAGTTGAGCGTAAGATGGTAACAGAGGATACCATGGAAGATACTGTGACTTGGTTCTCTGAGAGAATTACGGACAATGATTTTCCTTCTGATGGACTTGTGTTATTGTATGATGATATTGCCTATGGACGTTCTCTTGGAACAACAGCTAAGTTTCCTAAAGATTCTATCGCATTTAAGTGGGCTGATGAGATTAAAGAGACTAGGTTAAAAGAAATTGAATGGAGTGCTTCCAGAACTGGCTTAATTAATCCAGTGGCCATCTTTGAACCAGTAGAATTGGAAGGAACCACAGTAAGTCGTGCCAGCGTGCATAATCTAAGTATTATGGAAGCTTTGGAATTAGGCATAGGGGATACCATTCAAGTGTATAAGGCCAATATGATTATCCCACAGATTGCTGATAATATTACAAGAAGTGGAATGGTACCAGTTCCAGAAGCCTGTCCAGTATGTGGTGGCAAAACCTCCATTAAACAGGATAAAGAAGTGAAGTCACTATTCTGTACCAACGACGAATGTCTTGCCAAGAAGATCAAATCCTTTACCCATTTTGTATCTAGAGATGCCATGAATATTGAAGGTTTATCTGAGGCTACTATAGAGAAATTGATTGCCAAAGGTTTAATCAAAGAATTAGCCGATCTCTTTCACGTAGAACGCTATAAAGATGAGATTGTAGAGATGGAAGGTTTCGGAGAGAAGTCATTTAAAAACCTAGTGAAATCCATTGAAAAGGCAAGAAAAACAACATTAGCCAAATTTGTATACAGCCTTGGTATTCCCAATATTGGGCTATCCAATGCCAAACTAATCTGTAAGGAAATGGATCAGAATTTTGCTAAGATAAAAGAAGCTTCACCTTTAGACCTGGTGCAGATACAAGGTATCGGTGATGTAATAGCAGAGACATTTGCTGCGTTCTTTCAGAAAGAGGAGAATCAAAAGATTGTATCCGACCTGTTAATAGAGGTGGAGATAGAACAAGAAGAAAAAGGATCTACCACATTACAAGACTTAGTCTTTGTTATTACTGGTTCTGTGGAACATTATGCAGGACGTAGTGAGTTAAAGGATGTAATAGAGAAGAATGGTGGAAAAGTAACTGGTTCGGTTACGTCTAAAACCAACTATCTGATTAATAATGATAATATGTCTAATTCTAGTAAGAATAAAAAAGCGAAGGAATTAGGGATTGCGATTATTACAGAGGATGAATTTATTCAGATGTTGGGATAGTTGTGTGGTTGCTTTCTTAGTAAATCCATGTTAGAATATTTTAAATTATACAAAATTAAAAGTAAAGATGGTGATGATATGCCAATTCAGGTACAAAGTAATTTACCGGCAAAAAGAGTATTAGAAGACGAGAACATATTTATCATGGACGAGAAACGAGCAGTCGCACAGGACATTCGACCTTTGCGTATCGTAATTCTCAACCTGATGCCATTAAAAGAAGATACCGAAGTTCAGATCTTACGTTGCTTATCCAATACACCTCTTCAGGTGGACATAACCTTTTTAACGACGGCAAGCTATGTAGGTAAGAACACTGCCTCAAGCCATTTAGATAAGTTCTATCTAACCTATGAAGATGTAAAAGATAAAAAGTACGATGGTCTTATTATAACAGGTGCTCCGGTTGAGCAGATGGAATTCGAAGAAGTAACCTACTGGCCTGAATTATCCCAAATCATGGAGTGGTCAAAAACCAATGTAACGTCCACTCTACATATCTGTTGGGGCGCACAAGCAGGCCTATATTATCATTATGGAATTAAAAAGTATTCCCTAGATAAGAAAGTATTTGGGGTATTCGAACATAAGGTTTATAACCGTAAGATCCCATTTGTCAGAGGATTTGACGATGTCTTCTACGCGCCACATTCTCGTTATACTGAGAATAGGAAGGAAGAGATTGAAGCCAATGAAAAGCTTACTATCTTGGCTGAATCAGACGAAGCAGGTGTGCTAATTGTGATGGCTGAAGAGGGAAGACAGATCTTTATTGTTGGTCATCCGGAGTATGATAGAATGACGTTGGATGGTGAGTATAAGAGAGATGTTGCTAAGGGACTTGATATTGACATTCCGAAGAACTATTATCCAGAGGATAATCCAGAGAATAAGCCTTATCTTAGATGGAGAGCGCATTCGAATGCGATTTATACGAATTGGTTGAATTATTATGTATATCAGGTTACTCCTTATGAACTATAGAAAAGGGCGCTGAAAGCTTAGAGTTTAAGCGGTTTACAGCGATTGATAAGTTTTTTTTCTTATCGTAAAATATCGTAGGTTTTGGGGCGAAATTGGAGTCAAAAGGTGTCAAAATTGGAGTCAAAAACGGGTGAAAAAGGTGTCAGAGATTTGGGGTGTCACTTGGGTTTAGAATAAGCTTAATGGTGTCGGCTCATTTGGCGCTAATTGAGTTTTGAAAATGAATTGATGTCGCGTCTTTTGACTGTAATGTGTAAAAAATAAAATGAATTGTAACGATGAAAGATGATTACAGAAGATGGTCTGTATTATGGGAATCGCTACATGGAATGTATGTAAAGCAGTGTGTTTTGAAATTGTCTGTTAAAGGCAATTTTGGCATGCTGCTTTTTGTTTTTTTTATCTGTAGAAGGAAGGAGTGGAATTTTGATTATGTTATTCGTCTTAGTTGTCATAAGAAAGGGTGATTATAATGAATGGAATATATGTAAGATATAATGAACAGAAAAATTGTATTGATGTAACGGTGTATGAAGCAGGATATTTATTACGGCTGGATTGTGGTAAATGGGAAGATGGAATTAAGACCACGTTGAATTCACAGAGTAAGCTAGATGTATTGGCGATTGATGATCCAACGGAATATGTGAGGCTGGCACTGGATGAGGAAATGCAGGTTTGGGTGGATGCTATGGATGACGATAGTGTGTGGTAATATACATTTGATGATAAGAACGGAGAGGGCTAAGAATTTTATTAAAGGCTTTTTGTTACTCAAGTGGATGAAAAAGTCCTTGGAAGATACGCATCTGAGACGTCTCTGGTCTCTGATACATCTTGTTAGGGGAAAATCCTCTAAAATCTCTGAAATATTGTAGCGATAGCATTTTTTGCTTTTATTTTGGAAAGTGAGTGCACAAAATGCTATCACAGGGAAATTATGAGTGCATAATTTGCTAGCACAGGACGATTTTGATGGCATTTTATGCTATCATAAACTATAAAATGTAGTATTTTATTGTAAACTGTAAATTGTAGTTGTATAATTTGATTATTGTGTATACAATACTAATTTCAACATTTGAGAAAAAATACTACAAAATGGGAAGTTTAAAAAATAGTGTACCTTAAGATCGAATGCATTTCAAAAAAAATTCTTGGAATGGTAAGTTGAAATTTCGATTGTACTTTATCTAAAAATGAGGGATGGGAAAAATCAAAATGGAAAATATTTTTATTCATGATGCAATACCTACATGGAGTGGTTTTATTTATCAAGGGGAGATTGCAGTATATTTGGCAGTTAAAAAGATTTGTGAATTAAGAGATCAAGAAAATTTGACATTAGATGAGATTGGGTCTAAATACTTTATTGAGGTGGAAAATTGTGAAGATATTTCACTTGTAAAAGTTGATAGTAATAGTAAATGTTACCTATCAATTCATCAAGTTAAAAATCAAAAAGATAGTAAAATTGGAGCTTATCATAGTCCATTGGTACAGCTAATGCTGGAAAAAGGGTTTCATAATAAGGAAAAGTTAGGAGATCCTAAAGCATTTTTACATGTAAGCAATGCAATACAAGAAAATTATGATGGGGAAGTTATTAATAATCTTGATAAATGGTTCAAAGAAATACAAGAATTTTATATTAAGCTAAAAGATCTAACTGCGAGAGTTGGCATTAATGATGAAAAAGTTATTGTAGCTGAGATTTTAAAAATAGTGAATGAAGAACCAATTAAACTTAATCGCTCAGAATACAATAAGGGACTAATAAAAAAATAAGCGGTATATGTGAAAATGAGAAGCGTGACATTTATGAGTTAAAACTAGAACTTCAAAAGTTAATTGATTTTTTAGAGCAAAGATTGGGTGTGGTTTATATTAGCAAAAACGTACAAGTATATCAATATGATAATGGAAGAAAGTTTTGTTCAGTAAATGCGTTGTTTATGGAAATCGTCGAGCAAGTAAAAAAATATAAACAATATGATTCAACTATTACTTCTGAACAATTTGAATTTATCACGGATAAATTGATACACAAAATGAGAGAGCATGTTCTTGAAAGGCATAAAGCCATTCAAATGGGGGTTAGTTTTGAAAAGTCTATAGCATTTAATGATATAATTCATATTTTGAATGATGAACTTTTGAATTATGAAAAGAGTGCCAATATTTTAGCATTAAGAAGATTATATGATGAATATTTGATTCAATATTGTGTACTAGAATGCGAAAAAGAGTGTTTGATAGAAGATGGAAAATATAATGAATGTAAATTGAAGGAGAATGAGTTTAGACGTGGAAACTTAGGCGATGAGGAGTTTGTTAAATTATGTTATGGATTAAATCCAGAATGTCATAATACAATTTCTGAACGAACCTGCATTGGTAGTTTGTTAAATGCAGATGGATTAACAGAATCAGTATTTGAGATAATAAAAAAAGTTCCTAAAGAGTTATTTATTGAAAAAGATAATATGACAAAATTCGTTATTAATAATAAAAAAAACAATGCATTTTTAACTGCAATTTCAAGTAAGAATAGTAATATTGTAGTCCAGAATATTGTAAAAGGAATAGATAATAATGCTGAATTAGTTAGTCCTATTTTTGATGCAGATCAATTAATTACAACTAGATTAGCAGATGATGCTTCTGTTTGGGAATATTGTTATAGCGAAATACAAGAGAAATATATAAAAGAAGAAATGCTATCAAGCGAAGAAGTGAACAACAATAATATCTGTATGCCCAAATCACCACAATTTGTAAAAGCAGAAGACGTTATAAAAAATGCTTAATAGTTCAATTGGAGGAAATATAATGCGAGAGTTTATAGAATCATTATTTGAAAATAGAACAATAATTAGTTTAAAATATTCTGAACATGATATCTTATTTGTTAAAGAGAGGTACCATACATATTATCTTATCTTTTTTTTGACAAATGAAAACGCGCTAATACAGTTGAAAAATAATACAGGAGAGTTACATCAAATAATTAAAAATAATAAAGATTCATATGAAGTGGATATGGATAAAAATATAACCTGCATATATTGTTTGAAAGTCGATAATAAAAAATATTATGAAACAGAAGTTACAGGTACAATCAGCGAGTTAAGTAAAAAAATTTGCCTTGTTGAAGAAGATTTAAATTATTTTAAAAAGAATGTTTTTTTATACACAGAATCTATGGATAAATTTGCGAGTGAGAATGTTGGAAAATTTGATGATCTTTGTCAAGAGCTAATTACAGAAAAGAATTTTCAAGCATATAAGAAATCTAATGTAGACAATTATCAATATGACTTTATGCTGAATTTATTCATTAAGTTACCGTTTTTGAATTTTCAGAAATATCAACTTAAGAATAAATTAGATTTTGGGAATTCCAAAGGGTATAGGAGCATAAATAGTTTTATAGATGAAGCCTGTCAGAAGATTGATAGAGAGAGTATAATTAATGAAATGGTTATTTTAGAAGAGAGAATTGATGATGAAAATACTTTATATACTTGGATTGATGAACAGATAAAAAAGAACAAGGATATTGAAAATAGAATATCAGGTGAGGAGACGGCAGATGAAGATTAAAAGCCTTGAAATCAAAAATTTTAAACTTTTTGACAGAAAATTTGATAAGGTCAGTAATATATCTCAAGTAGATATGGTTTTGTTGAACGGACCAAATGGGTATGGTAAAACTAGTATTTTTGATGCTATTGAATTTGCCCTTACCGGTAAAATAAAAAGAATTAATAAATATAGTGATGAGCTTGGAGTAAAAAAAACTGAAGCATATGATAAAAAAATACTTATTGCAGATGAAACAGAGGATGCATATATTAGATTATGTTTAGAAGATATAAAATGTACAATGGAACTGCTATGTATATATAATCCTCAAAAATTGAATGGAAATAAAGCATCAAAAGAAAATAATCCTTACAAGATTTTTGAGAAATTTGAAAGAAAACTATTTGTTAATGGTCAAGAGATTATAGAATCAGATAAGCAGAACCAAATTTTAAAAGAGTATCAATTAGATCAGATAGGAGATTTTTTTGATAAATGTTGTTTCATTTCACAAGATGAACATTTGGGTTTTTTAAAGGAAGCAAATAGAGAAAAGGCTGCAAAATTAGATTTTCTATTTGAAATACCATCTGAGCAAAAAAAAGAAGTAGAAAGAGTGGACAAGTTAATTGAGCAATTAAAAAATAAAAACACCAAAAATGATCTGGGTCACATTACAAAAATTGAAAATGAAAAAAAACAATTAGAAGATGAAATTAAGTCATTGAATGAAATCATTGAAAATGTTGATGGACAAAAAGAAAAAGTAATTAGTTATAAGGGTCTTTATCCTGAAAAATTAATATATTGGGATGCAGAAAGTATAAATTTTAATGGTGAAAAATATGATGAAGCTATGGAAGTAATAGAGAAGTTAATCTTTTTTTCGGATCATCAAGAAAGCTGTATCAATTATTTATTAAACAAGCCATATAAAGACATTACTAAAGCATTTAATGGTAGTGAAAATATAACTTATGAAAATAATAAGCTTGAATATACATATAGGTATTATCCATTAATAAAAGATGAAAAAATAATTGAAGAAAAATATTCTATGCAACAGAAGTATGAAATATTGAAGGAGAACATTAAAAAAAGAGAGTTTCAGAAAATAAACTGGAGCTTTGTTTCTGAAGAAAAATTGCTAGATAATAATGTGGTTTCAATAATAAAAGTAAAGTTGGATCAGGTGATAAGTTTAGAAAAAATGCAAGGTGTTGTATCAAAGTCTGTAACTAATATAACTGAAACTAGAACAACTTTGATGAAATATTTTAATGATTCAATTGATCAGAATGTAATTACCGATAATGCATGTCCATTGTGTGGGGCGCCATATAAGGATAAAACGGAATTGACTGAAAAAATTAAAACAGAGACAGATTTATTACAGTCCCTATGTGATGATTCTTCAAAAGAAATTAAAGAAATAAAAGATGAAATCAACAACGATTATCTCAATCCGTTGTTAGTCGATATAGAATTTAAATTAAAAGATTCAGTTTCAGAAAGTAATTACAAAAAGCTGCAAGAAGTGAAAAAAAATAAATCAAACATAAATGGTGTTAAGGATTTATTACAAAAAATATCCATTCAATTACCAGAAAAATATCAGGAGGATATCGCAGAAATTGATATAGGATATCAGAATTTAATCCAAAATATTACTGAGAAATTTAGAGTGGTATCGGATGAAATAGAATCTCAATTAATTTCGACAGATTTTATTCATGAATATGAAAAGTATTATGACAATAACGAAACCAAATTCAGAAATATTTCAAGCGAAGAGCTTCGTTTAAAAATGAACTATGTAAAAACATCATTTTATGATTCTAGTATAAAAATACTAAATGAGAAAACTCTTGAGTTTAAGAAAAGAAGTGATAGATTAGAGGAATTAACTAGGATGTATAACGGATTGTGCAAATATCAAGTAGCTATGCAAAATGGAATTAAGGAATATAAGCGAAAAATAATTCGAGATATAGAACCTCTTTTATACGTGTATACGGCTAAAATCTTGCAGCAAAAATTTAACGGAAAGAGTATTTTTATATCAACGGATGAGGATATGAAGAACATCCAATTTATTAATTCGGTGGAAGATAATCAAGATATTTTATATAATATGAGCTCAGGACAACTTGCAACCGTTTCTTTAGCATTTTTACTCTGCATGAATCAGGTATATGCGGATAAGGTCTTACCCATTTTATTGATAGACGATCCTATACAGACAATAGATGATGTGAACATGGTTGGATTGGTTGATATTTTGCGCTATGAATTTGATAATAGGCAGATTTTTATTTCTACGCATGAGCAGAAATTTGAATGGTATTTAAAATATAAATACGAGAAGGCTGAAAAGGAAATTAAATCATTTAATATGAAAAATTTATTACTGCAAATTAGTGATTAGTAACTAACTAATTGTTGGCGTTTGGAAGATATTTGTAGTAGTTTTCTTTTGTTCTATATAAGCGATGAAAATAAATAAAGGAAAGGAAATTAACTAATGCTAAAACAACTAATGGGTTCTTATATACCTTCGAGATTTTCTATTTATCTCAATACACTTCCTCATAATTTAAATACTAGAGATGCAACATTTGTTCATGAATATATACATTTTCTTCAAGATTTAATACTGCCTTATTGTATTAGGGAAAATCTAGTGTTTGTGAATAATTTTGCATGGATTTCTAAAATGGTAGAGAAAAATAAAAAGTTATTACGTCCATTTAGTGAATGGTCTGAAGACTGCGAGTTAACTTTTAAGCAAACAAGTTATACTTGGGGTAAAGGGGATGCAAGAAGTAATGTTGGAAAGGTTATAAATATTAAAGAAGATTATTTTACATCTTCATATAGTCATAAAATATTTAGATATAATCTACAATTTGAAGATGGAACCGAATATCAATTTGGCGCTCGCGATTTTTTAGAATATCTCGCTCATAAGATTGAAAATCAATTTTGGAAAACAAATGCACCAGAACTCCCATATAAAACTGTAGATAAAGTATTTGACTATTATTCTTTAAATTTTATACCAGAATCTGTAAGGATGCTAATAGTTGAATATTGTTTATATAATGATAATCCTGTACACTTTTTTATAAACATTTTTATCAATCAGAAATTGATCATGGATCAAAAAGACAAATTTTGTGATTATGATGTTTGTTCGGAATATTTACTTGGGATAGGATGGCAATCAAATGGTGGATTTAATGAATCTATATTTACAAAGACTGAACGTAGATTGAATGATTTCCGTGAAAGACTATCTTTATTGTATCCACATAGACAGTATAGTAGCATAAGAGAATGGATTTTAAAAACAAATAATTATTGCAAGAATGAACTTTCCAATAGATTTATTGTTTCATCATTATATAATATGACGGTCGTATATCTATATGAATTTATTGATAGATTGATTGCTGCCATCGGAATTCCTGTTATAATATTTGAAGATAATACAGTAACATCATCAATGCTTCCATCTCAGTATGTTCCTGACCAATTCATAGAATTCTATATGATTGGTCAATATGTAGAGTGGATAAGCACAAATGAAGATAGTTGCCCAATTTATGATATATGTAATAAAAATTTTGGGTTATGTAAAGATATTTGTTTTACGAATCCAGTTGCTTATTCGGACGAATGTAAATTTAAACAATTCTTAAAATCATATTGTTTGATTTATTAATATTTATATAAATAGCTACTGTCAATTTGTAAAGTAAGGAGTTAAAGAAAAATGTTTCTAAAATCATCAGATGATTGTACTTTGAATGATTTGTTCGCCAACTCACTACATGTGGAGTCGGTTGTATAGAACACTGTTTCAGAGTTCATCTTGTAAAATTGTGGTATTTCAAATGTGGAGGTTAGTTAGTATGTCAGAAAAGCTATTAATAGCTAAATATAAAGATGGTCTTATAAAATATTCTGAGTATCAAAAGTCAATTCATGAAGGACAGTTATATTGTCCATTTTGTGATCCGGCTATTAGAGTGACTTATAATATAAAGGGATTCTTTATGGCATGGAAAAATGAGGGTGGGCATAACTGTGGGAAAGCACGAGAACAAGTTAAATATGTTGATCCAGACTGGAAAGGAAGGAAACTAGTAGAAATTTCTCGTGATCAAAAAAATGATTTAGAAATAACGATTGATATTAATACTCTAGTATATCCTAAGAGAAAGAATACAACAGGTGGAAAAGATAAGACTGATGGCTTACTTGATATTAAAGAACATGATGTTTTTCCGATTTATAAAGAAAGAGAAGAAGTTTTTAGAGATGTAGTAAGAAGTGTGTACCAAATGAAGCGGATTTTAGAGAATAATTCGCAGGAATTTTTAAGAGGTCTCAATTTCAAATTTAGGACAAGCGATGGCTTAGTATCTATAAATGAAGCAGTTATAAAGATGCATGAATTAAATATTAATAATATCGGTAAATCAAGATTTGTTATTTTTAAGGTAAACAATGTTGTAATAAGTAATGGAGTAATATATATTAATGCTTATAGTGCAGAGGGAATTAATTTATCAGCTAAATTAAATTATCCAAATAACAAAAATCCATTTAAGAAGTTGGAAGGTGAATACGTTATTGCATATGGTAAGATTACGCATTCAGATAGGTCAGATAAATACTTTTTAACTCTAACAAATGATTTTCAAATAAGAAAGTTAAAAGAGGATGTTGGTACTGAATTTTTTGATGAAATAGAATTTGAGGAATATAATTATAAAACATATGCTAAATCAAAAGAAAATACTATAATTAACGAAAATAAAGAAAACGATTCAGCAAAGCCAACAAAAAATGGAATTACAACCAATAGGATTAAAAAAGTAGAAAAGCAAGAAAATTATATTCAAAAAAGTATTATGGTTAACGAAAAAATTGACAAGCTTGAACCTAATATATCAAATGAAGTCAAAATTCAGCGACCAGGAAGAAAAGATCATGAGTCGTCCTATAAAAAAGATGAATTACCGGTTGTAAATATTGTAAATTCAGGTAGTGTCTTTTCGACAGTAAAAAATTTTTTAAAAAATCTTATTTCTAAATAATTTATACTATTTTTGTGGTCAAGTTACGCATATCAGAATCAAACAAATTTATCGATATACAACATAAACGAACATGATAATCAACTAAGCCCCATATTCTGGGGCTATTTTCATGGCCTAAATTACGAAAAGGAGGTTCCACATGAATCAACAACCCGAAAAAGCCCTATTAAACTTAGAAGAATTCTGCTCATATCTAGGAATAGGCAAAACCAAAGCAAGAGAATTACTGAAAGATCCATCAAGCACATTTACCCTCAATATTGGTAATCGATATTATGCCAATAAAAAGTTATTAGACCAATGGCTTGACCGGAACAGCGGGAATTAATCTATGAAGAATTTTATGAGACTGCATGAAACCGTAAATCAACAGACGGTGTCTGTTAAATTGAATCAACACATTTCAAATAAAAAATTAAATAAATTAATCCAACCAACCTGTTTTAGAGTATAATAAGTCCATACATTGCTATGTACTTATAAATTATGGGCAGAATTATGTGTTTCTTTATGGGCTGAAAATAGTATTGAAGATATGCTCGAGCAACGAAGATGTGGTCACTTAAAGAATGAGTTTTTGTATTTTGTTAAAGATGAAGCTGTTGCATTTATGAGTCTTTCATTTCGATACGATTATGTTGAAAGGACTAACTCATCTCCAGTTACGATTCCTATAACGCAGGTTGTTTTCATTTATGTAAAGGGCCTGTATATGGGAAAAGATTAAAATGGAAAAGAACTGAGCACAGGAATTATGCAGAGAAAAGATGGAAGATACGTTGGTCGGTACTTGCTGCGTTACAGACCTTATGATAAACCAGGGCGGAAGAGTAAGCCTGAGTATGGGATAAATATATCGAAAAAGAATATGCATATGCTTAAAAAATATAAATTCGACGAAACCATAAAAAGTATTATTTGAGTGAGTCAGAAATGGAGAAATAATGAAAGTATATTACAGCGGCAATTATTGGGGAGGCCACAGATCTGAGAGGCCTGGGAAAGAATATCTTGTCAAAAAAGAGATTATGTGGGGTGGATTAAAATGGCAGATTCCAGCTATCTATGCCTGTTCGAAAGGAATGGTTATCGATTTCTGCGTAGAAATTCCGAAAGAGAAAATAGAAATTTATTTAAAGAACTGGAATCAAGATAAGAGATTATCAGGATTAAGTGATGAAGAATTAGAGGAGATGGAAAAAGAAAATCCCTTTTCTATTGATATTGATGTTGTAGCAAGGATGAATGGAAAAGAATTAGAGCCTCCCAGAATGTGCGCTGTAGGTTGGCATCCATTTGAAATAGAACGGGAACTGATAGAGGATGTACAGGAAGAATTAATGGAATATTATAATTGTGATAGAAATCAGGGCTGGAGATTTATTAGGGCATGTTTCCCATGGAAAACTAGCAGAAAGCCTAAAATGAAAACGCTATTCTTAACACTGAAAGAACATCCTATAGCATATTCGGGGATTCATTTCACAACAGAAACTCCTTGTGATAGACAAGAAATCATGTTTAACCATCCGGTCAGTAAACAAGAGTATAAATTAACGATAAGTGAATGTGAAACAACAACATTACAGGAAAAATCTTTTCGATTCAATAAAGATTTACAATTCCCAAATTATTTTAACACGTTGACCTATAGTATTTCGCCGGAACTGCCACAGGAAGAATTCCGAATACAAGATTGTGCAAGAAGTGATAAACCAAGGAGTATGGAGACGAATTCTTCTAACGAAATTTCATCTTGTGGGGTTGCTGTCATAGGAAGCGCTGATGGACCATCTGCCATATTTCTTGCAGTAAAAAATTCTGAAGAGATTAACAAACGTGTGGCGTGTTCCTCATTACACTTTGCTCAGGAAGATAAGGTAGAGTGGAGAATGATATTTTATGTAAAGGAAAATCAGGATTTTTTCATGGAATTTAGTTTTTAGAGAGTGAAATCCAAAGAACTTATGGAGTTTCTGGGCATAGACCAACGTTTAGTGATGATTTGTTCCTGGACTCCCCACATTATTTTCCTAAACTAATAAAAGTAATTATTATCAATATACACTTGCATAACACAAATGCTTCTTTTATAATATGAACATATTAAGTATACAAAGGAGCCGGGGAATACCCAGAATAACTTACATGAATTATAGTAACCTTGATGAAATCCATATCAATGAAATTCGAAAAGAATATAAAAGAATAGACAATGATTGGCTGCTCTTTCAGTACAAAATCTCTATAGGATTATTTTTATTTGCCTTTCTAGTGGAATGTCTAATGGCTATCATATTAATCAATTCAGAAATGCTGACAACAACGGTGAACCGTTTTATCCTGAAATTCATAATTGCGCCAAGTGCAGTTAATTTTATTTGTATTATTTGCGATACCCTAGCAATACGGGCAAAGAAATTAACACAGGATCAGAAAATTTATGTTGTATCTATTAATCTCGTCATTATATCCTTTATTTTATTTACAGCTCATAGTGCGTTTGCATCAACCCATGCGCTTTTTATTTTAGCTATCATTATAACGACCATCTATGCAAGCTATCGTGTCACCGGTATTACTGCCTTACTAAGTATAGTAGCTCTAATTAGTTCGGAATTGTTTATCCAATGGGATATAGATAAGCCAAGTGTATATGCAAGCACTCAACGACTTTCGGAATTCCTGATTTCACTATCTATTATAAGCTCAACTTCAATCGTATGTATGATTAAGATAGCTTATATGCGAAAGAAAAATGAAGCGAGTATACAAAAGGAATTGGAGAGAGTGTTGCTTGAACAAAAACTCAATTTAGATGAATTAACAGGGGTATTTAACCGCAAGGCTTTACATGATGCAATGCGGGATCTGGAAATGAATAAAACCTCCAGTTATGTATTTGTAATCGCAGATATTGATGATTTTAAAAGCGTTAATGATCAATTGGGTCACCATATTGGTGACAATTGCTTAATTGATTTTACTACAGTTTTAAAGAAATATAGTGAAGGTGCGTCCGTATTTCGATATGGGGGTGATGAATTTTGTCTAATTTTTGAAAATTCTAATATAGATAAGGTAGTATCGACCTGTGAAAGGCTTCAAATCATATTAAAAGATCTGTATAAGGTGAATTACTCGACTCTTAAATTAACCGCAAGTTTCGGAATTGCTCCGTATACAGTAGATTGTAATGCAGCGAGGCTGTTTATCCATGCAGATCAAGCATTATATGAAGCGAAAGAGTGTAAAAATGCAATTCGTGTCTATCAATAGATTACTTTGGATTAGGTATTTTATTCATTTATAGTTTAATTTTACGAAAAATGATGATATAATAATTTTGTATATTATATTAAAGTATTTAATACAAATCTAAAATGAAATACAAATAGGAGGTATTTTTGGTGAGCATAATGAGAGAAGCAATTGAACAGGGCAGAACATCACTTGGTATTGAGTTTGGTTCTACTAGAATTAAAGCTGTATTGGTGGATGATGAAGGGAAAACTCTTGCAGTTGGTAATCATGACTGGGAGAATAAATTAGAGAATAATATGTGGACCTATAGTCTAGATGATATTTGGAACGGACTACAAGATTGCTATAAGAATCTGGCAGACAAAGTAAATAAAGAGTATGGGGTTATTTTAAACAATATAGGATCAATTGGTTTTAGTGGTATGATGCATGGTTATATGGCATTTGACAAGGATGATACATTACTGGTTCCATTTCGTACATGGAGAAATACAATAACGGAAGAGGCTTCTGAAAAACTTACTGAAGCATTTCAATATCAAATACCACAACGTTGGAGTATTGCTCATCTGTATCAGGCAATCCTTAATAAGGAAGATCATGTAAAGGACATTACTTTCTTTACAACCTTAGCAGGTTTTATCCATTGGAAGTTGACTGGTAAGAAAGTCCTTGGTGTTGGTGAAGCATCAGGAATGTTTCCAATCGATGTTACCAAGGGTGAATTTAATCAACAGATGATTACTCAGTTTAATGATATTATTTCGGACAAAGGTTATTCCTGGAGATTAGAGGATATTCTTCCTTCCGTTCTTAGTGCAGGTGAAAATGCAGGAACACTCACAGAAGAAGGCGTGAAACTATTGGATGTTACAGGTAATCTAAAGGCTGGTGTTCCAGTATGCCCTCCAGAAGGAGATGCAGGCACTGGCATGGTTGCTACAAACAGTGTAGCAAAATGTACTGGTAATGTATCTGCTGGAACCTCTGTTTTTGCAATGGTTGTTTTAGAAAAGGATTTGTCAAAGGTTTATCCAGAAATTGATCTTGTAACGACTCCATCCGGTAATCTGGTAGGTATGGTGCATTGCAACAATTGTACCTCTGATTTAAATGCATGGGTGAATCTATTTAAAGAATTTGCAGAAGCATATGGTATGGATACAGATATGGACAGATTATTTGGAACACTCTACAACAAAGCCTTAGAAGGGGATTCTGACTGTGGAGGACTATTATCCTATAATTATTTCTCAGGAGAACATATAACTGGATTTGAGGAAGGACGACCATTGTTCGTTCGTACTCCAGACAGTAAGTTTACTTTGGCTAACTTCATGAGAACACATCTATTTTCAGCACTTGGCTCATTAAAAATAGGTCTTGATATCATGATGAAACAAGAGAATGTGAAAGTTGATCAAATGCTTGGTCATGGAGGTCTATTTAAAACAAAAGGGGTTGGACAAAAGATAATGGCAGCAGCCGTAGATGCACCAGTAACCATAATGGATACAGCTGGTGAAGGTGGTGCATGGGGAATCGCTATTCTTGCAGCCTTTATGAGACTGAAAGAAAATGGAGAGACCCTAGAGAGTTATTTAGACAAGAAGATTTTTGCAGGCCAAAATGGTACAACTTTAAGTCCTGATCCAAAAGACGTAGAAGGATTCAATGCGTTTATTAAGCGTTATAAACAAGGACTTTCCATTGAGCGCGCAGCGGTAGATTCCTTGAGTAGCACAAACTAGATTTTTATCAAAATATTCTTTGACATCAATAAATTAAAAAAGTATCGCAGACAACCCAGTACCTTGTCCCAAAGTCTTCAAAGTCTTACATATCATTTATGTTTGATTCTAAATAGGAAGAAGGGAAGCAATTACCGCGCTGTCTGCGATATTTTATAATCTAAAGAATTTACAAAGAGAAACTAGTTATCCCCTTATTGATTGCCTGCATTATAATCTCAGTCATTCGAAACGTTGATTCTGGCATGCCGTCTTTTAGCCAGATTTGCAGCATACTGACACAACCATTTAGTCCAAACGCGGATAAGTAATCCTGCGTCCTTTTATCTAATTTCTTATTGGAATGATAAGTAAGTACCACATTCATAATCTTTCTTTGAATATCTATATCACAATTGTCGCTAAGTAGTGCTTTAAAAAGATCTGGATTTTCTTTTACATAATCTAAAATTCCATTTAACGTTTGAAACGATATTGGCATATTATCAGATATAGTCTTTTTTTCTAAATGTATCTTTAAATTTTCAATTACTTCAACACATATATATTCTAATAGATCGTACTGATCATGAAAATGAGAATAAAAGGTGCTACGGTTAATATCAGCAATCTCACAGAGCTGTTTTACTGATATTTTTGAAATATGCTTATTCTGCATCGATTGGATTAATACATCCTTAAGAATTAAGATGGTCATTTTGACACGTCTGTCTGTCTTTTCATTCTTCATGATTTAGGCTTACTCCATTTCTTAAATTTTTCTAAAAAACCATCACTTATTATGAAATGTGTTGTTTATTTAACTTTTTTTCCAACACTGTTGGTTGTAATACTACACTGTGTTGATTATAATGCATTTAGTATTAAATTACAATGTTTCGTTGTAAATTATGGAGGGATTTATGGACAATATAGCGAATTTTATTATTAAACATAAAAAAGGTATTCTTATCTTTTTTATTACAGTAGCAGTCATTTGTTCTGTACTTCAGTTATTTGTTAAGAAAAACTATAACATGGTTGATTACCTGCCACAGGAGGCACAATCTACCCAGGCGTTAAAAATAATGAATAACGAGTTCACAGAATCTATGCCGAATACCAGCATTATGATAAAAGATGTATCAATCATGGAAGCAGTTAACTACAAAACCAAGTTAGAGGAAATGGAAGGTGTATCACAAGTTCTATGGCTTGATGATATGATTGATATCAAACAACCGCTTCCCATGTATGATTCGGATACGGTGGAAGATTTCTATAAAAATGGGAATGCTTTGTTTTCAGTAACCATTGAAAAAGGTAAGGAGAAATCCACTTGTAAAGCAATAAGAGAATTTATAGGTGAGGATAATCTGCTTGGTGGGGAAGCACCAGATCTAGCATCCATGCAAGAAAGTGCAGTGACCGAAGTAATGGGAGCTATTCTGATCTTAGTTCCTGCCATCGTGCTGATACTGATGTTATCTACCACTTCCTGGATAGAACCGTTTTTGTTTCTGGCAACGATCGGAGTCTCCGTATTAATTAATATGGGTACCAATATCTTTTTGGGAAGAATATCTTTTATGACGGGTTCCATTAGCCCTATCCTTCAGCTGGCGGTTTCTTTGGATTACGCTATCTTTCTATTACATAGTTTTGGGGACAATCGAAAGAAATATGATGATCCGAATCTAGCAATGTTTCATGCAATTAAGTCATCCGTTATCACCGTAGCGGCAAGTGCGCTGACAACGTTATTTGGATTTATAGCTCTTATGTTTATGAAATTTGGCATTGGAGCTGATCTGGGTCTTAATCTTGCAAAGGGAATTATACTAAGTTTTATTAGTTCTATGATTTTATTGCCAGCGTTAACATTGACATTATATAAATACATTGATAAAACTAAGCACAGACCATTGATGCCAGGGTTCCAAAATATATATAGATTTTTGTCAAAGTTAGCCATTCCTGTTATACTTATCGTTCTGTTACTGATTGTTCCAGGATTTTTAGGTCAGAGTAAGACTGGATTTATATATGGTAATTCAAACGCAGCAGAAAGTACAAGAAGTGGTCAAGACAGATTAGAGATTGAGCAAGAATTTGGGAAATCTACAATCATGGTTCTATTAGTACCACGTGGTGATGTTGCCAAAGAAGAGGGGTTGTCTCAGGAGGTAAATGATCTGCCCCATGTAACAAGCGTTATGTCTTATGCGAATACAGTGGGAACTGCTATTCCACCAGAATATTTGGATGAAAGTATTATTAATCAGTTTTATTCCGAGCATTATGCCAGAATAATAATATATACGGATACTCCAGATGAAGGAGAGGTAGCATTTAATACAGTGGAAGTGATACAAAATACAGCTCATCGTTATTATGGTGATAAAGTATATACGTTAGGGCAAAGTGCAACTCTGTATGATATGAAATCTATAGTGAAACAAGACAATACCATGGTTAACCTAATTGCCATTATTGCCATATTTTTAGTTTTACTGTTTTCGTTTAAATCATTAACATTGCCGGTGATATTACTGATAACCATAGAAGCTGGTATATGGTTTAATCTATCCATTCCATATTTTATGGGATCCTCCATAAATTTTATTGGGTACCTAGTTTTATGTACCGTTCAGCTTGGAGCAACCGTGGATTATGCTATTTTGTTGACAAGCAATTATATGAGTTTACGAAAAGAGATGGATAAGAAACAAGCAATTCATAATGCGCTAGGAACTTCATTTAAATCTATATTGGTTTCTGCGTTTACATTAGCAATCTCTGGATTTACTTTATATGCAACTTCTTCCAATGTGGCTTCCGCAGATATCGGACTTTTACTTGGCAGAGGAACTATTTTTTCCTTTGTGATGGTTGTATGTTTCCTTCCAGCCGCTTTATTAATATTTGATAAAGTCATTGCAAAAACAACGTTACAAGCTAATAAATAAGATTAAGGAGGATGATATATATGAAAATGAAACGTGTTATTTCAATCGGGGTGCTGGCTGTATTCCTTTCAACAGCAATGTTCCAGACATCATATGCGGCCCCAAGTGATACCCAAAATGAGAATAATAAAGAAACAAATAACAGTTTAGCAGAGGTAAATAACAAAAGTGAAGTTGTTTATGGAACTATGACAGCAAATGGAAGTGCCAAAGCGTTATATGTTGTAAATCATTTTGAATTAGACAATCCTGGTAACATAACAGACTATGGCGATTATGATTCGGTGCAGAATCTAACTGATCTAGGAGAGATTACGAAAACTGGAGATACCATTACATTTGAGACAGAGGCAAAGGATTTCTATTATCAGGGCAATATGGATTCAACGGAATTGCCATGGATTTTTAACATAACATATTCGCTTAATGGAGTAAAAATGTCTCCCTCTGATATTGCAGGAAAAGATGGAAAATTAGAAATTTCTATAAAAATAGAGCAAAATAAAAAAGTTGATCCTGCGTTTTATGAAAATTATATGTTACAGATATCAATTACTCTAAATAATGAAAAATGTAGCAATATTATTGCACCTGATGGAACTATTGCTGATGCAGGTAATAATAAAATGCTTAACTTTACTGTAATGCAAAATAAAAATGCTGATTACAAAGTTACAGCAGATGTCAATGACTTTACCATGAGCGGTATGGAACTATCTGCAATCCCATTTTCTATCAATATGGATCTACCAGACACAGATAGTATGCTGGAAGATTTTGAAAAACTTCCGAACGCAATCTCTGAACTAAATAACGGAGTTGGAAAATTGGCGGATGGAACGATTGAGCTAAAGAAAGGTTCCACCGAATTAAAGAGTGGATCTGGTGATATTAAGAATGGACTTACTGAACTGAAAAAGAATTCATCAAGCATCACCACTGCTTCTGCCCAGATTAATTCAGCACTGAAGGAGATATCATCAGGTATTAACAACAATTCAGGTGGAACCAGTTTAACCCAGTTAGCGCAACTACCGGAGGCATTAAAACAGTTATCTAGTGGATTGAAAAGTATATCATCTGGATTAACTGAATTAAAAAATGGCTATTCTACAGCATATACAGCCTTAGATGCATCCATAAAGGGTATTCCAGATGTTACGATAACCAAAAGTCAATTAGATCAAGAATTTCCTGATATGGACAATGATCAACGTAAGTTGTTAAATGATTTATATAATTCCTATCTTGCCAACCAAACGGTTAAGACAACATACGATCAGGTAAATATAGCATTTGCTTCTATTGCTCCTACGATTCAAACCTTAACTGGAAATATCGATACAATTTCAACATCAATCGATACTATGGCGGCTGCTATGGGTAGTTCAGAATCTGGAGAGGATATAACGAAACAGTTAGGTCAATTGGCCGAGGGACTTACCACATTGTCCACTAATTATTCTACATTTGATCAAGGCCTTAAGGAATATATGAGTGGTGTTGGTAAACTGTCTGATGGATATGACGAATTTGATTCAGGTTTAACAGAGTTTAAAAACGGGGTTGGTACTCTTAATAGCGGAGTAACCGAATTATATGATGGAACTGGAAAATTAAATGAAGAAGTGTCTAAAATGCCGGACATGATGCAGGAAGAAGTCGATAAATTAACTGCAGATTACGTAGGTTCAGAGTTTCAACCGATTTCATTTGTTTCATCAAAGAATACCAATACAGATCTAGTTCAATTTGTATTAAAATGTGAGGGTATAAAGGTATCAGATAATTCTATAGCATTAAAAGATACTTCCGTATCCGAAGATGTTAAGAAAGAAGAAACCGTATTCGATCGGTTTGTTGCTTTGTTTAAATAATACGTAGTTTATTAGGGTTCATCTAGTTGACTGATATTAAATTGTCAACTAGATGAACTCTTTTCACATTATTTGCATCTCGTTGACTTTTACATATTATGTGCTAATATGTAATAAAAATATTGTAAGGGAGATACTTGAATATGGAAGGTTTAATGATAGGAATAGCGGCATTTATAGTAATTGGGGTGTTTCACCCAATCGTTATAAAAACAGAATACTATTTTGGTAAAAAAGTATGGCCGGCTTTTCTCGTTGTAGGGTTGATATTTATAGTGATATCCCTTTTTATAGGTATTGTGGTCATTTCAGCAGTTGCTGGTATTACGGGATTTTCTTCCTTATGGAGCATACATGAACTGATTGAACAGGAAGAAAGGGTCAGGAAAGGATGGTTTCCAAGTAATCCCAATAAGGAAAAGTAAAATAAAATGATTGACTTTGAGTTAACTTTAGGGGCTATAATTTATGTAATACATGATAAGGAGAAAATTAATATGAATACAACACTGAAAACATTATTATCTCAAGAAGAAAAACTCCAATTTAATTCATTTAGTAATAATGATGCACTCCAGCTTGGGTTAATTATTGTCAATATTGCAAAAGAAGAAATAAAAAAGGGAATTGCGGTGCATATAGAAACGGATGAATATACACTATTCACACACTTTATGGAGGGGACTAGTGCAGATAATCTTTATTGGGTTAATGCAAAAAAGAATACAGTAAAGAAATATGGCAACAGTTCTTTGTATATCGGAGAGATGTATAAAGAGCAAGGAACAACATTTCATGAAGCAACACAATTATCAGCTGAGGAGTATCAAGCAGAGGGAGGTTCTTTTCCGTTAATCATTAATGGACAAGGTAGAATAGGAACCGTTACAGTATCTGGATTAACGGGACAAGAAGATCATGAGGTTGCTGTGGAAGGGATTAAGAGATATCTCTTAACCAAAGAAATCGATAACTAATAATATAAAGGAGATGGACAGATATGAAAAAATTAAAAATGGCTATACTTGGCTTAGGTGGCATTGCTAATACAATGACAGAAACCATTAAGAAAATGGAAGGTATTGAGCTTTATGCAGTAGCTTCTAGAGATTATGATAAGGCAACTACGTATGCAAAAACTCATGGATATCAAAAAGCATATGGTTCCTATGAAGAACTGGTTCAGGATGAAAATGTTGAATTAATCTACATTGCCACTCCTCATTCTCATCATTTTGAGCAAGCTAAATTATGTGTTATGAATGGGAAACCTGTGCTTTGTGAGAAGGCATTTACAGCAAATGCAAAACAAGCAGAGGAATTATTGGCACTAGCGAAAGAAAAGGGAGTATTTGTTGGAGAAGCAATATGGACAAGATATATGCCAATGGTTGAGACCATCCGTGAAGTGCTTAATTCTGGTGTAATTGGTGAGCCAACTTACCTAACTGGTAATCTAGGCTATTATATTGAGCATGTTCCTAGACTTCAAGATCCAGCTCTAGCTGGAGGGGCCTTGTTGGATGTAGGAGTATATACTCTTAACTTTGCTGCCATGATGTTTGGTGATAAAGTGAAAAAGATAACCTCTGCCTGCACTTATACACCAACTGGAGTAGATGCTTCGAATGCAATCATGATTGAATTTGAAGATGGTAAAGTTGCAAATCTGTCAAGCACCATGAGAGGTAGCAGTGATCGTAAAGGGATTATCTATGGAACCAAAGGTTATATTATAATTGAAAATATTAATAATTTTGAATTAGTGAAAGCCTTTAACAGCGAGAATAAAGAACTGTTATGTAAAGAGCGTCCGGAACAGATTACTGGGTTTGAATATGAAGTACAAGCATGTGTGGATGCTTTAGAAAACGGAAAGTTGGAATGTGATGCAATGCCTCATAAAGAGATTATTCGTATCATGAAGATGATGGATGAAATCAGAGCATCTTGGGGTATTAAATATCCTTTTGAATAGAAAGTGTATAAAGAAAAGCATGCAAATGCTTTATTAAGTATTTAAATCTGACTAAATAGGATTGTATCAGAACGTTGGAACATCAGCGTATGATTCAATCCTATTTTATTATGAAAGGTTAATTCTAGAATGTAATATTAGAATAGGAATAAGCCAGAATTTATGCTACATACCTTTACACAATCGGTCAGTCACAGTACAATACATATATACTAACCAATATGGTCAGGGGGGGGACAAAGATGAATCCAGGTTTTATGAGCTTACCAGATGAAAGAAAAGATCAGATCATCAATGCGGGCTTTCGGGTTTTTTCACAAAATGCATATAAGAAAGCTCCAGTTGCAGAGATAGCAATGGAAGCGGGAATATCTAAGTCCTTGCTCTTTTATCATTTTAAGAACAAGAAGGAACTGTATTTGTTCCTATGGAATAAAGTGGTGGAATTAACCAGCAAGGAGCTGATAGAGCAAGATATTCTTGGAACGAAGGATTATTTTGAAATGATGATGCGTTCTTTAAAAGGAAAATGTAACTTAATGAGAAAGTATCCCTATGCAAGTGAATTTTCACTTCGGGCATATTATGAGCAGGATCCTGAGGTACGGAACGAGATTCAAGATAAATTTGGTGAAATCAATACCAATAGCGAGAGAAAACTATTTGAACTGATTGATACCACAGGTTTTAGGGATGATATTGATCTGCATGATATGTATCAGGAAATGATATGGGCAGCAGATGGATATATGCATATGTCTATTATGGGTGGCAATATTGATGCAGATAAAATAGAATCGGAGTTTAAAAAATTAATTGTAATGTGGAGAACGGTTTATTGTAAATCGTGTTAGAATGGAGAGATGATATGTTAGCAGAGCATAAACAGATAGAATCAAACAATGGAGTAGTTCATTACTGGATCAATCGAAATGTCATGAAAGACGCTAAATTCATTATATTTACTCATGGATTAACAGCAAATCATACCATGTTTGAGAAACAAGTAGAATATTTTGCATCAAAATATTCCGTGATTACCTGGGATGTACCGTTGCATGGTTTATCAAGACCATATCAGGACTTCTCCTATTATCATACAGCAGTAGAACTAAGAACCATTTTGAACCAAGAGAAAATAGATAAGGTTATATTGGTAGGCATGTCAATGGGCGGTTATCCAAGCCAGGAATTTGCAAGACTCTATCCTGATTTGGTAGAAGGTTTCGTTGCACTAGACACAACTCCGTTTGGACCTAACTATTATTCCAGATCAGATCTGTGGTGGCTAAAACAGGTGGCTCCAATGGCAAACTGGTTTACCGATGGGATGCTGCGAAAAAGCATGGCCAAGTCTGTTTCTAAAACGAAATATTCTTATGAAAAAATGATGGAAATGTTAGCGCCTCTGACCAAAGCCCAAATCATTGAACAAATGGATTTGGCATATGGAGTATTCGCCAAAGAAAACAAAGAAGTAAGTTTTACATTTCCGGTACTTCTATTACTTGGTGAGCATGATACTACAGGAAAAGTGAAGCACTACAATGAAGAGTGGTCTAAGAGAACAGGGTATCCGCTTCATCTAATAAAAAATGCAGCACATTTATCCAATGGTGATAATCCCGAACAAGTAAATGGGGAGATAGAAGCATTTATACAACGTTTATGAGAACATTCAAAGTATTCATTACAAGGAGAGGTTAAAATGATTTTCAAAGAAACAGTTAACAAAGACTTACCAACGATTATTTTATTACATGGGGGAGGTCTATCTAATTGGTCATTAGAGAAAATCGTTAATCAACTGCAAAATGATTTTCATTTGGTAACACCTATTATAGACGGACATGGAGAAGATGGAGAAGAATTCCTAAGTATAAATGATTCAGCAACCAAACTAATTGATTATATCGATACACATTGTAATGGAAAAATATTTGCCATTGGCGGGCTATCAATCGGTGCTCAGATAGTGACCGAAGTGCTATCATTGCGTGAAACAATTGCAGAATATGCTATCATTGAAAGTGCATTGGTTTACCCAATGAAAGGGGTTGCTAATATGACAGTTCCCATTTATAAGTTATGCTATGAGCTACTGAAAAAAAGATGGTTTGCTAAAATGCAGGCAGGTACCCTTTGTGTGTCTCCAGATATGTTTGAACGATACTATCAGGATAGCATAAAAATGACAAGACAATCTTTAATCAATATGACCATAAGTAATGCCAATTATGATTTAAAGGATAGTATCTCAAATACAAAATCAAAGGTATTGATTATGGTAGGTGAAAAAGAGATTGGTATCATGATAAAATCCGCACATAGACTTCATGAAGTAATAGAAGGCAGTCAGTTATATATTTCCTTGAACATGAAACATGGCGAAATCAGTTTGAGATATCCAGACAAATATATTGAGTTGGTAAAGTCATTTCTGGAACATGTTTAATTTTCCTATTCCTATGAAATTGTATGTAAGGAATGTAATCTAAAATATAAAGGTAATGATAAATAGAAAATAATACGAAGTGATACTATATTAAAAAAATTATGGATTCCTCCCTTTAAATGATAGAAGGATAACTTGTATTGCGTATTTTCATATGGTACCATATTATGGAAACCCTAAAGAGGTCTAATAAAATTCTACAAAAAGAATAAAGGAGTAGACATAATGAACAAGGAAGAGGAAAACATTTATTCTCAGGAAGAAAACTTCAATACAGAAGAAGAGATGATTGATTCTGAAGAAGATATGAATGATTCTGAAGATGAGAATGATATGGATGATGAATATGAAGAGTATGATCAATACGACTCAACTTATCCATCCAAAAAATTACGTATACCCATATGGGTTATTTTATTTTTGATTGTTATTCTTGTTTTGGATGCGATCTGTATGATTCAATTTCCTAGTGTCTTAAATGATTATAGGAAATACAAAACGGCAGAGAGTAGAACAAACAACGGGGATACGAAAGAAACAATACAAGATTTAATTCAATTATCAAAGGAACATCCGAAATCATTTCCAATCATTATAAAAAGTTTTGAACTAATGAATGAAAATGGGTATTATGATGATGCAGCAGATTATTACAACACGTACTTAGCAGGTGAACTCCTATCTGATTCAGAATACAATCAAGTGGACGCATATGCATCTCGTCTAGAAGATTATTATACAACCTATGATGCCGTAGATATGATATTAACTTCCCTTACCAACGGAAAAATTGATAATAAGGAGGCTTCCAAGAAACTATCAGATTTATTGCAACAAGATGGGATAGAGGAGTCTTTGGTGTATTACTTTCTTGCACAGATGCAAGAAGATGCCAAGAATGCTCTGGATTATATGAATTTATGTTATGAAAGTGATCCAGAATGTTTCGATGTACGTGTCCAGCTTAGTGTGATGCATAGAAGATTAGGTCAGTTTGATCTTGCCACAAAGTATATTGAAGAAGCCATGGAGAAAGAGAAGAAAGATTCAGGAGCATTACGCTCTTTGGCAATCATTAAATTATTGCAAGGTGAAAAGGTACAAGGTGTGAAATTAGCCGAAGAAGCCTATAACGTTGATCCAAATGGAGTTTATATTAAGGAAACTTACCTGATTGCCTTAACCTTAAATGAGGAGAAAGATAAAGCGAAACAGATAAAAGAGGAAATGAAAACAACAGGTGAAACATTAGAAAAAGATACAAAACAACTTCTAAACGGTAAGATGACGCTAGAAGAATATTATTTAGAGAAGGAGGCGTAAATCATGATCATACCTGGAATACTTATATCATTTGTCACTTTTCCTGGAGTAATTATACATGAGCTTGCACATCAGATCTTTTGTTATTTATGTGGCCTACAGGTGTATGAAGTGAAATATTTTCAGTTTGGCAATCCATGTGGATATGTAGTTCATGAGACTACCGATCATCCTGGTAAAGTTTTTTTGACGTCCATGGGTCCATTTTTTATTAATACCTTAATCGGCTTACTTATTATGCTTCCAGTATCCATACAATTTATCGCTTTCGATGAGAATGGGAGCATCTTAAACTTAATTCTTGTTTGGCTAGGTTTCTCCATACTCATGCATGCTTTTCCGAGTTCAGGTGATGCTTCTGTTATGGTAAAACAGATTTTAAAGAATAAAAATGTAGGAATCATACCTAAAATATTAGCTGCTCCATTTATTCTGCTGGTTTACATTGGAGCCATTGGTTCTGTTTTCTGGTTAGATGCTATCTATGCGGCAGCAGTGGCAATGCTATTGCCAAATCTATTGGTTTAAGAGTAATTACCAATCATAAACGAAGCAAAACACGAGCAATCTTAAATAAGACTGCTCGTGTTTTGGTATTCACTCTAATTTTTCATAAAGTTAGTCTTAAGAAATGAACAAATTTCTCGTATAAAATATCATAATTGTTAGGAGAGAGATGGTAAAATTTATCATCTAGTTCTTGATACATATTAATTTTTTTATCATCTGGTATTACTGCCTTAAATATACTGATTGATTCATCTAATAGTTTAGCAAAAGATGTTTCATTCATGGAATCTAAAAATTCTAATGTGGGTTTCGCATAAATTCCATTGGTCTCTAGATAATAATGATCAAAGCCACCATTATTAATCTCCATTAAGAATCGGATTAATAAAAAGACCTTTTGCTCTAATTCATTCAGACCTTCCAAACCATATTCCGATTCTTTTTCTAAAACATAATCAGTAATAGTATAAAAATATTCCTCGTTTTCAAGGTTTTCATTAAATAATTCTTGTAAGTAGTCTTCCATTCCTATCACCCCATCTACAATCAAGATTACCCATATTAGGTCAAACTATTCAAAAACAAAAGTTGATTTTACAACAACTTATAAATGTAAATATTTAGAAATATTCATTGAAACTAATTTTACGTAGGAGTATAATATAATAGGATAATTTTTTGATTATCTAATCTAACTATGGAAGGTGTATAAAAATGATTGTCGACGAAAAATTCTTTTTCATTATGGCAGTTGTAGTATCACTCATTTCTTTTGGAGTAGCTTTCTACTTCTATCATTGGGTCAATTCACAAAAATCCAATAACAAAAGAATCGAAGAGATTGGAAATTATATCAGAAAAGGATCGAATACTTTTCTGAAGAAGGAATACCTTGTCCTTTCCCTCTTCGCAGGTGTTATCGTAGTACTAATTCTATTATTTCTTCCAGAACCAATTTGGACTAAACATCCGCTTGAGAATGTTAGAATGGCAGTATGCTATCTACTTGGAACCGTTTTTTCGGGCTTTGCTGGTAAAGTTGGTATTCAAGTAGCAACCATAGCCAATGTAAAAGCAGCAGAAGCTGCAAAGGAAGGGATCAGACCTTCATTCCTCGTTGGTTTCCGCGGTGGATCTGTCATGGGTATGGCGGTTGTTGGTTCTAGTCTTTTAGGGGTCACGTTAGTCTATGCCATTACGAAAGATTCCAGTTCTGTTTTAGGATTCAGCTTTGGAGCAAGCTCATTAGCATTGTTTGCTAAAGCAGGAGGCGGAATCTTTACCAAAACAGCAGATATTAGTGCCGATTTAGTTGGCAAAGTGGAGCTTGGGATTCCAGAGGATGATCCAAGAAATCCAGCAGTTATAGCGGACAACGTAGGAGACAACGTTGGAGATGTGGCTGGTATGGGAGCAGATTTATTTGATTCCAATGTTGCGGCTATGTCAGCCGCATTAGTAATTGCTATGGCTTTGGATAAAGGAAGCCAAGGAAGTCTTAATACACAAATGATATTCTGTTTTTCGGCGGTTGGTCTGTTTGCATCCATTATTGGAGTTCTTTCTGCAAGAATGGGTAAGAAGGGGAACCCTACAAAAGCGTTAAATAATAGTACATATATTACCACTGCAATCTTTGCAGTCATAACTGCACTGGCTACTTGGGTGTTCAATATGGAATGGCGTATTTGGGGAGCTACTGCCATTGGTCTTACCGTAGGCGTTATTATTGGAATCGCAAGTGATTATTTTACCAATGACAATAAGAAACCAGTTCGTAAAGTTGCCAAAGCTTCCAACATGGGGCCTGCATTTACCATATTATCTGGTATCTCCTATGGATTTTTAAGTGTTCTACCGTCCATGTTAGGTATTGCAATTTCCGCGTTGCTAGCGTACAATCTTTGCGCTCCAATAGGAGAGGGGTATGCTATGTTTGGTATATCTATGGCTGCCATGGGTATGTTGTCCATCGTAGGAATGATTATATCCAATGATGCTTATGGGCCAATTGTTGATAATGCAAGAGGTTTGGCCGAGATGGGTGAGCTTGGTGATGAAGTACTAGAGATTACCGACCAGCTAGATAGTGCTGGCAATACGGTAAAAGCAATAACCAAAGGATTTGCCATTGGTGCTGCTGGACTTACCATAATATCACTGTTAGGCGCATTTATGAGTGAGGTAAATATTGCGGCCGTAGAGAAAGGACTTGAGAAAATATCAGGTTTTGATATTATGAATCCTATGGTATTCTTTGGATTATTAATTGGTACAGCAACTCCAGCAGTCTTTTCTGCCATGTTAATGCTTGGGGTAGACCGGAATGCACAGCGTATGGTTGCAGAAATTCACAGACAATTTAATGAGATTATCGGACTAAAAGAAGGGAAAAAAGGTGTTGTACCCGAATATGATAAATGTATTGAAATTGCTACGGTTGGTGCCTTAAGAGAATTGATTCCAGCTGGTTTAGTTTCCATTCTCTTAACCTTAGTAGTTGGTTTTGTTGGTGGAGTTTATGCAATTGGTGGTTTCTTAACTGGAAACATTGCCAGTGGATTATTATTGGCATTGTTTATGTCTAATTCCGGTGGACTTTGGGATAATGCGAAAAAGTATGTGGAAGCTGGAAATGAAGGTGGAAAAGGTTCCGATACACATAAAGCAGCAGTAGTTGGAGATACCGTAGGAGATCCATTTAAAGATACTGCAGGACCTTCTATTAATACTCTGGTTACAGTGGTATCCTTGGTTTCTTCCATTATGGCATCCTTATTCTTAACATTTCATATTTTTGGATAGGATATCAGTGTATACATTTTAATAAAAAGGTGTTCCCAATAATGTTGAGAGCACCTTTTTAAATTGTAATATCTTTATTGTAATTTAGGTTATATATGAAAATAAATATGAAATATTTATTTTACTTTATTTCTTATTCATCCTCATTTTTATTAAGACTCAAATACTTTTTGATGGCATGAAAGCTATCTTCACTTAATACATGTTCCATTCGACAGGCGTCGTGTGCAGCAATTTCTGCGTTGACACCGAGACTTTCTAACCATCCAGCAAGTAGATTGTGTCTCTCATAAATCATTTCCGCGATTGCTTTGCCTGATTCCGTAAGGGTTATGGATCCAGATTCCGACATAGTGATATAACCATTTTCTCGTAGATTTTTCATTGCAACACTGACACTTGATTTTTTAAATTGTAATTCCGTTGATATATCAATGGACCTCACGATAGGATTCCGTTGACTTAACACCAAAATGGTTTCTAGATAATTTTCTGCTGATTCTTTTATATTCATTCAATCATAACCTCTTTTCAAATAATCCGATGGAAGTAATACATTTCAATAGTATAGCATGAAATTTCATGATTATCAAATAGTGTAGAAAGTATTGACAATAATAGAAGATGATGTTAACATAACATTGTTACGTAACGATGTTATGTATCTTCTTTGAAAGGAGATGATAGCAATTAGTAGAGATAAAGAAACAAAGAGTCTATTAATGAAAGCAGCGAAGGAAGAGTTCCTAGAATATGGGTATCAGAAAGCATCCTTAAGAAATATCTGTAAGAAGGCAGGAGTAACTACGGGTGCGCTATATTTCTTTTTTCATGATAAAGAAGACTTATTTGCAAGCATAGTGGAACCTATGGCAAATGCAGTGAGAACGATGATACTGGAACATACTTCGTTAGAAGCAACACAACAAATGGATATCACGACAGGTATAAGAGAAGATATCCATGTGGCTAAAAAGTTAATGCATTTTTATTATACTAATAAAAAAGAAGCGTTACTTTTACTAGAAAAGGCACAGGGATCCTCTTATGAAAGTTTCACCGATGAATTAGTGAAACTAATGGAGCTAGAAAGTATAAAATTGTTTGATGCTATCAACGCAGTAATGGGCAAGAACTCCATGTTTACTGAGTGCACACTCCATTGGTTTGCTCATTTACAAGTAGAATCCTTTCTACATGTGTTATCACATGATATGTCAGAAGAAGAAGCAATGAAGCAGATCGAAGTTGTTGTTACTTTTTTACGAGGCGGATATGAAAAATTAGTTGAAGTTGGAATGCGAAAGCAACAAGAATACAATGGTCACATAGAATAATGTAATGTGGCCATTTTACATAACGATTACATAACAGTGTTATGTAATTAGGTATTATGGATAACTATGTAATTAACAAATTAATTTTTAATACGAATATTCTAATTAAAAGTCTGATTGTAGACAGAAAGTAGGTGTAGTATGTATCTGGAAGTGAATGATATTAAGAAAAGTTATGGAGAAGGTGGGAGTTATGTTGAAGTACTAAAAGGGATTACTACAGGTGTAGAAAAAGGACAGATGTGTGTAATCTATGGGCCAAGTGGTTCTGGAAAATCAACATTCTTAAATGCTATTGGCGGACTTGACCTTTTGGATTCAGGCTCAATCAATGTCGATGGCATGGAAATCTGCGGGTTAAAACAGGATGCATTATCCATGTATCGAAGAGATAATCTAGGTTTCATTTTCCAGTTCTATAATTTAGTACCTAACCTTACGGTGAGAGAGAATATTCAAGTATGCGAATACTTGACAAAAGAACCATTGGATATGAATGAATTACTAGAAACATTAGGTCTTAATGAACATCAGAATAAGTTTCCATCCCAGTTATCAGGAGGACAACAACAGCGATGTGCCATTGCAAGAGCATTGATTAAAAATCCTAAATTACTTCTTTGTGATGAACCAACTGGTGCACTGGATTCTAAGACTTCAAAAGACATTTTGATTCTTTTGGAAGAAGTAAATAAAAAATATGGAACCACCATGTTAATCGTGACCCACAATACTGCGATTAAAGATATGGTTCATCGTGTCATCAAAATAAAGGATGGACAGATTAGTAAGGATTATGTCAACGAAACCTTAGTCTGTGCAGCGGATTTGGAGTGGTAATGCAGATGCAAAGAATATTAAACAAACGTGTTATACGGGACTTAAAGGATAATTTTTTACGATATTTTGCATTATTCCTCTTAATTGCAATGGGTATGTATCTAATCGTTAGTATTGTAGGTGCGGCTGAAAGCATAATGATAAGAGTGAGTGAAGCGGGGGATAGAAATCAGGTTGAAGATGGAGAATTTACTGTTTTTGTACCTCTTGATACAAACAGTATTGAGGAGTTAAGACAGAGTGGCATAACGCTGGAAGAAGAATTTTATTTGGACTATTTACAAAAAGATCAATCTGTGATTCGAATCTATAAAAATAGAGAATCCATTAACTTAGTTCAACTAGATGCAGGAAGATTGGCAAAACAGAAAAATGAGATTGTGATAGAAAAGCATTATGCTACGAAACATAATCTGGTGGTGGGTAGTAGCATACTCATTGCAGGCAAGGAATATGAAGTAACTGGACTAGGCTCCACTTCTGATTATGATGCAGTTCTAAGAAACATGTCCGACCCTTGCGTAGATAGTAGTATTTTTGGAACTGCCTTTGTATCACAGGAATGCTATCAGGAGTTACTAGAAGAAGGTAACTCATCAAAAACAGAAGAGTATGTATATAGTTATCGTCTAAATCAAGTAATGAGTTCAGAAGAACTAAAGGATTATCTTTGCCAGCTAGAATTAGATCGAAACAAAGTGACAGATCCCTATTTTAATGAGATGATACAAGAAATAGAGGAACAGAAATTAAAGATTCAAGACGGCGTTAGTCAATTATCAGATGGTGCCAATGAGTTACAGGAAGGTTTAACAGAACTTACGAATCAAAATGATGAGCTTAATAGTGGTACCAATCGAATCTTTAAGCAGTTATTAGCTAATGTTTCTGATGAGTTAAGTACATATGGGCTTAATCTAGCTTTGACAGAACAGAATTACAAAGAACAGTTATCCAGCGTGATGGATCAAGTTGGAAGTTCTAATCCGCATTTTAAAATTAAGATACAAGGTGTAATGAAAGAACTAGATGGGTTTAAGAAATATCAGGATGGAATAGAAACCTATACAGATGGAACAAAACGAGCTGAAGACGGAACGAGTGAACTTCAAGAAGGAATAGTAGATTTACAAGAGGAAACAGATGATTTAATTGATGAATACTTTGACATTGATCTGGATAATCTCACACAGTTTGTTGAAAAGAGAGATAATCCAAGGATAGCTGCCTCCATAGATGACGTTCAGATTAATAAACAAGCGGGTATGGTAGCTGGAATTATTGTAATGATATTGTTTACCTATGTCATATCTGTTTTTGTAATTCATGGAATTGAAAAAGAGAGTTCTATTATTGGAGCACTTTATGCCCAAGGAGTAACGAAGAAGCAGCTGCTTGGACATTATCTTCGGATGCCAATTCTGATTACCCTTTTCGGTGGTCTTGTTGGAACAGGAATTGGTTTTAGCCCATTGGGTGTTGCCACACAGACGCAGAATACGGAAAGCTATTTCTCCCTTCCTAATATTGCAACAGCATATCCAGTATATCTAGTTGTATATGGGATTATCATGCCACCATTGGTGGCTGCATTGGTAAACTTCTTGGTTATCAGTAAGAAATTATCATTGCCTGCGTTAGCGTTGATTCGAAATGAGCAAAAGAATAGTAAAATTAGTAATATTTCATTAGGTAATTTAAGCTTTGTACCTTGCTTTCAGATAAGACAATTTCTTCGTGAGATTAGAACTAGTTTCACGGTAATAATGGGAATGTTTATTGCCATGCTTATCTTAATGTTAGGGGTAGATTGTTATGTAATCTGCTATCATATGAGCAATCAGAATAAGCAGGATGCTACGTACGCTTATATGTATACCTACAAGTACCCAACGAAAGAAGTACCAAAGAATGGAGAGGCATGTTATATAGAAAGCCTTAAAAAAGAAATATATGGTAGCAACCTGGATGTTTCGCTACTTGGAATTGATAAAGAGAATCCCTTTTTTAAATTCAAGGTGAATACAGGTAAAAATAAAGTGGCCATATCACAAGCAGTGGCAGTAAAATATAACCTTTCGGTTGGGAATAAATTAGTCTTAACAGATGAGGTCAATGAATTGGATTACGGATTTACAATAGATAAAATAGTTCCATATTCCATCGGTCTTTATGTATTTATGGATATAGATAGTATGCGTGATCTGTTTCATCAAGAAGAAGACTTTTATAATTTAGTATTAGCGGATCACGATTTAAAGATCGACTCAGGTCGACTCTATGCAACTACCACAATGGAAGATATTAATAAGAGTGCTGATGTATTTCAAGATAATATGTGGTCTCTCATTATTAGTATGGTGGTAGTATCCATAATTATCTTTATTGTGGTAATGTATCTAATGATTAAGGTGATGATTGATCGATCTTCTTTTTCAATATCGCTTATGAAAGTATTTGGATTTAAGGAGAAGGAAGTAAGGAAATTATACTTAGATGGTAATTTCATCTTGATTGCACTTGCTGCGGCAATCTGTATTCCTGGCTCAAAATGGATTATGGACACCCTATATCCATACCTTGTGTCAAATGTAGCTTGCGGGGTTAACCTTACATTTGGCTGGAAACTGTATTTATTAATCTATGTTTCGGTTATGATTTGTTATGTCATAATTAATAAATTATTAGTCATTCGCCTACGCAAGTTGCTACCAGCCCAAGTGCTAAAAAATAGAGAATAAAGAATCAAGAATAAGGAATCAAGAATAAAGAATCAAGAATAATATTAAAACATAATCTCAGTGACTTTTGTAAAATGATAGTTAGCTATTTTACAAAAGTCATTTTTCTTCTTATTGAGAAATACTGATGTTTAACTTACTTGAAAAATTGATAAAAATAGGGTATGCTATAGAAAAGTTAGTCACAACTAACTAGATAAAAAGAATTATTAAATCAGATTTATATAGAAGGAGGAAGAAGTATATGGAGAAAATTATGGTTATATACTGGTCACAAACAGGTAATACGGAAGTAATGGCAAGAGCCATCGGAAAAGGAATTGAGGAAGCAGGGAAAGAAGCAGAAATATTAGATGTTTCTAAGGCTTCCATCCAGGATCTAAAAGATGCAGATCGTTTTGCTTTAGGTTGTCCTGCTATGGGTGATGAGGTATTAGAAGAAGGAGAAATGGAACCATTTGTTGCACAAGTAGAGGAATTTGCAAATGGTAAACAGATTGCACTGTTTGGTTCCTATGGATGGGGAGATGGACAGTGGATGAGAGAGTGGGAAGAACGAATGAATAATGCAGGAGCTCACATCGTAGGAAACGAAGGCTTGATTGTTCAGGAAGCACCTGATGCCAATACAGAAAAGGAATGCTGTGAATTAGGTAAAATGCTAGCAAGCCTATGAGTATTGTAATTATCGGAGGACATGACCGAATGGTCTGTCAGTATAAAAAGATATGCAAAGAATATAAATGCAGAGCAAAAATTTTCACCCAGATGTCCGGTAACTTAAGAGAACAAATCGGAAATCCTGACTTAATCGTTCTTTTTACCAATACAGTTTCTCATAAAATGGTTCGATGCGCATTAACAGAAGCGGAGAAAAGTAATGCAGATGTAGTTCGATGCCATACTAGTAGTAGTAATGCTTTAGTGGAAATTCTAGAAAATAAATGCAAATAATTCGAAAGAGAAAAACTGAAAAAAACAATATACTTTATAAATAGAAATTAAAGTAAGAAAGCAATATACTTCTGAGGGAAGAGAATATTGCTTTCTTTTTTCTTTTATTCTATTGCCAAATAGATGAAAAGGTGTATAATATATCGTAACGATATATTAGGAGGGATAATTTGTTAGAATACATTATTTTAGGTGCCTTAAATTTGAAACCATTTACTGGATATGACATACGAAGCTGGATTGAAGGTGGAATAGGTATGTTTTACAAAGCTAGTTATGGAAGTATATATCCATTACTGAATAAGCTTTTAGATCAAGGAGATATCACTTGCAGCAATGAGAATCAAGGAAAACGAGTTAAGAAAGTGTACAGTATTACCCCAACTGGTAGAGAAGTATTTATGGAATGGCTAGAGAATAGTGAGGAAACTGGCAACTCTATGGAATCCTTTATAGCAAAAGTGTTCTTCTTTGACCAATTACCAATGGAACTATCCAGTCGCATTATCGAGACATATGAAAAAAAGCTTGAGATTTATTTAAATCAGTTGCTTGAATTAAAGAAACAATACGATGCGTTGGAGAATACGCAGCAATTCTATTACAAGATATCCACATTATATTATGGAATATGTAAACTTCAAAGTATGATTATGTGGTGCGAAACAGTGAAAAGTCAGAAGAGTCTGGATAATTTAGTGATGGCAAAGGAGGAGAAAGATGCAGCAAGTGATTCAAATTGACCTTAATGGAGTAAATGGTTATCTACTTAAAAAGGAAGAAAAATTTATTCTTATTGATACGGGTGGACATATGTTTCTGGATAAGGAGTTCAGCAATCGTAGAAATGAATTAGAACGCGCATTGTTGGAAAAAGGCGTTAACGAACATAATTTAGAGTTAATTATCCTGACTCATGGAGACAATGATCATGTATGCAATGCCAAGTATTTACGAGATAAATTTCACTCTCGCATTGCCATGCATGAGGGGGATGTTTTTATGGTTGAGCAAGCAAAGAGTGATTGTTATAAACTGAATTCAAACTATCAATCTCTCTTATTAAAACTTATATTTCGTTTGATGAATTCCAAAATTCAGATATTAATGGATAAAGTATATGATGAATTTGAAGTATTTACACCTGATTTATTATTAAAGGATCAAGACAATTTATCCAAGTTTGGTTTTGATGGAATCATCTTTCACATGCCCGGACACACAGAGGGATCTATCTGCATATTAGATACACAGGGTAACTTACTCTGCGGCGATCTATTTGCCAATAACAAAAAACCATCCTTAGCAGTCAACGCACAGAATTTTAGTATACTAAAAACTAGCGCTAAAAAAATCATGACACATCACATAACAAAAATATACCCAGGGCATGGCAATCCATATGAAATAGAACAATAGAAACAACAGAGGATAAATAACAAACGTTAGCATCATTCTTACGTTTTTATTATTTTCAAAATTTGTTGACCCAGCGCCCTCAGAAGACTAGACTGTTTATCACATCAATACACTTAAATTAAATAGCGTGTGAATTAGTATCCCTAAAGAGACCGTTTGTCGCCATCGGTACTTAGGTTGTGGCAGTGATCTTCTGACACAACCTTACGTACCGCTATGAGCGACAACCGAGTGAGAACGTGTCTCGATAGGGATACTAATTCACACGCTATTCTAGAAAATCTATATGTGATAAACAACACCACTAAACTAAAAAGGGCGCGTCTGTGACAATCTAATCTTTTGATATTCTTATGATCTAAATTCCCTGATAGATATTGCTCTCGTCAAGAATAACATTATGATAAAACAGATACATAAAACCATACAACAAGACAGTAATATAAGTATTCCACTTATTTGTGTAATACTAAGTATGTATTGGTAAACCTTACTGGTTAAAAATCCAAGAAACAACAGTACAATACTTGGTTTCAGAATCCAATCAATGGAGTTCATATGTACCGTAACATTTTTCCAAATAGCTAATAAATCAAGTAACGTAATTGCTAATTGACTTACTAGTAAACCAATTAAGTAACCATAGATTCCCCTTGAAGGAATTAAAAATAAGATAAATACAATTCTTATTGAGATACCAATAACTGAGTTAAAGAATGTTAAATGGGCTTTACCCAAACCATTTAAAATACTACCAAGCGTGGTGGTTAGATACATAAGTGGGCATAACCAAGAGAGTACCGTAATGAAAATGCCGGCTTGCTTATTATGAAAGACAAAAGTACCTAGTGTATCACCAAAGATAATAAATATAGCAGTACTTAAAATACCAATGATAATGCTGTATTTTATAGATAACGAAGAAGTCCGGCTAATCAATGAATTATTATTTTTAGCCTGAGCTTCTGATACCGTCGGTAGTAAAAGTACAGCGAAGGCATTGGTGATTGTACTTGGAAATAATATAAATGGAATTGCCATACCATTCAAAATTCCGAAGATACTGAGTGCTTCTACATTACTAAGTCCGGATCGTTGAAGCATACTAGGTATTAAAATTGCTTCAAAGCTATGTAGGATACTAATGACTAAACGGTTACCAGTAAGAGGAACTGTTTGACCGATTAGTCTGGAAAAGATACCTCTTCGACCAATGGAATGATTATTGGTGGTCCGCTTTTGAAAGAGCAAAGATAAGATATTGAATATATTAGATGCTATTTCTCCAAGAACAACACCAAACATAGCCAGTTCACAAGTTACGCGACGATCTTCCCCACCAAAATAAATTGCAATCACATACACGCAGGTTACCCGAACTACTTGCTCTAGAAGCTGAGTAGCAGCAGGTACTCCTGCTTTTTTTAATCCAAGATAATATCCATTGATACAAGCGGTAATACCGCAGAATGGAAATACATAGGATAGTACTCTAAGTGAACCAGCACATTCTGGTTCTAGTAATATTTTGGTAGCAATGATTTGTGCATTACCATAAACAAGAAAGGAAAGACATAAAGCAATGGATAATGACAATAGTATGCCGGCTTTTAATATTTTATTTTGGTAGTTCGTCGCATTCTTTGAATTCGCATTTTTTCCTTGCTCGGCAGCTATCAGTTGCGAAATGGCTGTTTGAATTCCAGAGCCATAAAGGGTAAAACAAATTCCATAGATAGGGAATGCCAACGAGTAGATACCAAGATTTTTAGCACCTAATGAGTTGGATAGAAAAATACGATAGAAAAAACCAATTAATCTTGTAGTAAATCCAGCCAGCGTCAGAATTAAGGTACCTTTTATAATACTGTTTTTTGACATAATAAGACCTATATTCATAGTAGGGTTAGTTCATTATATTCCAAAAGAAATGAAAAAATGTAAGACTTTCCAATTATTGACACACAAGATTATAAATGGTAATATTATGATTATATTGGAAAATAACTGATATAGAAGAATTAAGGAGGTATTAAACATGACCTTAAGTCAAGCTATAGGAAATCGTGATAGTTGGAGCGATACCAAACGTGATTTAGAAAGTAAAAAGGCTAGGTTAGAAGATGCTCATGAGGATTATTCTAGCTCTGTATGGAATAACAATGGAGAATTTTCCATGGCGTGTGGTGATTTGATTATATTTTCGGATAGGATTAATCCATTTGGCTCTACTAGTGAGTGGGAAGGGAATCGTGTTCGTGATTATGAAGATAAGTTAGAATCCATTGTGAATATGATTTATGTAGAACAGGGAAATCATATCATGGTATTAGATAAAATGAGATTGAAAATTGATGAGTTTCAATACCGTATAGAGGATGCTATCAGTGAAATTAATTATTGGCAGAATGTGATTGATAATTGGGATGATGAGGATGATTAATTGAAATAAAAGGCGAAGGAATAAGATTAAAAGAGGAGTGAAAAAGTTGGGTAATTCAATTCAAATATGTGAAAGAACATTTAAGAATAAAGTCAATAAAATAGAAGATGCTAATGATCGTACAAGCCAGAATATTCGTAATTTACGTATTGAGTATTCCGGGTCTTCCATGGAATATTTAGAGGATTACAGCAAAACTATAGATTCGCTAAAGAATTTACTGGATAGTTATTATAATTTACTCGTTGCAGATATTAAGACGTTAGGCTCTGTTAGTGATCATTTTAAGGATACTGATAGAAACTTAAGTTAACTATATGAAATAAGCTTAGAAAAAGGGATGATACTATGAATATTAAATATAGAGATGTGGAAAACGATTATAATGATCTAAGTGAATACCTTCAGAACCAACTGGATATCTTAGAAGAGTTGCAACAGGCAATCAATGATTTTACTGGGTTAGAAGATTTTAATGGTCAAGCAGCAACGAATATAAAAGCTTATTATAATGACCTACATGGAAATGTGATTAAAACATTAATGACCTTAATTTATGATATTGATGTTACCATGCATTATTCCAACAATGATTTTGAAGATAGCGTAGATAGTGGCTATACACCAATACTTGATAATGAATACATAGGTGAAAAGATTACAAAAGAGATAGCGCTAAAGGATTCTTTCCAAGCCGCGGAGGCTTCTCTTCTAAATATATTAAGCTCAGTATCGGATATTTTCTCTGCAGATGTATCATTTGTTACAGATACCATTTTAACCATGTATCAAGAAAACATTGACCAAGCTCAGGACACAAAAGATGAATTTGAAACATTTGGTACAAAACATATACCTGATATGAAAGATGTGAATGATACTATAACAAAACTTAATACTGCAATTGATTATATGAAATCTTTTGGAGATGTTTCTTCTATATCGATCTATGAGCCAGGCAGTGCAACATATAAGGACTGGATGAGTGACTTAATTAATTACCAGATATCAGTTGGAGAGAAATTTGAGAAAAATGGATGGGAGACAACCACAGAATTTCTTGAAACTTACAGTGATTATCGAACCATTGAGGTTATGATTAAGAATGGACTGGTGACGGGTGTAAATTCGGAGGAATTACGAAAATTATATATGGCTGGTGTTCAGTTCAACGTTGTGGAACAAGGAGAACGCGTTTACTTTAAAATGGTTACCAATATCACGGATCCAGCAGAGTTAAATCGTATCCTAAAAAGTTTAGGAACCAGTTCATTTCGAGAAGATAAGATTAGAAAGTTACTTGGAGATGGTCTACAAATTGTGGACGTCAATGGTAATGTATGCAATAAACAAATGCTCAATCGCTTATTAAAATCAGATATCATATCCGATGTGTTAGGCGATGTAAAGCCTGTTAAAGAATATAAGGGTGGAGGATCCAAAGTCTTAGGTATTGCAGGTAAATTGTTTGATATAGCGGATGTTGCTATTACAACATATGGTGATATTAACGATAATTTCTATAATGAAACGACTGGACAGTGGGAGGTTAATGAAGGAAAAGATTTTATTGACTTCGCAACAGATGAAGCTATCGATTTGAGTATAAGCTTAGGAATTCCCGCAGCGGGAGCAGCAATTGGAACTGCTATTTGCCCTGGAATCGGAACAGCAATTGGTGCTGGAGTGGGAGCTTTAATTGATGTAGGAATGAATTGGGAGTTTGGTGAACCACCGAAATCTATTGCAGATCATATCAGTGATGGGGTTAAGGATTTTACGGATTCCGTTGGAAATTGGTTATCAACAACGTTCTGGTAGGAATCATATTTATAAGAAATGAGGAACAATACAATGAATCGAGATAACTATGTTAATCTCCTAGAAGACTATAAAAGAATGAGAGAGCGATTTCAAAGCTCGCCTTTGGTTACGGTACTATGGACGGGATTATTAGGATTTTTATTGATAGCACTTTATTTTGTTGTGAAGTCCGAGAATCCTTATGCAGATACGAATATGTTTCCTTTGGTGAATACATTAGGAGTTGTTTTGATACTCTCTTTGGTAATCACCTTGGTGCTTTTCGGATTGCTGAAGCAAAAGAAACCATGCGAACTGTTCTTATCCTGTTATACTTTCCTTCAGATTATTGCTACATTGTCCTTTATACACTGTATGATTTATATAATACTTACGATACAACATATGAATATGGGAGTTATGATTAATATAGTTAGTATCTTTTTTATTGTAATATTTCTCATTCTTTGTACGGTTCTTGTGCTTGGGAAGGTAAAAAAAGGAGAATACCAATATAATGCCAAGAAAACGCCAATATCAAAAAAGGTATTTTTCTGGGGACTGTTAGCACTGCCAATTATGCCATTTACCAGTATGGCAGTGAGGCGTTATGGCTTTAATGCGCTAAGTGATTTATGGCAGTCTGTCTTAATTAACTATATGATAATGTGGTTCTGGCTTGTTATCATTTACTCCTATTTGGCAAAGAATCTGGTATTTATAATGCTAGAAATAAAGAATAGAAGATACAGAGTATAAAAGGGAGAAAAACATGCGAATAAAAAAGAAATCATTATCCATGAATAATGTTATCTGTATCACTGGAGAAATGGAAGGAAATGAGTGGGTTGACTTAGCAAGGGATCTACGTGACTTAGTAATTAGCCATGGCTTGTATCCTACAGGACCCCTTGTTTATCAAAGAGAAGAGGGTGATAATGATAAATCCATTTACCGTTTTTATATGCCAGTAAATAATCCAATTATATTAAAGGATGATAAGCTAGATAGAGAGGTTACATTCTTAACTGAGTTATATAGTAAGGAAGGATTGGTAATTCGTCATGCGGAACCAGAAGAAGGTTTTGAATCCGATTACATCATGTTAGAATCATGTGCAGCAGCAAATAAATTAAAACTAAAGAAACCATATTATCATATTTGTATGAATATGTATGGTGAGCAGATTGTTGATGTGTTTGCTCCGCTCCAGGAGGTATAATATGGTAATTTACTACGAACCTTTTGGGTTTACAAATGTGTTATCGAAACGTTACATAATGAAACCAGAAAATATAGCGAGTGCGCAGCAATCATTTCTAAAAGATATCATAGAACGGTATCAGTTTAAAGTAACGGGGCATCTAATCTACATGATTGAACCTACCTTAAATGAAACCATTGCAGTGAAGTTTATGATTCCAATCAAAGACCATGGAATACAAAAAGTTAATAGTTATCGATTGGACAGTTATTTTGGATTTGAAGAAGCAGTCTGTTCACGTTTAAGCGTGAAAGAGCTAGAGGAAAACAAGGAAAATATTTACCAAACCATGCGTGAACATTGTCTGAAGGATGGATATGATATATGTTCTCCAATCTATTTTGTAAGCGGGAATAATCGAGAGAATCCATATTATTCACTCTATGCTCAAATAGCACCAGAAAAGATAGTGATACTAAATAATGAGTTGCTTTAAGGGATGCGAAAACTATTTTTTCGCATCCCTTAAATTGCTCTTGACAGAAATAAAAGTTAATGATAATATTACTACATAAATTCCAACTAAAATAATCGGAATTAAAATGATAGGAATTAAAATAATCGGAATTAAAATGATGGGAACTATAAAAATTGGAATGAAAGACTCAGAATAGGGGTGAGGGATTGAAACTTTCAACAAAAGGTAGATATGGATTAAGAGCATTAATTGACTTGGCATTACATAGCGAATCCGAAGCGGTGGCTTTAAGCAGTATTGCAGAGAGACAAAATATCTCAATCAGCTATCTGGAACAGTTAATAGCTAAGCTTAAGAAAGCAGGTATTGTTAACAGTACTAGAGGTGCTCAAGGCGGTTATACGTTAGCAAAAGCTCCAGAAAATATTTCAGTTGGAGAGATTCTTCGTGCTCTTGAGGGAGATTTAAATCCTGTTGACTGTGCTGAATTTAGCGGTGGAGAAAAAGCTTGTGAAAGCTCAGATTTATGTGTCACAAAATATGTTTGGAAACGTATTAGTGATAGTATAAATAGTGCAGTTGATGAACTGATGCTATCCGAATTGGTGGAAGAAAGTAAAGCAGTTCATTCTAAACAGAATTCAGAGACAAAAGCCAATAATAATATGTGCTGATTGTTTTCAATATATTAGGTAGAATAAGATTAGGAGATGAAGGAAAATGGATAGAAAAATTTACTTAGATAATGCTGCAACCACAGCAACCAGAAAAGAAGTTGTTGAAGAAATGCTTCCATACTTTACTGAAAAATTTGGGAACCCATCCAGTGTTTATGAATTTGCTTCTCAAAATAAAAAAGCAATCGACCAATCAAGAGATATCATAGCTAGTTCTTTAAAGACCAATGCTTCCGATATATATTTTACAGCAGGTGGTTCAGAAGCAGATAACTGGGCGTTGATTGGAGCGGCAGAAGCATACAAAGATAAGGGAAACCATATTATAACTTCTAAGATTGAGCACCATGCTATCCTTCATACCTGTGAATACCTACAACGTAACGGATTTGAAGTTACTTATCTCGATGTGGATGAAAATGGAGTTGTTAAGTTAGATGAGTTAAAACGAGCAATTCGTCCAACCACAATCTTGATCACTATTATGTTTGCAAATAATGAAATTGGCACAATTCAACCTGTAAAAGAAATTGGTCAGTTAGCAAAGGATCACAAGATCTTATTCCATACCGACGCGGTTCAGGCATACGCGCAATTAGATATTGATGTGAATGAATTAAATATTGATATGCTAAGTGCAAGTGCTCATAAGTTAAATGGGCCAAAGGGCATAGGATTCTTATATATTAAAAAAGGTTTAAAATTACGTTCCTTTATTCATGGAGGTGCACAAGAGAGACATAGAAGAGCTGGTACTGAAAATGTTCCTGGAATAGTTGGATTCGGTAAAGCAGTGGAAATTGCAATGAATACATTGGAAGATCGCCAGAAAAAAGAAATCCAATTACGTGATTACTTAATTAAAAGAGTATTAGCTGAGGTTCCTTATGTTCGTTTAAATGGGCATAGAACCAATCGACTTCCTAACAATGCCAATTTCAGTTTCCAATTTATTGAAGGGGAATCATTGTTAATTATGTTGGATATGAAAAACATATGCGGTTCTAGCGGATCTGCTTGTACATCTGGTTCACTTGATCCATCCCATGTTTTACTAGCCATTGGGTTACCTCACGAAATTGCACATGGTTCATTAAGATTGACCCTATGTGAAGATAACACAGAAGAAGAGATGGATTATGTTGTAAAAGCGATTAAAGAAATCGTTGAAAAACTACGTTCCATGTCACCATTATATGAAGATTTTGTAAAAAGACAATAATAACGATTAGAGGAGGAATTACAATGTACACTGAAAAAGTAATGGATCATTTTAGTAACCCTAGAAATGTTGGAGAAATAGAGAATGCAAGCGGTGTTGGTACTGTAGGTAATGCAAAATGTGGAGACATCATGAGAATATATTTAGATATCAATGATGATGGAATTATACAGGATGTTAAATTTAAAACATTTGGTTGTGGTGCTGCGGTTGCGACAAGCAGTATGGCAACAGAGTTAGTAAAAGGAAAGACAGTACAAGAAGCACTGAATGTAACCAATCGTGCAGTTATGGAAGCATTAGATGGACTTCCTGCAGTGAAAGTTCACTGTTCCTTACTAGCAGAAGAAGCAATCCATGCAGCTCTTTGGGATTATGCTGAGAAAAATCATATTAAGATTGAAGGTCTTGAAAAACCAAAATCTGATATTCATGAAGATGAAGAAGCACCACAAGAAGAATACTAAAAAGTAGTTCGAAAATAGAGTTTAATAATCTGTCTTAGAATAGAACCATATAGATTCTGTTTTAAGACAGATTTTTGTGAATCACAGGAGGAACTTTCATGGAGAAAAAGAAAGTGGTAATTGGTATGTCAGGAGGTGTTGATTCCTCCGTTGGAGCATATTTGTTAAAGAAAGCCGGATACGATGTAATCGGAGTTACCATGCAGATATGGCAGGATGAGGCATGCTATGTGCAAGAAGAAAGTGGCGGTTGCTGCGGATTGAGTGCGGTGGATGATGCTAGGCGTGTGGCATCTTCCCTTGATATCCCTTATTACGTTATGAATTTTAAAAATGAGTTTAAGACAAATGTAATGGATTATTTTGTAGAAGAGTATCTAGTAGGTAGAACGCCAAATCCTTGTATTGCGTGCAACCGATATGTGAAATGGGAATCTTTATTAAAGCGTTCCTTAGATATTGGAGCTGATTATATTGCAACTGGACATTATGCAAGAGTAGTACAACTTGAGAATGGACGATATACATTAAAAAAATCTGCAACTGCAGCAAAGGATCAAACCTATGCATTGTATAATTTGACACAATATCAGTTGGCTCATACCCTTATGCCAGTTGGTGAATATACCAAAGATGAGATTCGTAAACTTGCAGAGGAGATTGATCTACCAGTAGCAAACAAACCGGACAGTCAAGAAATCTGCTTTATACCAGACAATAATTATGCATCATTTATTGAAGAAAATACAGATACTGTTATAAAAGAAGGTAACTTTGTTAACACCAAAGGTGAAGTGATTGGGAAACATAAAGGAATCGTTCATTACACAGTAGGTCAGAGAAAAGGTCTAAACCTAACCTTTGGGCATCCAGTATTTGTAATTGAAATAAGACCAGAAACCAATGAAGTTGTCATAGGTGAAGGAGATGAAGTGTTTAGTAATAAGCTTTATGCAGATACTTTAAACTTTATGTCCATACCAGATTTAGAAGGTGAAATGGAAGTAGATGCTAAAATTAGATATAGTCACAAAGGAGCAAAAGCAATCATTCGTAAAATTGGGGAAGATCAATTAGAGTGTATCTTTGAAGAACCCCAACGAGCAATCACACCAGGACAAGCAGTTGTGTTTTACCAAGGTGATTACGTGGTTGGAGGCGGAACTATCGCTAGAGGAGAACAAAAGTAATTAAATATGTAATTAAATATGTTATTAATTTAACGGTTTTTTGCACACAGTACGAAAATTAACGAAATACACTTGCTTAAGTAGGAATATAGTCCTATAATATCCCTTATAATCTAAAATGGAGACGGGGGTTTAAAATGGATTATATTAGGGGGATTTCTTTTACCGGAGCCAGACGTGGAAAGGTATCGGAAGCAAAAGAATCATTGGAACTAATGAAAGAAAAAACTGGTTGTAATACAGTTATTCTTGTCATTGGAGCATTACAGGAAACAGCACATTCAGAAAAGATAGATTATAAGCATTCCTTTATGCCAAAAGATGAGGAATTAAAAGAAATCATTCAATATAGTCAACAAATAGGTCTTCGAGTTATATTAAAACCGTTTCTAAACTGTAAGGATGGAACTTGGCGTGCCTATATTAATTTTTTTGATAAAGATGTGGTATGCGAGCCCAAATGGTGTAATTGGTTTCAGTCCTATACAGATTACCAGATGCATTATGCTAAGATTGCCAATGAAACATCTTGTGAAATGTTAGTAATTGGTTGTGAAATGGTTATGTCTGAACGTCGTGAGATGGAATGGAGAAAATTAATAGAAGAGATTCGAACTGTTTATCATGGATTAATCACTTACAATACAGACAAGTATCAGGAGGACAATCTAACTTGGTGGGATGCTTTGGATGTGATCTCCTCAAGTGGATATTATCCGATTCATGATTGGGACAATCAGTTAGATCGCATCGAGGCTGTAGTAAAGAAATACAATAAACCGTTCTTTTTTGGAGAAGCAGGTTGTAAATCTTGCACTGGTGCTAGTAAGGTTCCAAATGATTGGACAATTCAAGGGGATATTTCTCATGCGGAACAAGAGCAATATTACAGAATGATGTTTGATAAATGCAGAGATAGAGAATTTGTTCATGGATTTGGGTTTTGGGATTGGCATAGTAAATTATATAAAGAAGCTGATGGATTAAGAGATCGAGGGTATGCGCTGTATGGTAAAGCGGCTTGTGAGTTAATTTTTCAGGAGTGGAAATAGATATGAGGCGTCGCATGTAATAGTGAGCGGCGCCTTTTTAGTTTCGTGATGTTTATCACATATAGGTTGTCATGAATAACGTGTAATTATGATTCAAACAGAGACGCGCTCTCGCTCGGGTGCCGCTCATAGCGGTACGTAAGGTTGTGACGGATAGAGCACCGTCACGACCTAAGTACCGATGGCGACACACGGTCTCTTAATGAATCATAATTACACGTTATTCTTATTTACGTTATTGAGGTGATAAACAGTTTAGTTCTTTGAGGGCGCCGCATTTAATTTTTCGATAATGTATAAACCCATAAACCCATAAAACCATAAAACCATAAAACCATAAAACCATATAGAACCTTAATTTCATATAAATCATTTTAAACCATATATTATGATTTAGACGATATAAAATGATATACAATTTTATAAAACTTTATATAATCATTTAAGACACTATAAATAGTGGAATATATGGATTTTATGGTTGATTAAGTGCAGGATTATTTGAATTTTAACTTGTAAGGTTATAATGGTAAAAATATTGGCGTGCGGTTTTCGAAGACGGTGTATTCTTTTACGCCTAGGGATTGAAGCATGTTTCTTGCTTCGGTAAAGTCGTAGGCTAGATGTTCTGGTTTATGGGCATCGGAGCCTATTGTGATTATGGTTCCGCCAAGTTCTAGGTAACGCTTTATGATTTCTTCTTTTGGATGGGCATGACCTAGGCCGTATTTGTAGCCGGATGTATTAACTTCAATACCTTTTCCGGTTTCTATGATTGCTTTTAGTGCTTCTTCTATTACGGTTTCGTGAGTATCGTAATCATAGCAGGTGTTTTTGGATGGTACATATCTTATGATATAGTCTAAGTGACCGTATACGTCGAAGTTGTCAAAACTAAGTGCATTTTCTTTGATGGTTTCAAAATAACGCCTTAAACCTTCAGCGTCTGTTCTGTTTTGCCAAAATGGCGCGAAGTATGGATCTTCATTGTCTACAAGATGACTGGAGCCTATTACAAAATCGAAAGGATACTCCTGAAGTAATTGGTCGTAGCGTTCTTTTAAATATGGCTTTAATCCAAGTTCTATTCCATGTAGAATTTTAATTTTATCTTTATATTGTTTGGTTAAATGAGTAAGTTTGGTTAGGTATTCATCTGGTTGGAAGGTGAAATCGCCTTCTTTCACTCCTGGATAATCATAATCCATATGATCGGTAAAGCAAATTCGCTCTAATCCTAAAGCAATTGCCTTTTCTACCATTTCTTCCATAGGAGCAGTAGAGTCTGTTGAAAATGCGGAATGAACATGATAATCTGCTGTAATCATAATAATTCTCCTTTGTTACCGTGTAATGGTTCTAACTAATTTGAGTGATTCCTGTAATATTAGGCTCAATCATAAGAGAGTAATTGGTATAATACACAACAAATCCAGGTTTTCCGCCACTTGGTTTCTTAACATTTTTCTTCTGTGTGTAATCTATCTCTGCTTTATCCATATCTCTTGCTTTGGAATAGTAGCCAGCCAATTTTCCTGCTTCTTCAAAGGTGCGATCAGGTAACTCTTCTCCATTGGTTTTTACAATTACATGAGAGCCAGCCATGCCCTTGGCATGAAACCACCAGTCATTGCCGGTTGCGAACTTAAAGGTAAGATCTTCGTTTTGAAAATTATTCTTTCCAACATACATATCAAATCCATCGGAGGACACATAATGAAATGGTTTGCTTGTGATTTTTTGCTTTTTCCCTGCTTTACCACCAACAAATTTGCGGCGAATATATCCGAAATCCATTAATTCTTCTTTTAACTCAATTAAGTCTTCTTCTTGTAAGGCAATATCTAGTGAAGTACGTATTGATTCCAAATGTTCGATTTCTTCTTTGGTTTCTTCAATCTGGGTTGTTAGAGCTTCAAAGGTTCTTTTAAGCTTATTATATTTATCAAAATATTTCTTGGCATTTTCCATTACAGTAAGTGTGTTGTCTAGAGGGATTGTAATCTCTTCATTGGTATAGTAATTCTCACAGGTCAAAGATTTTGCACCTTCTTCTACACTATAACCATACGTATTAATTAACTCGCCATAAACCTTGAATTTATCTCGTTTGTCGGTATCTTTTAGTTGGCGGGTTTGTAAATCATATTTTTTCAGACTTCGCTCTAATGCGTTGGTAACAACACGTCTTAAATCAGCAGATTTCTGGTGAATTCTTGTAATGGTATTCTTGACAGAATAATAAGATTCCAGAACTTCAGAAATAGATTCAAATTTCTTAACCTCCATTCCACTATAACAAGTAAGTTCCATGCTAGAGAATTCAAGAGGGTTGGAATCTTTATTAACGATGTTAGGCTGATAACGATGCTCTTTGATATCAAGAATCATGCGCTCTAAATTGGAATATAAATGAAGACGTTCCGCTTCATTTAACGCTTGTACTGGGACAGATGGATCAATGGAAGCCCGGTGGCATACTTCATTGGCCATAACTGGACTAAATCCAGTGATGGAAGTATAGATTGCTTTGCCAGTTTCTAGAGGCTTCTCCATAACAGTGGACTGGAACAACGAAAGGTTTAACGCCATCGGATCCACTTTATCCTGGGTTTTAGGAATAAAATATTCTCGTCCAGGAAGTACTTCTCGGACAGAACTTACCATTCCAGAGATGTGTTTTATGCTATCAATAATCTGTAAGTTATCATCGCAAAAGATGATATTACTGTGTTTTCCCATTAATTCTATGATTAAAAATTTGGTACATACATCCCCTAATTCATTTAAATGTTCAATCTCAATATTGATAATACGCTCTAATCCAGGTTGCTTGATCGAAATGATCTTAGCGCTATTTAAATGTTTACGAAGTAACATGCAGAAATTAGGTGCTGTCATGGGACTTTGTTTATTCTCCTCAGTAAGGTAAACAAGTGGTAGACTGGCGCCGGCAGAGAGCAGCAGTTTTTTCTGCTCACGGTTACATTTAATTGTTAATAATAATTCATCTTTTTCTGGTTGTGCTATTTTATTAATACGTCCGCCTGTGAGTAATTGGCTTAACTCATAGACCACGTTTGAGATTACAATTCCATCTAATGCCATAAAGGTACTCCTTCTATTTAAACTAATTTATAAATAATCAGTATTGTTAATAATGGTAACATTATACTCGATTATGTAGCTGGGTGCAAGAATAGAAGAAAATTGAAATTATATAGATTGACAATTTAAGGGTGTTAATACTATATTTATTATATATGGAAAATACAGGAAGAAGTATTGCAGAACAAATGTAAATATGATGGAGTACGCTGGGGCAGCTGCACCAATTGAATACATTAGGGGAGAAAAAATATAAAAATAGTTTAGACTAGACTAATATAGGAGGAATTAATTTGGAGAGTATATTTGAACATGAAGTTGAGATAACATTTGAACAATATAGAGAATGGTTTAAACATCCCTTGGGGAAAGCAGCAGTTAAGAAATATAGTGTTAGGCTTGCTTTTGGAATTGTTGTGGTTATTATGGGCGTTTTTACCGTGATTCTTGCATATGGAAAAAATTTCGTAGATATGGTGTTAGGAGTATTTTATCTAGTATTTGGCAGTTATTTTTTATTTATACATTATAATTTTATTGCAAGGAAACAGTTTGATCTTATTATTAAATCAAAAGATAATTTACCTTGGATAAGGAAAACAACTTTTTATGAAGATCAGTTTGTAATAACTGAGGATAATACTACAACTTCGATGGAGTATTCAAAAATTTACAAAGTTACGGAAAATGAAAAGTATTTTATTATATGGAAAAATGATGAATTAGTTTTTCGATTTTTAAAAAGTGGATTTACCAACGGTACATTTGCAGACTTTAAAATATTTATATATAATAAGTATGGCAGGCAACAATAGAAGAACAAGAACAATCGACGGAACTAACTATATAGTTGACTTGTACCAGGCTTTCCTATATAATAGATTAGATATGTAGTTGTTTAATAAAGGGAGTGTGTATGAGCATATGTTGAAAAGTATGACAGGCTTTGGAAGAAGCGAAATAGCAACTACGGAGAGAAAATTTGTAGTTGAGATGAAGGCAGTGAATCATAGATACTGTGAGATATCCATTAAAATGCCAAAGAAACTAAGCTTTTTTGAAGCTGGAATCCGTAATCTTCTGAAGAAGTATATCGGAAGAGGTAAGGTCGATGTGTTTATCAGCTACGAAGACTATACAGAAAATAAAGCTTGTGTAAAATATAACAGTGATATAGCTAGAGAATATATGAACAACTTGCAACAGATGGCAAAGGAGTTTAATCTAGATAACGATATTAAAGTTTCGAATTTATCAAGATATCCTGAGGTGTTAACATTAGAAGAGCAGACAGTAGATGAAGGTGAGCTTTGGAGTATGTTAGAGAAAGTGATCTCCAGTGCTTCAGAGAAATTTGTTGAGACTAGAATTGCTGAGGGTGAGCACTTGAAAGCAGATATTGTTTCAAAGTTAGACGGTATGTTGAATATGGTAGATTATATAGAAGAAAAATCACCAGAGATAGTGAGTAAATACCGCGAAAAGCTGACCGCCAAGGTACAGGATCTTTTAGGG
>JAEZUR010000157.1 GCA_023420935.1 Bacillota bacterium | reverse complement strand
GTCCATATCCGTAGACTTTTCAAGAAATCCAAACGGCTCCACGCCACTTGCTAACACGTTCATGGCCATCTCACGGTGATTGGTTACAAACACTACCTTGGAGCCTGTCCTCCAATTTTTAATTTGTTTTGCTAAATCGATTCCATTTAACTGATCTTCTCCAAAATCTAAATCAAGAAAAAACAAATAATCTTCCCCATCATTATTCCGTAAGAAGCGAAACATTTCCTTACTATCCGTTGTCATACAACAAATTGTTGCATCCAACTGATGTTTCTCAATCTCCTTCCGAATTCTTTTGGCACTAATTTGTAATATGAATTTATCATCATCACATAGCACTATCTTTAACATATCCCCATCACCTCTTAATTAATTCCATGTTTTCCACACTTCTGGCTGATAACCCACCGTAGCTTCTCTCCCATTCCGTACCACTGGTGTTTTTATTAACTTTTGATTCTCATATAACTTTTCTTCTCTATCTTCTTCTGCCAAATAAGTAATTAACGCCAACAGATTTTTATCCTTACTGTTTGAATCTATCAGATTCTCATATCCGCCCAAAGCTTGCGTAACACTTCGAAACTCTCCCTTACTCATTTCCTTTTGTGTAAGATCAATTAATTGAAACTTAACACCTCGTTCTTTAAAATATCGTTCTGCTTTCTTTGTATCAAAACATTTTGTTCTTCCAAATATCTGAATGTTCATATCTGCCTCCATGATAATTACTTATCTTCAATATTAAATACTGTCTTCATGATTAACACATAACCATTTTCATAACCAATTATACAATAATACATTGTATAATTGAACACTGAATTATGAAAGGCATAAACAACCGCTATTTGATTTGTACTTTCTGGACAAATGTGACTTAATTACAGATAAATTTAATTATTTGTTTTATATTTTACTTATTTCATATTATAATGATAAATAAGTCTACTATTATTTTTATTCTTATCTATTAGAATATTTAAATTTGTCGCTAAGAAAGGAGAACACTTGAATTATTTTATTGCATTTTTAGAAGGAATCATTACATTTATTTCCCCTTGTCTGCTTCCAATGCTGCCTATCTACGTGTCATTTTTCGCAGGGCAAAATGGTGATCATAAAAGAAAAACAACAATCATCAATTCCATAGGTTTTGTACTAGGGTTTACTATCATGTTTGTAATACTTGGTGCATTTGCCGGCGCAATCGGTGGCATTTTAAAAGAATATCATACCATAGTTAATCTGGTGTCTGGTATCATTGTGATATTATTTGGCCTTAACTTTATGGAGGTGATTCGAATACCATATTTAAGTTCTAATCATCAAATTAGACTGGATACAGGCAAAACTGGATTTCTCTCCTCATTACTATTTGGAATCATATTTTCCGTGGGTTGGACACCATGCGTTGGTGCTTTCCTTGGGTCAGCTCTAATGTTGGCAGCATCCAGTAAAGAAAGTATAACTGGAATTATGATGCTCCTCTGTTTTTCCATTGGGCTTGGGATTCCTTTTATCATAAGCGCAGTGATACTTGATCGACTAAAATCAACGTTCCAGTTTATTAAAAATCACTACCGTATTATTAATTTAATATCAGGTATTCTACTTGTTATTGTGGGATTCCTGATGGCAACTGAATTAATGGGTTATTATCTTTCCCTACTTACTTTTTAGGAGGTATTTATAAATGAATGAAAAATTAAAGCCGATACTTGGTGTACTAATACTTGTTGTATTAATTGGCGGATCCTATTTTCTATATCAAACATTATCCAATCGTTATATGGCTGAGAAAAATGCACCTCTGACCCAAGAATCACAAGAACCACAAGAATCACAAGAACCACTAGCATCACAAGAACCGGAAGTTACTGATAATGCCAATGACGAAACCTATAAAGCACCAGATTTTACTGTTTACGATGCCTCTGGCAAAGAAGTAAAGCTTTCGGATTTTTTAGGCAAACCTGTTGTACTTAATTTTTGGGCATCTTGGTGTGGTCCATGTCAAAGTGAAATGCCTGACTTTAATGAGGTATATAAAAGTATCGAGGAGGATGAAGTCGTCTTTCTTATGGTTGATTTAACGGATGGCTCTAGAGAAACTCAAGAAACAGGGCAGCAGTTTATTGATGATCAAGGGTATGAGTTCCCAGTTTACTTTGATTTAGAGCAGAGTGCAGCCATAGCATATGGAATCACTAGTATTCCTACTACTTTCTTTATTGATGCGGAAGGTAACTTAGTTACCTATAACAAGGGTGTGATGGAGAAAAAGAAATTGCTTTCTGCAATTGACTTAATCAAAGAATAAAATAATGAGGGGGCAAAAGTACATTTATTAAGGTTGATGTGTCAATTTGCACTATAACTTCTTTGGTTTATGAAGTGATAGGTTGTTATTGTGCAAATTGACTTTAAGGTTGTTCAAAGGGGGATTTTTACTTATTTATTTGATTATCTTAACAAATTTCTTTTTTCCTATCTTTAGGACATCGCCACAGAATAATACTTCTTTTATATCATCTATCTTTTCGCCATTCTTTTGTACTCCGCCTTGTTGGATCATTCTTCTTAGCTCACTATTGGTTGCAGCAAACTTTTCTTGAACTAGTAGTGGTATTATATCTAGTAATTGATCTTTTTCCCATTCTATGATTAATTCTGGAATGTCGCTAGGTATGGCTTTTTTGCCAAATGCTATGTTGTAATATTCTATAGCTTCTTTTGTTTCTTGTTGGTTATGGTATAAGCCAGTTATAATCGTTG
>JAEZUR010000100.1 GCA_023420935.1 Bacillota bacterium | reverse complement strand
AACTAAGTACCAACGACTTCATAACAGTTGCTCTTCAAATTATATTATGTATCACTTCAGTATAGGTTGTGGAAGTGCAAATTGACAATTCTAGGTTGTTCAAATGGCCTTAATACTCGCATCATTGTAAATATATTTCTAATTGCAATCTCATAGCAGTGCAACACGGCTCTTGAAAGCCTAATTTTTCGTACAAATACTTTCCATCTTCCGTTGCATTTAAGTCAATGGTACTTACCTCTGCTTTTTTGGCCTCAAGTAATAACTCCTTCATAACTCTAGTTGCAATCCCTTGGCGACGATACTTCGGGAAAGTCATAACATTTAATACCGTTCCAGTTCTTCCATTTAAGAAACTTAAATTAGCCGGTTTCTCGGTAATAGCTAAATAAGCCGTAGCTGCAACCTCCCCATCTACCTTAGCCATAATAGCAATAAAATCATTCACCGGCAGATACTTTTCCAAATATGCTTTTACCTGCTTCCGGATCATCAGCTCCTCAACCTCCGACACATCCCCCATATCCATTCTAAGATATTCCAACCTTAAATCAATCAGAATATCCACATCAGAAATAGTAGCCTTATATAATTCCATAATATCTCCCTTTCAATTAAGCAAATGAAATTAGAATGCTCAAATTATACCTTCTGTTCCAATTACCAAATAATAAATGTAATAATAAACAAAACCTACTCTTAAAAATGGAACTTTAAATGAACATAAAAATAAAACAATAATGAAAGTTAAATGATAGATTTAATGAAGTGGAACTAAAGCTATAAAAATCATATTGAGATACAGGAACGATAACCTTCATGCATGAATATGGTTGTCTATCGATTCAGCTTGGTCAGACCGGCTGACGACGGCGTATATGTTCGACTTGAAACTCAGATAAGAATGTCGCCTGCTTATGCGACATTTTTATTATGCTTTGAGGTTCAAAAGCGAACATGCCTAGGAAGGTAAGGCGACCAAATGAATCGATAGACAACCATATTCATGACCACAACCTTCCAGTTACCACACTCACTCACTCACATTTTACATCTTATTCCATTTATTATCAACTATTTCTATTCATTTTCATCCCGATATTTGGTAACAACCATACTAATCTCCTCAATGGAATATAGAAACGCATTCACAACCAATGGATCAAAATGTTTCCCGCTCTCACTCTTAATCCATTCTAACGCTTCTTCAAAACTCCAAGCCTCTTTATATGGTCTTTTACTAGTAAGCGCATCAAATACATCTGCTATTGCTATAATCCTAGCATAAATATGAATATCTTTTCCAGAAAGTCCTTTGGGATAACCAGTACCATCCCACTTTTCGTGATGTTGTAGTGCAACGATCTTTGCTGCCTTTAGCAGTTCTTCATTATGCTCACCAATAATCTATGCACCAATTTCACTATGTTTTTTTACAACCTCAAATTCTTCTTTTGTAAGCTTACCAGGCTTTAAAAGAATTTCTTCCGGAATACCTATTTTACCGATATCGTGCATTGGTGCCGCATTCATTAAAATAAGAACATGCCTATCATCAAAACCATAACTTTTAGCAATATAGTAAGCTATTTTACTAACTCTCTCAATATGTAAACCTGTTTCACAATCACGATATTCTGATGCGATTCCTAATCGCTTAATAATCTCTAAGCGAGTCTCATTTATTTCTTTTGTTTTTAATATTACTTGCCGTTCAAGCTCTGCGTTTTGATCTTTTAGAGCCAATTGTGTACGAAGGCGTGCTTTTACGATAAGAGGGCTAACTGGCTTGGTTACATAATCTACTGCCCCTACCTCAAACCCTTTTGCTTCATCCATTTCCTGATCCTTCGCTGTAATAAAAATGACAGGAATACTACTAGTGATTGGATTGTTTTTTAGCCTTTCACAGACCTCATACCCATCCATATCTGGCATCATAATATCTAACAATACGATATCAGGCATGGTTTTTTCAGCAATTTTTAAAGCTGTCAGCCCATTTGTAGCCGCCCTAATATGATATTCATCACCCAAAATACCTTTTAGTATATCAATATTTTCAACTGCATCATCTACAATTAATATGGTATGTACCATAAACTACACCCCCGTTTTTAATGTCTCAATTATCATATTGCAAACCAAATAAGCTAGTTCCATATCATAATTGCCCATTGCTGTCTCCATTTTATTTGCTTCACTACTCTGTCCAAAGTGTATTAGCGTTGTCTTTACCTCTTTCATTTTATATTCTGCTCTTGTATCGTAGTCGTCTAACAACCGTCTTAATTCTTCTAGGTGTTCCAACAACTCTGTTAGTGAAAATAGTTGTTCATCTCCACTATTCCGTCTGGTTAACTGCTCTATCTCTAGGATTGCAGCTTCCATTTTGTGTTGTATCACAAGAATTTCTTCCCTTGTTACAAAATGAATATCTGATTGTACCTTTTTCTCAAGACGTTGCAACGTTTCATATATTTCTATTAAACCGATATTACCAGTAACACCTTTTATACTATGAAGTAATTGCTTTAGCCCATAAGAGTCCTCTTCACGGACTAAATGTTCGATTTCATCGGGAACATTTTGGTAATTGACTTTGAATTTCTGTAATATATCAAAATACAGTTTCTGATTACCTATAACACGTGCTAAGCCAGAATCAATATCAAAGGATTTTAATTTCTCCCGAAACTGATTCAACATCTCTTCTTCCTTATGATTTAATACTTCTTTCACCAAGCGATTGCCAGGAGGAATCCATTTAACAAATGTAGTAAAAAGCTCTTCTCGATTAATTGGTTTGGTTAGAAAATAATTCATTCCGGCTTTCTCTACTCCTTCTATCGTTCCTTCCGAAACGTCGGCGCTTAAAGCGACAATTGGCAAATCATGAAAGCCTTGTTGTCGTATAAGTTCCGTTGCAGAGTAACCGTCCATTACTGGCATTTGTAGATCCATTAATACCAAATCATACTGTTTCTTTCCTATGGCTTCTACTGCAATCGCCCCATTCTCTGCAATATCAACCCAAAAGCCTTCTTTCTCCAAAATTTCTCTGGCTACTAACTGATTAATCTGATTATCTTCTACCACCAAAATAGCTGCACCCCGAATACCCAAAAGACTGATCATACCTTCCCCCTTTTTTCGTTTTACCCCAACGAAATAATTTCGTACTAAAAAAGCCCAAAGAAATACCTTTGGGCTATATCTTTACCACGTGATTCAATTTTTGACCATAGCTTGCATTCATAAATGTCCTCCTCATAATGAACCTGCTCCTATGAATTTTTACCTTTTATACCTTTTTATACCATAATTCGTCTTGGTTTGACAACCTACACTATAATATTAATCGTTTCGGTAATCTGTGTCAACTCTTTTTTTACTAATATTTTACATTTTTCTTCCATGATTTTCATACGCATTAAATAATAAACATACTTCGGTTTACGATATGTAATTTGGGAATAATATGATTGATTTTATTTACAAAAAGAAAGTGAGGTTATCTATTTGAAAATTATTATTCCTGCATATGAACCTGATCATAAGCTTTTATCGTTAATAAAAGACATCAAAAACCATGTTTCTTACGAAATAGTACTAGTCAATGACGGAAGTTCGAAACATTGCAGTTCCATTTTTCAAAATGCGCTAGATGCAGGTTGTACTGTGTTACATCACGCTCATAACGAAGGAAAAGGAGCAGCTTTAAAAACTGCATTTTCATATGCAATAGAACACCATGAAAAAGAAGGTGTTATATGTGCGGATTGTGATGGTCAACACACCTGGCAAGATATTAAAAAAATTGCGGACGCAATCCCATTTCATGACTCTTCTATTATCTTGGGCTGTCGAGAATTTGAAGGCAATGTTCCACTAAAGAGTCTAATCGGTAATAAACTAACCAGAGTAATCTTTACCGGTCTGATTGGTAGTAAAGTCACTGATACACAGACAGGACTCAGAGGATTCTCTGCAAATATGCTCCAATGGTTGATTCACGTGAAAGGCTCGCGGTTTGAATATGAAATGAACCAATTGCTACAAGCAAAAGCTGCCGGATACCATTTCTTCAGTATTCCAATCCAAACCATCTATGATAATAGAAATAAAGGTACACATTTCCAACCAATTCTGGATTCCATCCGCATTTATCTACCCATCATAAAATTTAGTTTATCTTCCTTTGCAAGTGGTATTCTAGATTTTATTTTGGTACTGGTATTTCAATCAATTACCAATCAATTACTCTTATCTGTAATTGGGGCTAGAGTTCTAAGTTCTCTATGTAATTATTTTTTGAACAAAAAAATAGTATTTCAAGCGAAAGGAAAGGCAATTGCCTTTTTAAAATATTGTGTTCTAGCGGGCATTATCCTTTTCTGCAACTATATTTTTATTTACTTTTTTATTCATTCCATAAATCTATCTTTGGTTTTTGCAAAAATAATAACTGAGGTAATATTATTCCTGTTGAGTTTTACAATACAGCAAAAACTCATTTTCCATAAACGACAAATTTAACTAAATTTTTCAAATGATTGAAAATTCCTTCTTATAAGGGTATAATAATATCATATTGGGACATAAACAGGTAATTAGTTTATGATATAAAACTATATTGTGGGAGGGCTTACCATGAACGATCCAAACTTATCATTATTAACCCAGAATGAAATTGATACTCTAGTAAATTTTCTTGTGGATAAAAAGAATAATGTGAATAGTAATGTTTTAAATCAAGAAAGCATTGACAAATTAATTGGATTAATTAGAAAGAATGAGTTAAATAAATTAAGTTTAAATTTAGAAGAATCATCCACTGATTTAGGTTCTAGCAATTTATTGAAATTAAACATTCAAGATACTCCAAATCAATTATGTGAATTATCATTTAGAATCAATGATCAGTCTGGTTATTTAGAATTTTATGCAACCAATACTGTTACAGGAAAAGAACAAATCATAACACCTACTATTTACGATAAGGCAAGCGTAATAAAGGACAATACTGAATGGGGATATGCAGTAGCACCTTTTGTCCTTGACCGTATCGCTGTGTTATTTAATTTAAAATATTCTAGAAAAACATATGATGCTTTATGTAAACTTTATGCTCTTAAGAATTATGGTTCAGAAGATAAAGCGCTATCTAAAATTTTTATTCCAGAGAACGAACAGCTACAAGGCCATATGATTTAGTTATTCCATATTAAATAAAAAATCTAATACATACTCTATGTTGTCAATGGTTTCTCTCTGATGTTCTGCGTTTTCTTCCAGAATGTGAGAGGCGTCATTGGCAGCATAAACACTGCTTAAAAGAATAGGTATATAATTTTTCAATACAACGACTGCTCTATTTACCTCTTCCTTCGAACTTTCTTCAGTCATGTTATTTAAGATGTCCATTATATCTTTCAACATTCTAGCTAGCTTATCCGTTTCATTTAAAATATCAAATGCTCTAACTTCAATAACCCCTTGTGTCATTTCCAACTTGTCTAAAATAGCCTGAAAATTTTTCTTTGTCTCTTCTGCCTGCATTTTATTTTCCCTCTTTTATATGTATTCTAGAACTTCTCGAATGTTTCGAACCCCAATTAGTTTAATTCCATTAACATTGATTGTTTCCTTATTTACTTGAGGTAATATACAAAGTTGAAATCCCATTTTAGCGGCTTCAGCTACCCTCTGTTCTGCCATGTTCACCGCTCTTACTTCTCCTGTCAGACCTACTTCTCCAAAAATAATAGTTTTACTATCTAATGCACGATTACGGAAACTTGATATTATTGCCATAACCAACGATAAATCAAGGGCTGGCTCATTAATCTTCATTCCTCCTGCAACATTTATATATGCATCACAGTCAGACAAACGAATACCCAATCGCTTTTCAATGACTGCCATTAATAGATTAACCCTATTATAATCGGTTCCCGCAGCTGTCCTTCTGGCCATATTAAAATTAGTCTGGCATACCAATGCCTGTACCTCGACTAAAATAGGTCTTGTACCTTCTATGGAACAAGCTACCACTGATCCTGATTCATCTTCTGGCTTTCCTTGCAGCATATACTCTGATGGATTACTAACCTCAGATAACCCACTGCTTTTCATCTCAAATACACCAACTTCGTTAGTAGAACCAAATCTATTTTTCACAGCTCGTAAGATACGATAGGATGCTCCTCCATCCCCTTCAAAATAAAGTACCGTATCTACCATGTGCTCTAACACTCTTGGTCCTGCAACTACACCTTCTTTTGTAACATGTCCAACTATGAAGATGGAAACACCTAGGTCTTTTGCCAAATGCATTAAAGTTCCTGTTGTTTCCCTCACTTGACTTACACTTCCTGGTGCTGAACCTATTTCCTCTTTAAACATAGTTTGAATGGAATCAATTATAACTATCTGAGGCTTTATTCTCTCAATGGTTTCTTGAATTAAATCTAGATTTGTCTCACTATATAATAATAAATCACCTGAAAAAGTTCCTAATCGGTCTGCCCTCATCTTAATCTGTTTCAAGGATTCTTCTCCCGAAACATAGAGAACCTTCTGTTCCTGTTCTGACATAACACGACACATCTGTAGTAATAAAGTTGATTTACCAATTCCCGGATCACCACCAACTAAGACCAAGGATCCAATTACGATGCCGCCACCTAACACACGATCCAACTCGCCTATTCTTGTTAATATCCTTGTATTCTCCAATGTAGATACTTGGGAAAGTAACTCTGGTTCACGGCTTCCTATTCCAACTTTTTTCACAGTATTTGATTTCTTAGCTACTGGCTCCTCTACAAAAGTATCCCACGTTTTACAACCTGGACATTGTCCAAGCCATTTGCTTGATTCAAATCCACATTCTTTACAAAAAAATACCGACTTACTCTTTGCCATTGTCTCCCCTTACCATAACGATGTAAGCACCAGTGATAATAACTTATCACTGATGCTCCTATCACTTTGGTTAAATCTTCATTATTTTAATGTTTGCGTTCTCATTATTGCTAAGCTCAACACTTAATACTAATTTACCACCAAGATTGGTCTTCATCTTACCAAGGTTTGTGTTATCAACAAATACTTTGTATTCTTTCTCTGGTTCTAATTCCAGCGTAATCTGAGCATCTTCCTCAGCCTCTACCACAAATTCCAAATCTTTATCTGTAACCTTTAAATTAGAAACGCTTGTTCCAGGAACTGACTCATATACAAACATTCCATTTCGTTCTAATTTTGTTATCTCTTTAAAGGTTTTAACCTTATATAAATCACCATCATACTCAAAATCAGATACTTTAGATTTTGTAGTTAAGGTATAATTGCCAAAGCTTAATGTCCCGTTTTCTTCTTTGCGTATTAACTCTTCAATTACAGCCATTTTTAAGAACCCTCCTAATTTGTTTACCTATGCCGTATCTATAAGCAAGATGAATTGCTTATATGAACAATATCATGAACATGAAGCGTGTTCATGATCCCATAAGCAATTTCTCACTTGCAAGCAAGAGAAATTGTTTATATGAACATTATATAATATTTATGGCATAATTTCTAGTATATTATGAAGATTGGCAATTATTTTATCGAAAATTCATATTTATTGTCTACCAACTTAACGAGCACAGTATCGCCAGCTTTTATTCTACCATCAAGTACCTCTTCTGCCAGTTTATCTTCGATTCCTGTTTGAATGGCACGTCTTAATGGTCTAGCACCATAATTTTGATCATAGCTACTCTCAACAATGTGATTCACTACATCTTCCTCGGCTTCTAATGTGATATTCATCTGCGCTATTGTTCTCTTGTTGATAGAGGACAGCATGATAGATACAATTTTCTTAATATCGTCTTTGGTTAAGGAATGGAACACAATAATCTCATCGATACGATTGATAAACTCTGGTTTAAACAGATGTTTTACCTCTTCCATTACCCCTTCCTTCATCTTCTTATAGTTCTCTCCCTCATCTACATAAGAGGAAAATCCTAACGTTTTCGGTGCAATAATTCTCTGTGCACCTGCATTGGAAGTCATGATGATAATAGTATTTTTAAAGCTGATCTTTCTTCCTTGTGCATCTGTAATATGACCATCATCCAGCACCTGAAGTAATACATTAAATACATCCGGATGGGCTTTTTCTATCTCATCAAACAGAATAACAGAGTATGGATTCTGTCTTACCTTTTCACTTAATTGCCCACCTTCATCATATCCTACATAACCTGGAGGTGATCCGATTAATTTTGATACACTATGCTTTTCCATATACTCAGACATATCAACACGAATCATGGAATTCTCACTTCCAAACATAGCTTCCGCCAATGTTTTAGAAAGCTCTGTTTTACCAACTCCGGTAGGGCCTAAGAATAAGAAAGAACCAATTGGTCGGTTTGGATCCTTTAATCCTACACGCCCTCTTCTTATAGCCTTAGATACTGCTATGACAGCTTCTTCCTGACCAACTACTCGTTCATGAAGAATGCCTTCTAATTTCTTTAATCGTTCTGTTTCTTCTTCTTCCAATTTTCTAACTGGAATCTTGGTCCAACTAGAAATAATATCAGCAATTTCAGCTTCATCCACAATTAATTGTTTCTCTGCTTTCTCTTTTGCTTCTTTTTCTTTTAATTGACTTAATTCTTCTAGATTAGCCGCTTGTTGACGTTTAATCTCACCAGCTTTTTCATATGCTTCTGCCTTAATTGCTTGTTCTTTTTCTTCTTCTAATCTAATATTTTTCTCTTCCAGTTGTTCAATCTCGGGGGAAGCTTTAAACATGCTTAGTCTCACTTTAGAGGAAGCTTCATCAATTAAATCAATCGCCTTATCTGGAAGATAACGATCATTAATGTAACGACTAGACATTTTTACTGCAGCTTCTAATGCAGCATCTGTAATCGTTACTTTATGATGACTTTCATAACTCTCTCTTAATCCTTTTAAAATAGAAATCGCATCTTTCTCCGATGGTTCTTCCACAACGACTGGTTGAAATCTGCGCTCTAGGGCAGTATCTTTCTCAATATACTTACGATATTCCTCTCTTGTTGTTGCTCCGATTAATTGCAGTTCCCCACGTGCAAGAGAAGGTTTTAAAATATTGGATGCGTCAATTGCGCCTTCTGCACCACCCGCACCAATAATAGTATGAATCTCATCAATGAATAGAAGCACATTACCATCGCTCATAACTTCACTAATTACTTTTTTAATTCGCTCTTCAAATTCACCACGATACTTAGAGCCTGCTACCATACCAGATAAGTCAAGTGTTAATACTCTCTTATCCTTGATCGTATCTGGAATATTTCCCTCAATAATTTTCTGGGCTAATCCTTCCGCAATTGCAGTTTTACCAACTCCTGGCTCCCCAATTAAACATGGATTATTTTTGGTTCTTCTACTAAGTATTTGAACAACACGTTGAATCTCATTTTCTCTACCAATCACAGGATCTAATTTTCCTTCTCTGGCATATGCAGTTAAATCTCTGCTGTATTGATCTAATGTTGGAGTTTGTGATTTTCCTTTGGTTTTCCCTTTTCCTGCAATATACTCATTCTTAGCTGTTCCAACATCTTGTCCTATAGCGGTTAATGTATCCACATATAATTTCTGAACATTTACACCTAGTGTATTTAACAATCGTACTGCCACACAATCAGACTCTTTTAACAAAGCAATTAGCAAATGCTCTGTTCCTGCCAATTGGCTTTTTAATCTCTGAGCCTCTCTCGTACTTTGATTGATGATATGTTTCGCTCTTGGAGTAAAGTCTCCTACATCATAGACATTTACGGTGGAGTCGGGGCTAATTAATTGATTAATCAGTGCAATCATTTTCTCCTCTTCTACCCCATTTTCTTCTAAAACAGTGGCAGCTACCCCAGGAGCATTAATTAATCCAATCAGTAAGTGCTCTGTTCCTATATAGTTATGCGAAAGTTGATATGAGACATCCTTTGCTAAGGCTAAAGCCTCTTTTGCATTTTCTGTAAATCTATCGTTCACTTTTGTTTCCTCCTGTTCTTTATGACTTTAACTCCGGCAGATTGGCATTCAAATAATCTGCTCGAACTCTATCTCTAATTCCATTTCCAACATTCTTACCGATACGGTATTGCAAATTGGCTGGCTGTATTGCCATCATCATTCTATAAATATTGTAATCTCCCACTGGTTTTAGTATTCCACAGTCAAATCCAAACTTCACTTGCGCTAGTAATGTCATAGCATCCTTAGCATTAATTTGTCTCGTATATTTTAAAACCCCATAGGAACGATATACTTGATCTTCAATCATATCGTAATTATTGGCTAAAACATATTCTCTTCGTTTTCTCTCCTGTTTGATAACCTGCGCCACAATACTATCCAGATTATCTATAATATCTCGTTCGGAACTTCCTAATGTCTTCTGGTTCGATATCTGGTAGATGTCAACGACACCTTCACTACCTTCTCCATACATTCCACGAAGAGTCACTCCATATTTACTAACTTCTTCCGCTAGTTTCTTAATCTTATTAACTGCGCCAAGTGCAGGTAGAAACACCATATAGGAAGCTCTCATACCAGTTCCAACATTGGTAGGGCATGCAGTTAAATATCCATACTTTTCATTAAAACTAAATCCTAACTTTTCATTGGCAACATCATCTAATTCATTGGCTTTTTGAAATGCCTGGCTCATATTCATTCCACCAGCAAATGCTTGAATTCTGACATGATCCTCTTCATTTACCATCATGCTAACAGTCTCATTTTCTGCTAGTAGAAGACCGGTATCCTGTTTCTTTTCTGCCATCACTAAACTTAAAATATGGCGTTCTACCATTGCTGTCTTATCTATGTCGTTAATGGATGCAAGATTACAGTAAATAAATTTGCCGTCATCATTTCTATAATCTTTCATTTCCGTCTGAACCTCTTCCACAAGCTGTAATGCCAATTCATTGGATAATCTTGTTGAAAATGGGTATCTAGCTAAATTTCTTGCTAATCTAACTCGGCTGGAAATGACTACATCACTATTATCTCCTTTTTCCTCATACCATTTTATCAAGGCGTTTTCCTCCTTCCAGTGATCAGATATCATTCATTTGAGATGCCTTCAGAGCCTTAATCTCGTCTCTTAATTTTGCAGCTTCCTCAAATTCCTCTTTCTCAATAGCTTCCTGTAAACGGATGGATAATTTATCAATTGGTGTCACTTCATTCACAATCTGTTCTGTCTGAGTCATATATCCGTGTGGTTTCTTGCCTGTATGAACACTTGCACCATGGATCTGCTTTAAGCTTCGATCTAAAACTTTACTAAAACTCTTATAGCAGTCTGCGCAACCGAGTTTGCCTTCCTGTATAAACTCTTCATAAGTCATCCCACAAGTTTTACATTGGAACGTGGATTTTTTCTGCTCTGCATTTTGGGCTTCTCCTTGATAGTTACCAAATATACCAGAGAATAACCCACCTAGGGAAATTTCTTTATTTAAGCCGGCTGATTCCAAATGAAATGAAGTAAATTCTGATGCACACTCTTCACATAAATGCTGTTCCTTTTTCTCTCCATTAAAAATTTCGGTATAATAGATTCTTGCTTCTCTTTTCTGACACTTGTCACACAACATAATGAATCCTCCTTTTTTCGGCTAGACTACTCCTTTTGCTTCCTTTCATTTGTGTCTTCTGCCTCACATTCATAAGCCGCATAATCTGAATAAATGCTTTCTACCATTTGATAAACTTCCTCACATGAAATGTTTCTACAGATGGCTTTTGCTAATATAACTCTCAAATCATCCATAAGTTCCATGGATGCCTTATAGTGATCTGCATCTACTGCAATAACTGCTCCCTTTCGTCTATCGAGCTTTAAGTATCCTTCTTGTTTTAATATAGTATATGCTTTATTCACTGTATGCATGTTAATGCCAATGTTGTCTGCTAATTCTCGAACTGAAGGAAGATTATCTCCTTCTCTTATCTGTGAATTGGCTATTCCAATAATAATTTGATTTCTAAGCTGAAGGTAAATTGCTTCATCGCTGTTAAAATCTATGGTTACTATCACCTTATTCACCTCCATTGTTTGTAGCGTCGTTCATTATATTTGTTATACATATAATATAACAAATATATGTAGTTATGTCAATTGGTACTTTAATGACTTTTATATTGATAACTGATAGGTTGTGTTCATGAATATGGTCGTATATGGATTCAGTTTGGTCGCCTTACCCTCCTAGGCATATTCGCTTTTGAACCTCAAAGCATAGTAAAAACGCCGCTTAAGCGGGCGACGTTTTTACTTGAGTTTCAAGACGAATAAGTGCGCCGTCGTCAGTCGGTCTGACCAAACTGAATCCAGATACGACCATATTCATGCTTCTACGTTATTGAGATTATAATATGCAAAATATTGTGATATTATCGGCGTTCTAATTCATTAGAAAAATTAATTATTAGCTTAATCTATAAAATATAAATTCCTGAATGCAAAATCCAGACTATAATAAGCCCCAGATTAAATAGTCTGGGGCTTTGGTATACTTTCTGTATATGTAGTAATTCCTGAATATTTACATCTCTTGAATGGTTATTATTCAGGAATAATACTACTGCTAATAATATAAAGAATTATCTTTTTATTTTACATTGTACATACCATGACTGTGCATATATTGAAACAGTTGCTCACCATGATGTTGTTCTTCTTTTTGTATTTGTTGCAGTGTTTGTCGTACAGTTGAGTTAGCTGATTCGAAAATGCCTGTATCATAAGTACTTGAAACATACTTTTCTGTTGCTAACAAATCGCTACAAAGTGTCTTATCACTCGCAGATGCCTTCGCTACAGAATCAGAAGATGTCTGCTTGAACTGCTCATCTTTTTGGCTTCCTTTACTTTGGCTCGTGGTTGGCTGTTGCCCTTGAAGCAATTGATCTACCATATCATAATGATGTTTTTCCTCTGCCGAAAGCTTATTGAAAAGTTGTTTTAGCTCTGGATCATTAGCTTGTTCTGCACTATTTTTATACTTAATAGTACAAGTCTCTTCCATATTTTTCTCATCCTCTAAGAGCATTCTTTCTTTTTGACTCAATTTAAAATCCATAAAATCACCTCCATCCTATATATTGAGCAAAAAGTAATTAATTATACATTAAGGAGTAGATTTATTGACATTGCTCTATTAAGCGATTAATTAGTAACTGTATCCTTTCCTACTTTGTCCATTTTATCCCACGATATAGCTTCAATATAGTAAAATGAACCATTTTCATCTTCTCCTTGTCTTAGAATTCCAATTACCTTGATCCAATCTGTTCCTGATTTTAGGTGAGATAGATCGTCTAAAGTATAGAATTCAAAGCTTACATATCCACCGTTGCAATATGGACAAGATGGACCATATCTGCCGACAAAGGTATAGGGTGCATAGTCATCTATATAATAGCCTTCTATCTCAACCACTTTTCCTTCATATTGCTCAAAATTAGTATACCAGTCATTTATCTGTGTGGAATACAGATTATCTCCTACTACGATGTCGGTTTTCCCATCGTACTGCTGCTTATCTGCTTCTAGATCAAATTGGTATCCTACCCTACCATTTTGGTCAGGTTCTCCATAATCTTTACTTTCTTTCGTGGTATCTTCGTTGTTGCTAACAGTCCCTTCGCTTTCCTCTGATATAGAATCCATAAAAGCTTGATACTCTAAATCTTCTTCTGTTGGAGACTGGTTTTCTGTTTCATCTACTTCTTTTGGCTGACTTTCTTCCTCCTCTACAGATGGTGTTTCCTGAACATTTTTGGCATTAACTGTAGTCTTAGTCTTGGTTTTGTTATATACTCCATCCTTAGGTTGATTATCACAACCGACAAGTCCAATCATAGCTATAAGAAAGATACTTAAAACAAAAACCTCTTTTCTTTTTGACATCTATTATCCCTCCTGTAATCTCACCTTTATATAATTGATTAACATAAACAATAAAAATACCACTAAATCTATCATAACTATGCTTGCTCCTGTAGGGGTTGAATAGAGGTAAGATATTGTAATACCTACTACAAAACAAACTACAGATAAAACAGCGGAACATAATATTACAGAACGAAACTTCTTACATATTCTCATAGAAGAGAGAGCAGGAAAAATAATCAGGCTAGATATTAATAAAGTTCCCATAATCCTCATACCCAGCACTACTGTAACTGCTGTTAATAAAGCAATGAGCATATTATATAGATTACTACGTATTCCCGTAGCATTTGCAAAGGTTTCATCAAATGTAACGATAAATATTTTATGATAAAAAAGAATGTAAAGTACCAAAACAATCATACATAATACAATCGATAATATAACATCTGATTCTGACATAGCTAGAATACTTCCAAACATATAGTTACAAACATCCGTGTTCATTCCAGATGTAAGAGATATGGTCATAACCCCCACTGCAAGGGACCCACTGCAAAGTAATGCAGTAGCTGCATCTCCCTTTAATTTGTTACTATCTTTCATTCTAAGAAGTAAAAATGCTGCTATAACACATACAGGTATAGCAATGGTAAGTGGTGCCGCATTCATGGCATATGCAATTGCTAATGCAGCAAATCCAATGTTAGATAAACCAGTTCCAATCATAGAAAATCGTTTTAACACTAAGCTTACACCCAGTAAGGAAGCACAAAGAGAAACAAGAATTCCTACAATGAAAGCATTCACCAAGAATGGATAGGATAACATCTGTCTAATGATATTCAGCATGTTCACCACCTCCTATAAAATGCATTCCAATTTTACTATTTATATATTCTTCTTTCCTTCCGAAAAACAACTGACTTTTACCTAAATGTAGAATATGACTTGCATAGCGCATGGCTCCCTCGACATCATGTGAAACCATAATAATTGTTCTCTTCTCATCTGAATTTAACTTCTTAATCAACCGGTATAATTCTCCTGTCATAATAGGATCAAGTCCTGTTGTTGGTTCATCCAAAACCATCAAATTCTTACTAGCGCATAAGGCTCTTGCCATTAACACTCTCTGCTGTTGCCCTCCAGATAATTCTCTGTAACACTTATTGCTCAGATTGCTTATACCAAGTAATTCTAACTGTTTTCGTGCGTTATTCTTATCTACTTTTCTATAAAAAGGAAGCATTCCCATGCTGTTCGCTCGCCCTGACAATACCACTTCATAAACACTGGCCGGGAAATCTCGTTGTACAATAGTTTGCTGTGGTAGATAGCCAATATGATTTGCTTTTATTCCATCGCCCATTTTAATAGTACCTTTTGATGGCTTCTTAAGATTTAGTAACCCTTTTATGAGGGTGCTCTTACCTGCACCATTTTCACCCACAATGCATAAATAATCACCTGATTCTATGTTAAAGTTCAAATCAGATAATACGGTAATGCCATCATAAGCAAACATTACATCGTTACACTGGATTACACTCATATTAATTCAAAGCCTCCTTTAAGACTTGTACGTTATGTTCCATCAAATCAACATACGTGACTCCTTTATTAAAGTCCTCTTTGCTAATATTATGAGCCGCATGCAACAGAAGCTTCTTTGAACCTGTAGCACTACATATAGAATCACACATCTGCTCATTGGATAGTTCAATATGAAATACAACAGGTATCTTATCTGTTTTCACTTTATCAACTAGAAATGCTACTGTGGCTGCACTGGCTTCTGTTTCTGTGGAGCAGCCCGGAAACGCCGCATAATATTTCAAGCCATAATCCTCTACTAAATAGCGAAATGGAAAACGATCTGCTACAATGATTTCTTTTCTTTTCCCATGTTCCACTACATCCTCAAATTCTTCACTCAAGGCTGTTAATTTTTCAATATAGCGTTCTGTATTTTCTTTATATTCTTTTTCATGTTTAGGATCCATGTTACACAATTCATCACATAGTTTCTGAACAATCTCAATGACATTCTTAGGGGAAGTCCATACATGTTCATCCAGTTCAGCTTCTTCCTGTTCTTCTTGTTTCCCTTCTTCCCCTTCTTCCCCTTCTTCTTCCGGCTCCATCCCTTCCACCGTTTCTTCTTCTAGAAGGTTAACACAATCCATTAAGGTTATTACTTTCATATGACTTTGATCCATAGATTCTAAAATGTTAGATACCCATTCGTCCGAATCTCCTCCAACATAAACAAAAAGATCTGAATTCTGCACGCTAAGTATATCCTGTGGTGATGGCTCGTAACTATGACATTCTGAACCAGGTTTCAATAACATGGTTAAATTAATGTGATCACCAGCAATCTGGCGCATAAAATCATATTCTGGGAAAATAGTAGTTACAACATTAATCTTTCCATTATCCGAACTCGCACTTTTGTTATTACTGCATGATGACAAAACCGCCACCATAATAAGTACAACAGCCACAATGTAAATATATTTATTCCATTTTTTCATAATTAAATCCTCCATATTTTATAAACATGTTCAATAGTAACTACATGCATGGTTAAAAAAGAATGCAAAAACTAAAGATACCGAAAAAGTACCTATACTTTGCATTCTTATGAAACTATGTTTGAAGATTTAATCATTCATACGAACTTTCAATTTAACTGGAGTACGAAAAAGAGGAACGAGATTCGTTCTAGATAGGTATTCTATAGCATAATGTATCCCTGCTAAAATACACACAAAGCCAATCAGAGCCAACCCAATCTGTTGTATCATCCCTTCCACCATCTGAATTTCCAAACAGATAGGACAGTTATCACCAACACAATCATGATGGATATGTGTAACAACAAAGCTCTCATAGAAAAAAATAGCAAGTAAAAGAAAAACTGCTAATAAAAATGCCACTATTCTGCTTTTCTTATTAACCATCTGCATATTTTCTCCTCTCAAGCTCTAAATAATAATCAATATTATCTATAATAGCTAATTATAACTTAATCCATTATAATAACACAATACAATTTATAAACAAAAAGCTATTATATCTCTTATACTAAATAAGAAAAATAATAGCTACCATCTCATAATAATCTTTTTTATAATCCTTTTCTATAATCTTTTTCTATAATCTTTTTTTATAATCTTTTTTTATATCTTATTTAATTCTATTCAGAGTGTAAATCTCATAAGTCTCAACACCCTAGATGCATGAATAGGATTGCAGATCGATTCAGCTTGGCCAGACCGACTGACGACGGCGCCTTGGTTCGACTCGAGACTCAGGTGAAAATGACGCCTGCTTATGCGTCATTTTCACCATGCTTTGAGGCTCGAAAGCGAACATGCCTAGGAAGGTAAGGCGGCCAAATTAATCGATCTGCAATCCTATTCATGACCACTCACTTGGCTGACTTATGTCCACCACCTAAATTATTAATCTAATCATTTAAATGAATTAATCAGTCTAAATCATCCTCATTATAACCCTTTAACTTATAATAACATCGAATTACAACAATAATCAAAAATACAGTTATTGCAGATAACACCGCAATCACAACTGATAACTTTTGTAATTTATCCGCATATTCATCCGCCGTTATAACCTTATCTGTTCCTGCGGAAGAATCCATATTACTAAGTGTTGCATTGCTTACTCTCTGTAGTGTCTGTTCTACTCGGTCATATTGATAAAATCCTTCATTACCGTCTTGATTCTTAACATAAATTAATAAGAAATCGCTATCTAAATCATTTTCTGGTGTATAAGCACTTACGGAGACACCGTTTATAATGATTGATGTTTTGACATATCCAGATGGTATTTCTGTCTCATCGGTTACATTCATAACCTGATACTCAAACGAATTCTTGATGTAGGTGTTTCCATCTTCTGAATACACCGTAAATCCATCTACCGTTTCATTCTCGTTGGTTGGCAATGGACTTGCACTAGCGTCAGGTACAATGGAACCTTCTTCCCGTTTCACAAGTATGTAATATTCCTTCTCATCACCAGATGGCGCTACCACCGTAATAACCACCGAATTATCTCCTACATTTAACTTATCATTTCCTTTTACAGTAACCGTTGCATCCGCATCTTTTGCAACTCCTGCTACAAAAAGTTTATCCGTGTCACTTGGTACTTTGGCTGAATAATTAAGTACTTTAGGATCAAATTCTGGCGTAAGAGTACCTGGGCTAATTTTTAAGGTTTCAAGTTCATTATTTTTACTTAATTTCTCTGAAGATATCACAGAGATGGATAAGCGATTACTGGATAGAGACATTTCACTTCCTTCATCATAATCATAAGCAATAGCTGTATCGCTAATTCCAACTTCACATGCACCTACTTCGCGTGCTTTGAACTTCATAGAATATTTCTTAGTAGTATTAGCTGTTTCTGTATTCATATCTGAGATTCTTAACAAGCCATCTCCACCGCTAATAAAGCTTCCGCCCGATTTAAACTCCATAACCTCTGGGTCGTAGAATACGTAAGCTTCAAAATCACCAACCGTTGCAGATGATCTTATGGTTAAAACAACGGAAAATGTTTCACCTTTTTTTATTTCAGGCGTACTTGTAGAAAAGGTTAAGGTTGCACTGGAAGCCCTGGCTTGGATCACATTCATGTTACTTCCAATTAATATCATAGCAAACAGAACTATAACGATTCTATGCCTTGTTAATCCTGCTAACATACTTTTCATTTTCATGTACCTCATCCTCCATGATTATCATGTTTATCTAATTCGTACCTGCACTTCTGATAATATTTACTGTATAGACTTTAACTTCACCAGTTTGTGCAGTTACTTGTATGGTCGCTCTATTGTTCCCAATTACCAATGGAACTGCTCCTGTGCCAGATACTGTTGCTGTGGTACTTACTGGTGTTGCTGATATATTCACACTAGAAACTGCACTATCCACAATTACTGTATACTCTATATTTCCTGCATCCGCTATGCTGAATGTAGGAGTTAACGAATAACCTGATACAGCCAATGTTTTTAGCCAGTTATTCGGATTACTACCACCTGTTGGTACAGGGCATGGCGTTTCTGGCATGTTCATATATACTGGAATAGAAAATACGATTGGAACTTCTCCAATACTACTATAAGCAGCATATGTTTTGGCAGCTTCTGAATTAGCAGCTTCTACATTAGCCATATATTGATGATTGAACATGGAATAAGAAGTTACATTAAACTTTTGCAGATATCCTGTATTCTGACCTTTGTTGATATAATTATTACCGATATATTTTGCCCCGCCTACAATTGACTTATATGGATTATTCCAAGGGATTAAGAACATAGCATTATTAGCTTGGGATGTAGTGCCATTCATGGCAAATTTCAGCGCATTCGCAATGGCTCCTCCTGCAGTTGTACTATGAAATGCTCCAATATTATAAAAATTATAATACCCTTCATAACCAGCTACGGTTCCAGAAACTGAACTGCTTAGCGTCGTTGAACTACTAACGACTTCCTGCTTTACTCTGGATGCTAAATGATATGGACTTACTCCAGAATATTCCGCTGCTTTCATAAAAGTTTCAGAGTAAAGGTATTCTGTGCTCAGACCTGTCATTTCATCTGTATATGCATATTTTGTATTATACATTGGTGTGGTTTGTAATATTTTATCTACACCAGCTTGATTTTGATATTGACTACGATATTCCAAGGATTCAAATTGAAACACACTTCTAGGAGTTAAAAAGTTTCTAGGATCCATATAATATTCAATGGCTTGCTTTGATGCGGTAACCCAACTAGATCCATCGTATGGGATAAATTTATCCGTCTCCCAATTATAAGCTTTCGTCTCTAATGATTTCCACGCTATGGTCTTACTATTGGTAATCAAGTTTTTTCCTACTACACTTTCAGCCATAATAACTGAATTCCAATCCAGACCTGTTTGCATTGCAGTAAATTGCCAATATGGATACAGTTGGTGCAAGCTTCTAAGATATGGTTTATAACTTTCAGGAAAACCTTGTGTAGTCAATGACTGTTCAAATTCGGCATCCGTCAATGGTGTAACATTGATTGGTGGTACTGTTGGCGTTGGACTTGGTGATACAGTTGGCGATGCACTTGGGTTAATAGTTGGGGTTACACTTGGCGTTACCGAAGGTGTTATACTTGGCGATACCGATGGATTTACCGTTGGCGACACCGATGGACTTGGTGAAGCGGTAGAACTCGCTGAATCAAGTATAATATAATCGCCTGATACATATCCCTTTAGCGTTTTATCTTGGTATGTAAAAGAAACCTGATACCAGGTAACATTATCAACTACTTTGGAAGAAACAATGGTTACTTTCTGATTCTTTGTTAGTGTAACTGCTACATCTTCATATACATACTGTTCTTGATCTGTTCCTGCATCCACTCTTACTTTTAGAACTGTTGCATTTACTGTACCAGTTTTAGTTGTTGATGCTGTGGTAGCTTTTCTAAATTCGACTTTACTTGCAAGAACATAGCCTCTGATTCTTTTGCTACCATACATAAATGATATCTGAAACCATTTCTTTTTACTTACTGTTACTTCTTTGGTAATGAGTACAAGCTTATCGTCTTGAAGACTAACTACCTTAGAACCTGATTTTAAATAAGATTTGCCAGATCCAGCTGCTGTTTGCACTTTCACTGCAGAACTGCTATTCATCTGCCCTTTTACATAGGAGCTGATAGAAAGCTTAATATAGTCTCCATGTACATAACCTTTTCTGGCTGTACCTTTATCTTTAAAGGATATGTAATACCATTTACTACCACTTACCATCTTCTCACCAATGATAGTGACTGACTGATTTTTAACAACGAAAACACTGGTTCCTTTTACAACTAATTTACTTGCAGTGGTGCTTGGTTTCAACCGGATAGTTAACTTAGTTGCAGTAACCTTACCAGCCACTTTTATAGCAGTACTTGTTGTTTTTGTGGTTGCTTTCGGTGTGGATGTTGCTGCATTTTTAACGGATACGTATTCTCCCAGTACATATCCTTTCACTGTAGTTCCATTCAATTGAAACGATATTAAGTACCAATCATTTTCTTCTTTTACAATCGTAACCTGTGCTCCCTTTTTCACAGACACGCTGGAGCCATTGTTAACTAAAACATCATAGTTGGTTCCAGCTCCTTTTCTTACATTCAGGCTGGAAGCTGTTATAGTTCCAGTTGCGGAAGCTTGTGCAACAAACTGGTCTTGATGATAGAAATATGTGTTACTTAAACCGATCAAAGCAATAATTAATGCTATGTATACTATACTCCTTATCCTTATTTTCATACGTTTCGTTCCCCTTTGCATTGTTCATATGTGTCATCATTCTACAGGTGTAGTTGTGATTCTCTCAAATCTACTAATGTAGAATAAATATACACTTAATTTATGGCATTTGTGTGGCAACAATGGATTCTGAATTTTCTCTATCATTCCATTAATACACAAATTGTCCAAGATTAAGAACTACTTTCTTAGTCTTGGACAATTTTTTATTTTAGCTACATAACCAATATAATTTCGTTTTCTTCATTCATCTTATCAATGGAAATATAATTACTTTCTAGTTTTTCTCCATTTAAGAAGCATTCTTTATACCCACCTTCTGCCCCGTTTGGATTCTGAACCGTGATGTGTACCTTTTTGCCACGGAATACTTTGTGAATCTCAAATTCTTTCCAGTCACTTGGGATAGCAGGTGCTATTAAAATACCATTTAGATCTGGTCTCATTCCAAGAATACCTTCTACGCATCCAACCATAACTGTGGACGCCGTTCCAGTCAACCAATGTACATGTGATCTTCCTTCAAATGGACTTTCCACACTTTCTGTAAACTGTCCATGTACATAAGGCTCTAGCAATCGAATCTCCGCTTTATCGTTCATGGAAGCAGGGGAGCTTTCCTCAAAATATTCAAATGCTCTATTACCATGACCTAACAAAGACTCCGCTAAGACAATCCAGCCCTGTGGTTGCGAGAATATACCGCCATTTTCCTTTGTAGATGGATTAAACAATAATGCCAACGCACCTTCGAATGCATGATCCTTAAAGGATGGTGCCATTACTCTTACACCGTAAGATGTATTCAATTCTCTATGAACAGATTCCAATGCTTTTTCTGCCTGTTCCTTGGTAGCCAACCCACTGATAACTGCCCAAGATTGTGGGTTCAACCACATACTTGCTTCTTGATCCTTTTTGGAACCGATTACCTGACCATCTTCCTTAATTCCACGAATGAAACGGTCATCTTCCCAGCATTCTTTTTGAATAATATCATATAGTTCTTTCTGTACTTTATCTAAATAAGTAAGATACGCGGTATCTTTTTTATCCTCAGCAAAATCACGCAAAATACTCATTGCATAATACAATTGCAATGCAACAAAGGTGGATTCACCCTTTTTACCAAGGCGTAAGCAGTCATTCCAGTCTGCGTGGAGACCCGCTGGCATCTTATGATCTCCAAGGCGTTCCATGGAGAAATTAATGGCACGTTTTAAGTGGTCATAAACAGTTCCTTCACCACCATTTGCATATACGATTACTTCATCTATAAATGCCTTGTTTCCTGACTCAGCCATATATTTAAGAATAGTTGGGAATAACCACAATGCATCATCTGCACGGTATTCTGGATGTCCCGTTGCCTGTACATAAGATGCATCATCTGGAGTATCTTCATGGCCTGCATTATGATCAAATTTAACTAATGGAAGTCCACCACCATTATCAACCTGAGCAGATAACATGAAGCGAATCTTTTCAGCTGCTAATTCTGGATCTAGATGAATGATCCCTTGAATATCTTGCACCGTATCGCGATATCCATATCCATTACGAAGTCCGCAATAGATAAAGGACGCTGCTCTTGACCAGATAAAGGTGATAAAACACTGATACGCATTCCATGTATTTACCATATTATTAAAGGAATCACTTGGCGTCTTCACTTGGAAATGAGATAGTTTGCCATGCCAGTAATCCTTTAATTCCTGTAATTCTTTTTCTACAACAGATAAGTCAGCATATTGTAAAAGAATAGCATCCGCCTCTTCATTGCTATACTGTCCTAGAATATATGCTAGCTCTTTTGTCTCTCCTGGTTGTAACTCTAACGCTGAATGTAGCGCAGCACATCCATTGGAATTGTAATTCAATACATTATCACAACATCCATTTTCCACAGCAATTGGATTATTGTAAGAATGATAATTACCAAGAAACGCAGCACGATCCCCATTATAAGAAGTTACTTTTGCACCTGTAACACCGAGGAAACGTTCTTTTCCTGTACTTCCATTCACTGCTTTGTTGCAATTCTCATTGATGGTTTGAAGTATTTTATTGTCTTTGAAATAAGTTCTTGTAATGAACAAGGTATATTGTAGATTCACTTGATCTTGTTCATAATTACTTTCGTTGGTAAACTCTGCATAACCAAAAGTAGATATTTTTCTCACTTTGTCTGTTGTATTGGTTATCTTTAGTCTCCATACTTCATATGTTTTATTAAGTGGCACATAATAAAGAGCCTCGGAATGAATTCCCGAATAATCTGCTACTAGATTGGTGTAAGCAGTACCATGATGGCACTCACTCTTATATTGATCTAAATCCTTACCAACTGGTTGCCAAGATGCTGACCAATAATCTTTCGTTTCATCATCTCGAAGATAGATATATCTTCCTGGTTTATCTTCACTATTAAAGTTGTAGCGGATAATACGCCCATTGGCTCCACTCTTTACAAAACTATAGCCTCCTGCATTATTTGAAATAATTGCACCATACTCTGGTGATCCCAAATAATTAGCCCAAGGTGCTGGCGTATTGGGTTTGGTGATAACATACTCTTTGTTTCCTTCATCAAAATAACCGTAATTCATACCCTGTCTCCTTCTCCTTTTTCATCACAAATGTCTAATCTAGTTACTCGAAACTTTCGTATTTATGTATTAAAAATTCAATAAATATACCAATATTTTCAGTGTATCATTTCACAAACACAAACACAATGGTTTCGAAATTGTTTTCGTTTGTTTAACTATTATTGTGCATTATATCGAAACCATATTGCATTATCAATGTATTATCTTATGCACATTATGTGCTTTATAAAGAAGATAGGTTGGAACGTATATGAGTCAATTTGCATAAATTACATGTTAATAAAGTGATACACAATATAGTTTACTTCGCAACACGCTCTCGCTTGGATGAAGTTCGTAGTGGTACGTAAGGTTCTAAAGAACAGAACCTAAGTACCAACGACTTCATAACAGTTGCTCATCAAACTATATTATGTATCACTTAAGTAAAGGTTGTGAATGCAAATTGACAAATTAAAGTTGTTCAAAGGGCTCAAAATAAATCTTGGCAGGTTGCCAAATGGCTAAAAAGCGTGTTATAATAGCGTCTAGCATTTTTATTTGCTTGCAAGAATAAAAATGTAACGTGATCCTGAAAACATTTTATGTTCAGTATATAGCGACTAGTAATTTCACAATGGTTTAAGAAACGAAAGGATAAAGGGTAAATGATGCAGGCATATACAGGATTTGCGCAGGTGTATGATTTGTTTATGGATAACATACCCTATGAAGATTGGAGTAATTATTTAATAAAATTATTACGTCTTTATGGTGTAGATGATGGCTTGGTTCTTGATATGGGTTGTGGAACCGGGAATATAACGAAACTGCTTGCGAAGAAGGGTTATGATATGATTGGAATTGATAATTCCATGGAGATGTTATCCATAGCCATGCTAAAGGAAGAAGCAGAGCAGAAGGAATTAGAACAAAAGAATTCCAACAATCAGGATGAGGAGTCTATTGATTCGGATACCAAGCAGGGAAGTATTCTATATCTACTACAAGATATGAGGGAATTTGAATTGTACGGAACCGTTGCAGCTGTAGTTAGTATCTGCGACAGTATAAACTATATCACCTCAGAAGAAGATCTAGTGGAAGTATTTCGTTTGGTAAATAATTATTTAGATCCCGGTGGCTTGTTTATATTTGATCTTAATACCATTTACAAATACGAACACATTTTAGCGGAGAATACCATAGCTGAAAATAGAGAAGACTGTAGTTTTATATGGGATAATTATTATTATAAAGATGAAATGATTAATGAATATGATTTAACCATCTATGTAAAAGATGATATGGATCAAGAGCAAGATAATTGTTTTCGAAGATTCGATGAAACCCATTATCAAAGGGCGTATTCACTTGAGACGATTAAGCGTTTATTAAATGAGGCAGGAATGGAATATGTAATGGCATATGATGCATTTACAGAGGAAGAGCCTAAAGATTCCAGTGAGCGAATCTACATTGTTGCAAAAGAGAAAAAACAAGATACCAAGTTATATATATAAAAGGAGATTAAAATGTCAGATTATATTGTAAGAGCAACTGCTGCAAATAACCAGATTAGAGCATTTGCAGCTACAACTAGAGAGTTAGTGGAGTATGCAAGAAGTGTTCATAACACAAGTCCAGTTGCCACAGCAGCGTTAGGAAGATTATTAACAGCGGGCAGTATGATGGGTTCTATGATGAAGGGTGATAATGACATGCTAACCCTACAGATTAAATGCAGTGGACCAATTGGTGGATTAACGGTTACATCAGATAGCAAAGCCAATGTAAAAGGTTATGTTCATCATCCAGATGTGATGCTTCCTCCAAGTTCCAAAGGGAAATTAGACGTTGGAGCAGCATTGGATCTAGGTATCTTATGCGTTATAAAAGATATGGGACTAAAAGAGCCATATGTTGGACAAACACATTTAGTATCTGGTGAAATAGCAGAAGATTTAACTTACTACTATGCTACCTCAGAGCAGGTACCATCTTCAGTCGCATTAGGAGTTCTGATGAATAAGGACAATACGGTAAAACAAGCTGGTGGATTTATTATTCAGCTTATGCCATTTGCGGAGGAAGAGGTAATTAGCAAGCTAGAGAAAAAGATAGGAGAGATCACTTCTATTACAAGCTTATTAGATGAAGATATGACTCCTGAAATGATTCTAGAGCATGTTCTTGGTGAGTTCGGAGTAACGATTATGGATAAGCTACCGACTCAATTTTATTGCAATTGTGATAAAAAACGTATAGAAAAAGCCATTGTAAGCATTGGAAAAAAAGATATTCAGGAAATGATTAATGACAAAAAGCCAATTGAAGTAAATTGCCATTTCTGCAATACCAATTATGAATTTGATGTAGAGGAATTAAAAGCACTTATTAAATAAATGAGAAACCACAAAGAAAGTCAATACTAAAATATGATACCTTTACGGTTCAACTAAAAAAGTAAGTAGATATTTTATTCTACTTACTTTTTTAGTTATCTAACTTTAAACAAATTCATTACTGTTCATTTTCTAACTTATATACCCTATAATCATAAGGTTTCAGCAACAAAGTATGTCCCAACCTTATTTCAGTCTCATGAATCAAATCATAACACGTTAATCCCTTCAGTTCCTCTGGAACCATAATTTCTCCCGGTTCCGGTTCATTATGAATCAGTACATAAATACTTTCTGTGGCAGAGGATTTCTTATACAGAATGGTGTCTTTGTCAGTAGCTAAGGACAGAAAGGATAGCTCAACACTTCTAAAACTTTCCGTTCTCTTTCGTAATTCTATCAGTTTCCTGATAAACGCAAACAGCTCACCATTATGCTTATCCTCATCCCAGATCATACACTGACGATTGCTATGTTCCCCACCATCCATTCCAATCTCACTTCCATAATAGATAGATGGTGTTCCTGGAAATGTTAATAAGAACAGATACGCTAATTTTACCTTATCTACACTCCCAACCACATTTAATATTCTCTCTGTATCATGACTATCTAGTAAATTGAAGAGATTTTTTGTCAAATGTTTTGGATATTCTGTAAGCAGTTTACTAATACTTTGCATAAACTTGATCCCATTATACTTCACGCCACCGCCTTCCCTGTTACGGAAGAAATTCCATACTGGAACTGAGAATTGATAATTCATAACGGCGTCAAATTGATCACCAGTAAGCCAAGGATAGGAATTATCCCATGTTTCTCCAAGAATATAACTGTCTGGATTCGCTGCTTTTACTGTCTTACGGAATTCTCTCCAGAAATCATGGGACACTTCGTTGGAGACATCCAACCTCCAACCATCAATATGATACTGTTCAATCCAGTAGGTAGCTACACTTAACAAATACTGGCGGACAATGGGATGATTGGTATTCCATTTAGGCATAACCTGGGTATATGCAAAGGTACGAAAATTAAGTTCCTCTTTGGAGCATTCTCCTGGCAATCCCTTCTTAAGATCCCCTGTTATAATTGGTTTATCTGGGTCCAGTATGTAAAAACACTCATAATATCTAGACTGTGTGCCATGCTTTAGGACATCCTGCCAGAATGGATGGAAGTAACCACAATGATTAAAAACTGCATCCAGCATGACTCGAATCCCACGTTTATGTGCTTCTTCAATTAATTGACCTAATACCTGATTATCACCTAGTTCAGGATCTACTTTATAATAATCTGTGGTGTCATATTTATGGGAACTTGGTGAATCAAATATTGGATTTAGGTAGATCCCATTGAATCCTGCTTCCTTTATGTAATCTAATTTACGAATAATCCCTTGAAGATTCCCACCAAATTTCTTATGGTATCCATCCAGTTCCTGACTTCCCCAAGGAAGAACTTCTCTTCCGTCATCCGGTGTCCCATTACAGAACCGTTCCGGAAATATCTGATACCATATAGTATCAGATACCCAGTCCGGAGCCTGGTAGAGGTCTTCTTCATGTATATAGGGATAATTAAAGTAGTTGCTTAAATTATAAAGTTTATCTATCTCCGTGGTATAAGGTAATCTATCATGACTTCCATAAATATATTTCTCCTTAAGATTTTCCACAATAAAACAGTATTTGATTCGTTTCCATTTGATATCTGGTATCTGGGCAAACCAACAATCATGGTCCTCTGTCACTTGCTCTTTTTCCATCTTGATATGTACCACCGAATCAACATCAAAATCATAAATGGGAGTTCCATCATTTCTTGGTATCCAGTTAAATGGATCAACTGCTAATACTTCAATATGGTCTACATCATTTCTAGCAGTTTTAAAGCGGATATGTAGCGTATTCACATCAAAGGCATAAGATTGTGCGCTTTTTGGTTCATGTAGCATTGATGAAAATATCATATCAAATTCCTTTCTTATTCACTAGCAACTAGTGATTCAAACTCTTCCTGTGCTTTTTTTGCTCCTTCTTCTGGAGTCATGGTTCCATCAAATACTGGATTTAGAACTCCCTGTGCAATAGTCCAGTAGTAGGAAATGCGTTTTGCACTTGGCATAGGAACGGACTTTGAAAATTCCTCTGCAAATACCTTAAGTTCCGCATCATCCTTTAATCCTTCTACATTGGAGATGTCTTTGTTGGCTGTAATTTTATATGACTTGCTATATAGAAGAGAAGCTGCTTCATCAGAACACAAGTACATTGCAAACGCTTCCGCGGCCTTCGGGTATTTTGAATATGCGGATACATATGCATTCTGTACTGCACTGAAGGATTTCATTGTCTTTCCATCCAGTGTTGGCAAGGTAGTAACTCCAAAGTTCACATTTTCTTCTTTTAAAGACTTCACCAACCATGGTCCAATAGGATAATATGCTGTTTGACCTTTTTTAAAGTTTTCTTCCAACTGTGACATGGTCTCAATCTTTAAATCATCCGCTTTAATCGGAATAATTTCCTTTAAAGCCGCAATTCTCTCCAACCCTTTTACAAACTCAGGGGTATTAAATCCCGGGTTTTCCGCATCTGTACCATCTGGTCCAAATAACTGAAAGCCGTCCAGACTTAAGAATGGGAATGCAGGGTAACCATCTGTTGGAACGGTAAGATACCAGAATTTATTCTCGTCCGGTTTATTGTAACCCTTTGCTTCTTCTGTAATCTGTTCAAATGTAGAAGCCGGTTCCCCTGTTACAAGGTTCTTATTGTATAATAAAGCATAAGTTTCAATGGATACAGGAACTCCGTAAATCTTACCATCTGAACTTACTGTCTTAACGGCAGTCTCGTTGATTCTGTCAGACACGGTCTTTGTTGCACTTTCGCTTAGTTGTGCTAATATACCAGCATCCTTAGCAGTTGCAAATGTATCATGTGCAGCCATAAATACATCTGCTCCACTTCCAGATGGTCCATCTAACATCATTTTATTAATGGTATCTAGCCCATTTTCCTGAACAGTGACTTTCACACCATATTTATCTTCAAATGCGGTAGCAATCGCCTCACCATATTCTAGATATCCAGATAATGTCCAAAATGTAAGCTCTGCCCCCTCTTCTGGCAATACTTCTTCTGCTGCCGAATCCTCACTAGCCTGAGCCTCATCATCAGTAGCTGGTGCTGCTGATTCTGTAACAGCATCTGTATCCTGTTCTGTTGGTATTTCTTTCTTACTGCATCCACTGATAACTCCACATATCATTGCAGCAATTACAACTAAACTTATCACTTTTCTCCATTTCATATTCATTCCCTCAACCTTCCTTTTCATAGTTTTACTTCCTCCTTTAACCTTTATCAGCACCAGCTGATATTCCCTGTACCAGATACTTTTGAAATACCATAAATACCACCGTAATTGGTATCGCAATCAGAACTGCTCCAGCTGCAAATATGGTAAATTTCGTACTTTCCTGACCATTGATCATAGCAAACAATCCCACCGCCAATGTTCTGGATTTATCTCCTGATAGAAGAATATTTGGCAAAATATAATCCATCCATGGCAACATAAACTGGGAAACAGCACAATAAGTTATAATAGGAGTTGCTAGTGGCAATACAATTTTTCGAAATGTCTGAAATCTAGTACAACCATCCATATATGCTGCTTCATCTATGGACATTGGAATTCCATCCAAATACCCTTTCACTAACCAGGTATTATAAGGGATGGCTCCAACCGCATATACGATAATCAGCGAGATTGGTTGCCCAACTAAACCAAGAGTTAGAAACAGCGTATAGATTGCCGTCATCGATAAAAATGTTGGGAACATGGAAAGTATCATAATCCCCATCAGGCCTGCCTTCTTCCCAGCAAACTGCATCCTGGACATAATCCATGCCGTAATCATAATTAAGAAAACAGACAAGACCATACTTGCAATTGCAATCTTTAGTGTATTAAAGAACCAAATTTCATAACTGGTTTCTGCAAACAAGCGCCCATAATTGCCAAACGTCAGTCTGCTAAAATCTATGGTACTGGATGGTCCACTGCCTTCTTGAAAAGAAGACAATATGATCCACATAACAGGGACAATAACTAGTAACGACATTATGATTAATTCTAAATGTAATAAAACTGCAGTTATTCTTTTCTTCATTTCTCCCTCCTATAACTCTTTAAAGGATGCGGTTCTTCTAAAGTTCCAGAGAGACACTGCTCCTACTATAAAGAAGAGTAATACGCTCATAACAGCTGCAATATCATACATCTGCTGATTTAATGTAAGTTTGTAGATCCAGGATATTAAAATATCTGTACTTCCTGCAAATTGCATATTTGGATTATTTGGTCCTCCCTGTGTCAGGAAATAAATTGCTCCAAATGCATTAAAATTAGTTGCCGTGCTCATGATTAGATTAGCTGATGTAGCCTGGAATATTAATGGTAAGGTAATCCGTTTAAAGCATTGCAGCTTACCTGCGCCATCAATGGACGCTGCCTCATAGAGACTCTGATCTATATTGGCAAGTACACCTAGCATCATAATCATGAACATCGGAAATCCCATCCATAGGTTAGCAACAAGCACCGTAACTTTAGCAATCTTAGGATCAGTCAGAAACGGAATATTTTCTGAAATCAAACCAAGTTTTAGCAAGATCTGATTAAGCGGACCAAATTGACCATTCAGAAGATTTCGAAATACCAAAAGCGATATCATCTGTGGAATGGCAAATGGTAGAATTAATATTGTCCGAAAAACAGATTTAAACCGAACCAAAGGATGATTCAAAATCATAGCCTGAAACATACCAAAAAAATATGTACTTAATGTACCAATCAAAGCCCATAACACTGTCCATAGGAATACTCTTAGAAAAGTACGGGACCATATTGGTACTGTGAATAACTTTTGAAAATTAGCAAATCCAACCCAGTCCAATAATTTACCTGGAGGCAGATGGTCTCTGTTGTAATTCAGAAATGCTGTGAGAACCGAAAATATAATTGGCATAACAACAACAAATACAAAGGCAATCCCAATAGGTGTCAAAATAATATAAGCAAACTTATTACTATAAAGCTGTTTGAAATACTCTCTAGAACTTGAGCAGTGTCCAGTCTTATCAATCTGGGTGCCAGTAGAAGATGCATCTTTCACATTCCAGAAGTAAACTAATAAAAATAAGGTTAGGACAATGACTGCTATTACACCTTTAATCAATAACATGGTAGAATGATCTCCATACTTTCCACCCGTTTTCTCTCCCAGTGTAATAATCCCCCATATTCCTTTCGTAAAAAAACCACCATGAAGTCGTATTGAAAAATCTGCTATCAGCCCATTCGCATATTCCATCCAGTATCCACTAATCAATTCCATCCCGATTAGAAGAAGCTGCAAACTGAAAAACAACAATCCCTTCAATCGTTGCTTTGCTATAAAAAACTGACCACTTCCCCATAGAATGGCAGACAGACAAATCATTTTTCTCTGTTTCACAAATCCTGTTCACCCTTTCCACTTTTACTTATGTTACTTATGCGCTTAAACTACTGTAAGTATAGTACCCTTTCAAAAATCAGTCAATGATATTTATGCATATTTTCCATTTTCATCAAAATATACAAAACTAAATTTGTTAGTTTTTCACTTAATTTACTTAACAATTCTCCTATCAGCTTCTTACCCGTCTCATTCCCTATCCATACAACAGTTTTATAACAGATGGATTATCTTTACTTAAGTACTTAACAAAATTTTAAGGTCAAAAAAAAGAAACCGTACATTTGGTAATAATCACGGTTTCTTTTTATCTGTTATATTTAAACCACAGGTTGCATATAGGTAACCCGTTCCACTTCATTAGCATTATCTAGTCGTAATAAACGCTCCATGATCTCCACTGCTTTTTCTGCTTTTCTTTTATTACTTACAACAATGTTCTTCGTGTCTGGCAGCAGCATGATATCTCTCTCTGAGTTTACAACCACACTAATATTTCGATTATCCACATAATTCTCAACTTGCATTCCTAGAATTTCGCCTATTATCAAACCCTTTTGATTATTATGCGCTTGTAAAAACTGTATTAGATTACTATCGTATCTATTCACAAAGATATCTTTTTCCGCCACAGAACGAGATATAATCTCGTACACGTTTTTATTGGAGTGATCCTCCATTACTACATAAAAATCATTTCCTAATTGTTCCTTTGCCTTTTCCATGACTGCACTATAATCCGTTACTATTTTACAGAAAATTGGATCTTCAATATAACCTTCAATAAATATTGCTGGTACATAAAACTGATTGGCAATTAACTTGAATCGTTCCTCATCCATATCCATGATAAATACTGCATCCAGAGAACGCTTTTGTCCAATTGCGATATCCTTAACCATTTCCTTTGTTGGCAACAGCACGATATCATATCCTTTCGGATATAAACATCTTTGTATCTCTCTAGCAAGATCATAGTATTGAAAAATCTTGCTCTTTTTATTTCGTTCTTCCATATTTATTATAATTCCAACCAGATAACTTCTCTGGCTAGCTAAAGATTTGGCATTCATATTAGGAACATACTTCAATTTATTGGCAGCTTCAAAGATACGCATTCTTGTTTCATGACTGATCTTCTCTTTTTCTGAATAGTTCAATACATAGGAAACCGTAGCAGTAGAAACCCCTGCCTCGTTGGCAATATCTTTCATTGTTATCCTATTTGTCGCCATAATATCCTCCTTAAGATGCATCTTATGCGCTTAAGTATATCATTCTGGATATCTAGTGTCAATTTTACTTAATCTTTTGTCAAGCAATATTGGAATTCATTTAGACTCCTTGATGACGGTATATTATTTTACTTTAACATATACCTGGTCAGCTTACCATTACCAATTTTAATGATTAATTCTTTATCCTGCAGTTCTTTCAGAATATTGATTGCATATGTTGTTCCTATTCCCAAGGAACTCTCAACATCAGAACGTTTAATTTCTTTGTACTGTTCAAATAATCTGAAAATCGGTAAATATTTTTCGTCCTCTTCACTAAGTTCACGTACATGCATGTTAGGTAAAACAACTCGAAATGCACCTTCTGCATTTTCTAAGGAATTAGATATTTGCTGCATTACAAAGTCAACATTAACAAGGCCTATGATATCTCCATTATCACGCACACCAACATAGACTGTTCCGCCACTTGTATTCGCAAATGCAATAACTTCTTTTTTAAGTCAGGTGTATATATTTCCATCAATTCAACAGTTTCATTTTATACAATTCCATAATAACACACTTTCTATCACTTTCTATCATTTCTAACACCCTACTAACACAACAGGTGATAGAAAGCAAGGAGAACCATCTGACTGTTTACGACAAAGGGATAATCTTATTATCCCTGACTCGTTGGAGTGGATGCCAAGAAGGCTATATTACAACCAGTATAATCGTTTTGATAACATTAAATAAATTTTTGTCTTATTAATTCACTTTCCACCATTAATCTTTTTTCATGTTCTTTAAGTAGGTTCCAGTTATCATGACTTACATATTTCATTTCTAAATCTATAAGCCTTTCCCCATAGTCCTTATCTTCTTCCAGTTCTCCATTTTCACAATTACTACATTTCCAATTTGTAGAGGTATCAATCTTTTCTCCATTAATATTATCACATGTGATTCCATAAATTTTAGCAACAATTCTTGAAATTTTATTCCTTGACATAGAAATTTTTTTATCTATAAAAATTTCATCACAGAATTTTTCTATTTCAGAAATTGTAGAATCTTCTAGCATATTTACATACGCGCAATATTTCCCATCTTTTGTGGTAACTACTCGCTCTCCATATGAATAATTAGACATAAAATAAAGGGTTCGTTCAAATTTACACCTATTACATTTTACACGTGCAACTGTGACTTTCACTACAGTTTTCTCAATCACGATTATACTCCTTGTAACCAAACATTCTCCTGCAATCCATTCTTAAGTTCCCCTATTATCCTAAGAAACATTTTTCCATCTTCATAGACTTATGTGAATAATTAAGATATTCAATATTTTTAATACCTACTTATATTTTACTTCCATCCTTTTGCCTGAAGAAATTTATCTGGTATTCTAATCTCAATTTGCTCCTTAAATTCCTTAAAAAACACTTCCAGGTCTGCCTTTTCTATCCACTTTTGACTATTTTCTAAAGGTATATAATTTGTCTCCCCAAATTGTATACTGCAACCAAATCTTCCTCTATCACAATTTAGCAGTATAATAAAATATTTATATGCTTGAAAACGGATACTAAATGTTTTATATGGCTCATCCTGAAGATTGAAAATTTCAAAATCTTCTAACTTATCACCAAAATATTTTATTAAATAATCTGTTAATAATTCTGCTATTTCTTCAACTGTTTTATTCTGCATACCAATAATCTCCTATCTTTTTTAATTTAATATATCCATATTTCTTTTTCAAATATTCCCATTCTTCCTTTAAAGCACAATCTCCATATTTATTTGGATTATGTGAAAATCGAATAGCTTTGCCAGATGCTACAGCATCATCTAATGCAGGTTTATTAAATAATTCAAACATCTCACTATCATCTAGATTATATTTCTTTTCTATTTTTCCCCAATCATTTCCTAAGTCAAAATATGTTGTATCTCCCGCTTTAGTTGTATACGAATTAGGTCCTGCAACTTTCTGACCATCAACTAATTTTACTTCAAATTTTCCTAACGTCATAGTATCACTATCAGCGTTTTTAATAGAAAATGATCTTATTTTTTGATAATCTTCTACAGAGATGGTTTTTCCATTTATATTAATCTTCCCATCTATTACTTTAAATCCATCAATAGTATCTATGCCACCCTTACTAGATACACTACCTATCTTCGCCTTTCTAGCCTCTTCCGCAATATCATCCAGCTTCTCAACTATCTTCTCTTCTTTAGTTGCCAGTTTAGATGCATTCGACGCAGCTTTTGCCTCTGAAGCACTAACCACCCAAGTAATTGCCTCAAACAGTAATTGACCAGCAAATGTAGATTTATCATCCGCAGTCCCATTTACTATCTTTTTATTGGTAAATTCGTTCAGGCTTTCTTTTAGCGCTTGCGTACTCTCTTTTGGATAAGCTAACATTTTATTTAGATTTTCTAATGTTCCAAAAGGATCTCCTGCCGTTTCTAACAATGCTTTTGCAGTTTCTTCAAATCCTTCAATGCGCATCCCCTTTGCATAGCTACCTAATATAGAAAATATATTACTTTGATCATCTGTTCTTGTCCCAGTATATGCACCTACAAAATCTGAAATCGCAAACACATTAAGACCTTCGATATAGGAGCCAATCTCTTCTCTTTTTCCTTGATACGTTTCAATGATATCTACTATTTTTCCAAATATATTAACCTGTGGAACCCCTATTTGTTCTATAACTTCTCTTCTGTACTCAAATAACTTTTCAAATTCCTTAAATGGTTCAGATAAACCACTATCTTCTAAGAACTCTCCCAGATCTTCTAATGCTGTTGATGCGACTTCAGTAGTTGTTTTAGCCGCCTCTTCGGCGGCTTCTGCGATCTCATTAAAAAAATCTTTAAGCCCATCAAATAGAGTTCCATCATCAACCTCTTCTGGTTCTGTTGTGACAGATAACTTCACGCATTGTATCTCTGTATTCACATTAACAGTATCAAGAGCAGCTGAATTCGTAGATGTATCATAGTCACATACTATTGTTCCTAATTGCTCTATTATCGACGCCTCAGTGTCCTTAACTTTATTCACATACTTCTCAAATTGGGATTTAAATTCCTTTAGTGATCGATTCTGTCTATGAATAGAATTTCTACATTGGTCTAATTCGTCTTGCAAGGATAACTTGCTAAATCTCAATTTCTTTAAACAGGATTCAACATCTTCTAAATTCATTAAGACCTTTGGATTTAGGTCATCTGTGATCCGATCAATTAGATTTCTTAAGGGTTCCACATTGTCAAATTCTAACCCTACACGACCAGTTGCAGATATGTAGGATTCATTCCGAACTTCACCACTTCCCCTTTTTTTTGACTCACTCAATATTTCCCCTCCAGTTATAAGTTGACCTTATTTTTACAGATAAGTATATTTCTGTAAAATTAATACACTTATTACTATATTGGTTTTAAGTGAATAATTCAATAGTACAAACATACTATATAATTCCATTTTATAACAAAATAAAATACCAGACAACAAAAAAGATTTTCAGACGTGAGTACAATCTGAAAATCTTTTCATTCAATACATTTATTCTATTAAGATTATCAACTTCTTATTTAACTCAAATTAAACCATTTTGTCATAAACATCTTTTAATGCTGGATAAATATCACGGAAGACCTTATATTTCTCTTCATACAAGGAAACTACTTCCGCATCCTGTTCTGTTGTTGAGATTACTTCAATTAATTTGTTGCTAGCTTCTTCAACTGTTGCGTATTGTCCACAACCTACTGCTGCTAAGATAGCTGCTCCAAACGCTGGTCCCTCAACACTATTAATCTTATCAACCTTAACGTTCATTATGTTGGCAACGATTTTGCACCATAATGGGCTCTTTGCTCCACCACCAAGAATACGAACACGTTCAACATTCATACCAAGTGATTTAGCGATCTCAACAGAATCACGAAGTGCAAATGCTACACCTTCTAATACAGCCTGTGTCATGTCTTCACGACTTGTATCTAATGTCATACCTACAAAAGTACCTCTTGCGTTTGGATTGTTGTGAGGTGTTCTTTCACCCATTAAGTAAGGTAAGAAGAATACATTATTTTTACCTAACTCTTTGATGTTTTCTTGTTCTTTGGCATATTCTTTCGTACGAATAATGTCATCCATCCACCATTTATTACAAGATGCTGCAGAAAGCATACATCCCATAAAATGATATTTTCCATCTGCATGTGCAAAGGAATGAAGAGAATTGTGATCATCCACTGCAAATTCTTTTGTTGCAATAAATACAGTTCCTGAAGTTCCGATGGATACGCTACACATACCATGGCCAACGGTACCATTACCTACTGCTGCTACAGCGTTGTCTCCACCACCAGCGATTACTTTCGTGGTTGCTGGAATACCTAATTCTTTGGCAATCTGCTCTGTTACAGTTCCAACTACTTGATAGCTTTCGAAAATCTTAGCCATCTGCTCTTCTTTTAAATCACAGATATCTAACATTTCTTTAGACCAACATTTGTTCTTAACATCGAATAATAACATACCGGAAGCATCTGATACGTCTGTACAATGAACGCCAGATAACATATATGCAATGTAGTCTTTTGGAAGCATTATTTTCTTAATTTTAGCAAAATTATCTGGTTCGTGTTTCTTTACCCATAAAAGCTTAGGTGCAGTAAATCCAGTTAATGCAATATTAGCTGTATATTCAGAAATTTTATCTCTACCAATCTCGTTATTTAAGTAATCGCATTCTTCCTGTGTTCTTCCATCGTTCCATAGAATCGCCGGACGAATTACTTTATCATTTTCGTCAAGAATAACCATACCATGCATCTGTCCACTAAAGCTGATACCATCGATCTCGTCTTTGTTCTGTCCCTGTAATAATTCTTTTAAACCATCCATTAACTGGCTATACCAATCCTCTGGATTCTGTTCAGACCAGCCTGGCTTTGGGAAAGATAATGGATATTCCCTTGTAACGATATTTTTTATTGCACCAGCTTGATCCATAACTAATAATTTTACGGATGATGTTCCTAAATCAACACCTATATATAGCATGATAGTTCCTCCTTTAATCTTCTTTAGTTTAATCACTAAACTAATTTCTATTACTAGTTTAAATATAACAAGATTTTGCTTTCTTGTCAATGTATCTCTGTACAATTATCACTACTTTTCCTATTAAATTTCTCCATTTTTCGTAAAACTATTCGTTACAGAACTCTTTTCAACCCACCATTTATATGCTAAAATACTCGCAAAAGCATTTTTACTTGCTTGCAAGGGTAAAAATGCTTGTGGGTTAATTGCGTAGCAATTAAACTCGCGAAGACACTTTTTCTTGTTTACAAGGGAAAAAGTGGCCGCGGGACAATTGCGTAGCAATTGTACATACTCGCGAAGACACTTTTTCTTGCTCGCAAGAGAAAAAGTATGATAAAATCATGACTCACGATAATCTTAGATGGAGGCACTTATGATAACCGGAAGTAAAGAATTAATTCGAGACATCAATAGCCACATAGTATTGGAGACAATTATTAACCAGGATCCAATCTCAAGAGCTGCTTTATCCAAAAGTCTCGGACTTACGAAAGCAACAATTTCAGCAATTGTTCAAGAATTAATTAACAAAAAATTAGTCATTGAAATTGGTAATGATGATACCAGTCTCGGTAGAAAACCTATCCTTTTATCTTTTCATAAAAAGGCCGGTTTCGTAATTAGTATCGACCTTGGTGTGAATACTATTTCAGCCCTCCTAACAGATTTACATGGGGAAGAATATCAATTAAAACAAATCAAAGCGCCAAATGATAGCCACCAGCTACTGGACACCTTAACCCAACTGATTGAATCCATGATTGTTCTAGCACCAGAATCACCTTATGGGTTAGTAGGTATCTCCATGGCCATACACGGTGTGGTTTTAAATAATCAAGTTACCTTTGCTCCTTATTATAATTTAACAGGAATTGATTTTGCAGGTGAGTTGGAACGTATTTTCCATGCGCCAGTTGTACTTGAAAACGAAGCAAATCTTTCCGTTATTGCAGAAAAGACCTTTGTATACGACCAACCTAACATTGCAAATATCAGTATTCATTCTGGTGTTGGTCTCGGACTAACCATGAATCACAAATTATATACCGGCTTCAACGGATTCGCAGGAGAATTTGGACATACTATAGTTGAGATCGATGGAAGAGAATGCCCATGTGGTAACCATGGATGTCTGGAGCAATATTTATCAGAGCGAGTTCTATTAGAAGAGTTTGCTAAGAAGAAAGGTCTTGCCCAAGCTAATTTCCAACAATTCGAGGCTAATTATCATGCAAACGATCCCGACGCTATCTTAATCGCGGATAAGTTTGTAAAATACATGGCTGTATGCGTAAACAACATACTAAATGCCTATAATCCAGATATCGTTGTGATTAACAGTTCCTTCACAGCTGCCTTTCCTGATTTGGTTAATCGCATCGAAGGTAAATTAAGCTGTAAAATGAGCTGTTTTCAAGCGCTAGCAGCATCTACCCTTAAAGATAATTCCATTCTCCTAGGGGGAGCCTGTACTGTAATACAGAATTTTCTTGGAGTGAAATACTTAAGATTACATAACGTAAACAATGACCCTCTTGTTTCTGTTATCCACGTATAAAGAATCTTTATATGGTTACACTTATTGTAATAGGAGTTATAAGGAGTGTTTCCATGGAAAAGAAAAAAGCAAAGAATAATAAAAAGCCAAAAATAAAAAATCTAACTCCAGAAGAGCAATTGAAATGGGAGATTGCGAAAGAAATTGGAGTCTATGATAAAGTGCTAGAAAGCGGATGGAGGTCCTTATCCGCAAAAGAAAGTGGACGTATTGGTGGGATCGTTGCAAGCAGAAAAAAACAGCTAAATAAACCAACCGTTACCTCAGCAGATGAGACTGTACAGACTGATTCATCTAATATAATAATATAACATGGATGTGAGGGGAAATACCAATAACAGGTGATCGGTTGTCAATTTGCATAAGTTACATGTTTAAGGAAGTGATACACCATATAATTCGATTCGCAACCCGCTCCCGCTTGGATGAAGTTCGTAGTGGTACGTAAGGCTCTAAAATACAGAGCCAAAGTACCAACGACTTCATAACAGTTGCTCCTCAAATTATATGGTGTATCACTTCGGTTAGTTCGTCTAATGCAAATTGACAATTCAAGGTTGTTCAGAGGGCTTGTAACCTGCTCGTCATAATAATCATAAAAATAATAATATTATTACTAATTCTAATAATCTGCTACAAATATAATAAAGCCATTATAAAACACCGCGTACCGAAGCAATGTCATTTAGATAGTAACATTGCATCAGTACGCGGTGTTTTTTCAGCTTTGCAGTATATTAATTACTGACTAAGATGATATGGCGAGAAATAAACTTATAACACAAACTACGAATCAGTCCTCTGACCACAATTCGTCCCAAACGTATGAACCTAATCATAGTGTATCAATTTGGTTCGGGTGTCATAAGTCTCAGTAACCTAACCACAGGAATCTGATAGCATATGGATTCAGCTTGGTCAGACCGGCTGACGACGGCGTATTTGGTCGACTCGAGACTCAAGTGAAAATGGCGCCTGCTTACGCGACATTTTCACTATGCTTTGAGGCTCGAAAGCGACCATGCCTAGGAAGGTAAGGCGACCAAATGAATCCATATGCTATCAGATTCCTGCGAACAACCCACTTCAGACTTATGACACCCGAACCAAACTCAACAACCTTACTGTCAGCCATTTCAGCCATTTCATCCAGTTCAGCCAGTTCATCTTACAACCGTATCTCTTTCCCCAACGCAAAGGAATAAATTACACGCTCTTTCACTTTCTTCCCTGTCATTTGTTCCAACGCTGCTTGATAATAATCTAACTGGGTCTGATATCTCTCAATCAGGCTAATCTCACCTTGATCAGATACCCGATCTGTTTTATAATCAACTAACACTAACCCATCTTGTTCCTCAAAATAAGCATCTATAATACCCTGTACCAAAACAAGCTCATCACTATCACTCTCTTTATAAACCTGTTTCGCTGGTATTCCAAAGACAAATTTCTGTTCTTTGAATAATTTATTATCTGTTTTTGCATTCCAAATTCTTTGGGATAGTTCTGTTTTAGTAAATTCCAGAATTTTAGCTTTGTTAAAAAAAGCTATATCTGCTTGTTGTATTTGTCTCTTGAGAACAAGTTGATCTAATTGTGTTGCGACATCTTCTAAGGAATGAATCTGATCGAATTCTATCTTCTCCATCACCTTATGATACAGTGTACCTAAATCTGTTCGACTTATTTCCTGCTCTTGTTTCATAAACTTGGGAATGTATGCTTCTTCCAACTTATGTTGTTCCAATAAGGTATCGCTCTCTTCTTCTTCCATTTCTATGATCTGCGAGAGGGTTTTTAATTCGGTAACCGTCATTTTCGCCTTTGGAATGGAATCTAAATCATATGGATATTGATATTGCAGACGCTTCTCTAATTCTTCCCTTACTTGTTCTTCATAAACTTGGCTGGTATCCCAGTGAATTAGTTGTTCCTTCTTTTGCATCTTTTCCATCTGTTCACTTACCTCTGCTGCCACCATATGAGCGATAGTCGTAATATTTATGAGAAATGGCGGTTCTTGTTCATCAACCGGTTTCTCAATTAACATGTTGTCCCATGCACTATGGTTCACCAACGCAGGTACAATCCAGTCTAGATAATTTCCTGCCATGGATAGGCTGTGGAAGAGCATTTTAGGCTGCTTCTGACCTTTTCTCTCAAGCCATTTTGCCAACTGTTTCTCACGATTCTTAAGATTACCGGTTAAAATTAATTTTTCCTTAGCCCTTGTCATGGCAACATATAAAATTCTTAGTTCCTCACCAAGGTTTTCTAGTACAATTTGTTTCTGAATCACTTTTTTCAGTAACGTAGGTGTCTTAATACGAAGGTTATAATCGATATAATCAGGACCTATACCAAGCTCTGGATGAAGTACTAATTTACTTCTAGCATCTTGATTATTAAATGGCTTGCCAAGACCAGACACAAAGACAATTGGGAATTCTAAGCCCTTACTTTTGTGTATACTCATAATCCGGACTGCATTTTCGTTTTCATTGCTAACTCCAGCTTCTCCAAAATCTATATCATATTTATGAAGCTTCTCCATATAACGATTAAAATGAAATAGCCCCCGATAACTGGTTGCTTCAAAATCAACCGCCCTCTGTAATAGCATGTCCAAGTTGCCACTACGCCTCTCTCCACCAGGCATGACTGATACATACTGATAGTATCCGGTATCTTCTAAAATGTATTGTAATAGACTATGAATTGGAGTGTAGGGAACCATGTTTCGATATTTTTCTAATTGTGTAAAAAATTTATTCAATTTATAATATATTTCAATGTCTTCTTCTAATACCTTGTCCTCATTTAACTCATCTGAATCATCCAAATCATCTGTACTTACAGATACACATCCAAGTTTTGTATCAAATATTGTACCAGTTATTGTACTAGTTATTGTACTAGTTGTTGTATCAGAAGTTGTACCAGTTGTTATATCCGCTTTTCTATAAGATTCCAGAAATTCTACCGCCGTTTCATACAATCCCTTTTCTCTATTACACGCTCTAATACTTGCTAATTCCAGATCCGTTAATCCACCCATTGGTGAGCGAAGTACTGCTGCAAATGGGATGTCCTGTCTTGGGTTATCAATTATTTTTAGCATATTTAAAATTGTCTGTACTTCTAGCGCAGAGAAATATCCCGTCTGAGTATCAGAAAAGGATGAAATTCCTTCTGCCATTAATACTTCAGCAAATAAATCGGACCAACCTGTCATGGTACGTAGTAAAATAACCACATCTCGGTATTCCGCTCTTCTATATCCATTCTTCCTATTCACCCAGATGCCGGTTTCTTCACTGGTTAATTCTTTGATTCGTTTGGCTATAGCTCTAGCCTCTAATTCCTTCTCGGTTAATTCCTGCTGCTCTTCATCTTCAATCTCTTCCTGTCCATCGATTAGGATTAGTTCGGTATCGGTAGAAACTAATTCTTCTATCTCCTCAAACTTTGCTCCTGGGTATAGGGCAACTTCTTTGCTATATTCGATATTACCAAGTTCTTTGGTCATAATCTGTTCAAAGATATAATTAATACAAGAGAGAACCACCGCTCTACTGCGGAAATTTTTATGGAGGTCAATTCTCTGCTCGCTACCATCCTCTGTAGAATAACGCTCAAACTTCTCCATAAACAGCTCTGGTCTTGCAAGTCGGAATTTATAAATACTTTGTTTTACGTCACCAACCATAAACAGATTATGTTCCCCAAACTTTTCTTTGGAAATACTTTTTAATATAGTCTCTTGTACTAGATTACTATCTTGGTATTCGTCAATTAGGATTTCCTCGTAGTATTTACTAAGGTCAATGGCAACCAAAGAAGGCACTGCCTCACCATTTTCTTTTTTTACAAGAATATTCAGTGCAAAATGCTCCAAGTCATTAAAATCTACAATATTTTTTTCTTCCTTCTTGGAGGCATAAGCCTCAGAAAATGTTATAGTTAAGTCTAAAAGCGCTTCCATAACCCCTTGTACCTTTTGCATATCTAGTAACATCTCATCAGTACTTTGGTAGAAATAATTCTTCTGCATATCACCAATGGTCTTTTTAATACCATCTCGAATTGACTTCACTAACTCCTTCTTTTCATCTGAGATTGCCTCGTCTCGTTTGGTAGATAGTCGTTTCCACTGAATCTGGCTTAGTTTCTCTGCAAATGATTCATAATCAGATACTGTTGACAAATGGGCGATCCAATCGGAGTCCTCTAATAATGCATCCACATAAGGATATGGACCATCTGGTTCATGACAAAGTTTGATTGCCACCTGATTCTGTTCTACCAAATCCTGAATCACAGCGCATAGATATTTCATAAGAACCTGCATCCATGGTGACTTCTCCATGGACTCTGTATCTGGTAAGGAAAATCCGCTTTTCTGTTCTACAAGCCATTCAATTGGCCATGGATAACTAACTGAGAATTCATACAATTTAAGGACTATATCCTCGATTCCTTCATCAGTTTTACCAGTAGAGTAGCTTTCCACAAATGCCAAGAAGGACTCTTCCCCTTCTTCATACCTTTCTTCTAATACATCACTCATCACATCAGAACGCATTAATTTTAGTTCCGCTTCATCACCAATTCGAAACCCAGGATCAAGGTCAATTTCATTGAAATGGTTTCGAATTACATGAAGACAGAAACTATGAATCGTTGTAATCTGGGCACTATGAAGTAATGTCATCTGTTTTTGAAGATGGCTATTGTCTGGTTGCTCTGTTAATTTGTTTTCAATGGCTTTGCCAATTCTCTCTCTCATTTCTGCTGCTGCTGCATTGGTAAATGTAACAATCAAAAGTCGATCTATATCGATTGGATTAGACCCTTCTGAAATCATGGTAATGATACGTTCAACCAATACTGCAGTTTTACCAGAGCCTGCTGCCGCAGATACTAAAATATTACGTTTTCTAAGATCAATTACCTTCTGCTGATCCGTCGTCCACTGTACCTTCCCCACTGATTCCCCTCCAAACTATGTCTTTTTCCATTTTTCTTAAACTACGATATGAATTCCCCGGCAATCTCTTATCGAATCCGCATACGCCTCCATAACTACAGTAATCGCAAGCAGTACGATTGCCTAATTTATAAGGATTCACACCTGTGTTTCCATCTAAAATCTCTCTACCGTACTCGGTTAATTTTTCATTTACATATTTGGTTAAATTTCCAAATACTTTCTCACTTATTACATTAGAACGTTTCCCAATACTTCCGTCCTTACCTGTCTCAACTGGAATCACTTTGGACTTTACGGAAGCGGCGAGGCCATCACTAGCAAGTGCAAAATCTTGATCTAAGCTCTTAATAACCTCATAGCTACTATTCACTAGACCATTCATTTTTAACTCTTTTAGAATGCTTTCCTCAATATTTTCCCCTTCTAACTTATCAATCATTGGATCATCAATGTTATAGTAAAAGATTCCTGCTGGAATCACCTTCTTATCCGGATAATTATTCTTCTCAAGCTCCAATGCTGCCCCAAGATAAACAATCAATTGAAGCTGAAGCCCATAATATACATTTAATACATCAAACGAGGTATTACCCGATTTATAATCAATTACTTTTACATAAACAGAATCGTCTTTGTGACAAGTATCTAGACGGTCAATTCTACCCATTAAACGAAGACTTTCTTCCTCTGATAATTGAAACCTAGCTGCATCAATATGATCTAAGAAGGAAAATTGAAGTTCATACCCTTCTGCTTCAAACTTTCCTTGTTTCATATGCTCACTGAGTGCCCAGGTAGTACGCTTTACAATGCGCTCCACACGTTTAATCATATATTCATTACGCTTGGAACTATGCAAAATGGTATTCCCAAATTCTTCGGTAATCTCTTTTACACATTGAGTTACTAAGTGCTCTCGTTGTTCGTTGGTAATGTCTTGCCACCTAAGTTTTCGTTCTCTTAGTTTTCTCGAGAACAGCTCTAGTGTATTATGAAAAATGTTACCCATATCAGGGCCCTTAAGTTGATATTCTTTACGTTCTGATAGTTTTAATCCATAGGCTGCAAAATGAGCAAACGCACAAGCTGCATATTGCTCTAGTCTTGTAACACTACCCGTTAACTCTTTTCCATACAATACATGAGACACTGCCTTAGACAGGCCACTCTGTTCATTGGAATAAAAGGCCCCATCTATCCAGTTAGGAATAGAATGTTTCATTTCTTCTCGACTAGCATACCAACTAAATAGCTCTCGCCAGATTGCCGGCATGTTCTCTTGGCTATAATCTCTTAATCCACTAAGAAGATAACTGACGCCTTTATCCGCACCTAAGATGTGTTCTAAATCCTCATCCATACTTTCTTCATCCACAATTCGAAGATCTGGAAATAATTGTCCAATCTTGGCAATTAGGTAGGAAGCTCTTAGAGTCTTACCTTCTAGACTCACCTTACTGTAAGTGATATATAATCGATTCTGTGGTTTGGTCATATTTAAATAAAGATAAAATTGCTCTGTATAAATACCTTGTCTCTTAGTCGGAGCCATTTCCATATTGTGTTCTATCAACATTTCCCTCTCAATATCAGAAAGAATTCCACCGTCTCCACCGGACTTTGGTACAATTGTGTCATTAACACCAATAAAAAATAAGGCCTTGATGTCTTTTAAACGTGTTCGTTCAATATCACCCACCACAATCTGATCCACCCCTGGTGGAATTAAACCTACCTTTATCTCTAAGAATCCTGTATCCAGCAACTCTTCGTATTCCTTCACTTCAACCTGTTCCTTACCAAGTAATTCAACAAGATGGTCAAATAACTCCATTACCAATCGATAGATCTGGTCATATTCCTTAGCCAGAGAAAGCATACCCTCTTGTTCAAACTGTATACGATACGTATCTAACTTTTGGAATATACACTCATTCACTAGAAATTCATATAGCGCACTGGTAAACTCTTTTACGGAGTGAGATTTACCTGGAAGCATTTCTTTTAGTTTAGTAAGACCAAGTATGGCCTTTTGGCGATATTCATTTAATATATCCAGATTAATACTATCTTCCTTACCATATACTCTAGTCCAGGTCTGATTCCATTTCTTAAACCCTCGTATCCCTAAGGCTAAAACATAGTTTTCTAATTGATCTACCTCATCTAGCTTTATATCTACTAATCCACAACGAAGGTAGCGGAACATACTCTCATAATCAAAATCCTTTCGAAGGATATCTAATAGGGAGCGTAGTAATTCCACCAGCGGATTTGATAAGATATCTTTTTTATGATCGATAAAGCAAGGTAGCCCTGCCTTTTCATACTCCTTCTCGATAATCCTTCCATACCCTGTAATATCACCGGTCACCACCGCAATATCACGGTAGCGATAGCCTTCCTCTCGCACCAGACGAACGATTTCACGTATAGTAAATGCTACTTCATCTCTTGCATTTTTTAGCAAATGAACAGAAATATCTTCTTGCTCTCCCTCCAATGGCCTAAATGGATAGCGGAACAGATTTCTCTCTAATGCTTGCAACGGTTTACTATTTAGAAAGCGATATGGTACTGTTCCATTTACATCACCTGCATAATAGGGATCCATTACATCAATCCCTTCCTCCAGTGCCAGCTGATATAACTTAAGAATAGTCTTCTTACTAAGATGAAATAACTTAAATTCCTCATCTAGTTTGCTGATATCTTCTCTCTTATCGATGGTAACAGTAATATAGATCTTAGGACAAAGCTTCATTAATCGCACCAATAATTTATATTGGGACGGAGTGAATCCAGTAAATCCATCAAAACAGATTACACTATTACGAATAAGTTCTGATTTCTCAATTTCCTCATAAAGCACATCCAGTATTTCTTCGGCAGTTATGTAGTTCTCACTCAAATAATCCCGAAAGCCCCGATAAATGGTTAATACATCCTTTAATTTCTTCTGAAGCAGAGGCTTTTCTTTGGCAACTTCTATCATTTCATTCAGCTGTTCTTCCTTGATACTATATTGGAAGATCTCTGAAAGCATTGATTTCATTTCATCCACAAAACCAGGTTTCTTTCGATTAGCCTGGAATAAGCATAACTCATCCTTCTTCTCTTCCAATACTTTACGGACGATCATACTCTTACCAGTATCCTCAAGAATCTGTCTATCGTCTCCCCCAACTTCATCAAATACTAAGTAAGCAAGGCGCATAAAGCTAAGGATATCAATATTCATAATACCCTTATTGGGATGCATAGACACAAAATCCTTCTGGGTCTGCATTGTAAATTGTTCCGGCACAATAACCAAGTAATTGGTTTTCTCCTGTTTCATGGACTCCTCAATCATCTTCTGATAAAGATAATAAGACTTCCCCGCCCCCGAACTACCAAGTATAAACTGTAACGCCATAACTACCCCTCTCCATTCCTTTCCTAACTACCAACCATAATTGCCTAACCAAGCTGCTTTATATCTACTTAATTATTACTTTTCACTTCCGCTTTTACTCTACTTTAATATTTGCTTTTTAATTCTTGTAATGTTCAACATATATTTCTGCTTTTAAGTCTTTCTCTATTTAGGATTCGATAATGATTAAAGTTTAATCTATCTCAAATCTCGATAACCTGCATCGGTGAATATGGTTCCATAGATATTCAGCTTGGTCAGACCGACTGACGACGGCGTTTATGTTTGACTTGAGACTCAGGCAAAAATGACGCCCGCTTGCGCGACATTTTTACCGCGCTCTGAGGCTCAAAAGCAAACATGCCTAGGAAGGTAAGGCGACCAAATGAATATCTATGGAACCATATTCACCTCCACAACCTAGACTTCCGCCACCACAAATCTTCTTACCAAATCCCCAAAGTTTTTATCATAATTTTCCACAAAAGCAAATATGATATACAAAGTGTATTGATTGGAGGCTTTCCGATGTCAAAAACAAGAATTGTTATTGTTCAACTAAAGGAAATTATATACACCGTCATTTTTGTAGGGCTAGGTATACTTCTTATCCTACTTCTGGTCTTTATGTTTCTTCCGAATAAGGATTCCGGCTCGGATAGTTCCGAAAATGAACCTACATATAAGTCAGGAGTATATACTTCTGAACTTACTCTCAACGGTACAACATTGAACCTCGAAGTTGTTGTTGATGAGAATCATATTAATTCAGTTCGTCTGATAAATACCAGTGAAGCAATTAAAACCATGTATCCTTTAATTGAGCCATCTCTGGAACAAATTGAAGAACAATTAAGCGATAACGTAGCAATTGATGATGTTATTCTTTCAAAAGATAGTCAATATACCGAAACCCTGCTCCTTGACGCTGTCGAAAAGACTTTGGAAAAAGCAGTAAACTAGGCTGCATCACTGCAGCCTGTTTTACTGCTTAAATTAATTGAAATCTCTTCCAATAATCAACTTCCTGATTATTCTTCACTGCCTGATAATATTTTCTAGCAATTTCGAACATAACGTCTTCATCTTTTATTTTGACAAATATATCATCCTCTGCTTTTACATAAAGATACTTTTTATCTGAATGGCGTTTCACCCATTCTCTAACCTTCTCTTCCCAAGCAAGAATCGTTTCCTCTTCTAAAATATCATATTCCGTCATCTGGAATTTTACTTCTTCAATAAAATCTTCAAAATCAAGTTCCATATTATCTCCTTCCAATCACCAATCATTATTTCCAGTTATCTCAACTAATAACTGTTATTAATAAATTTTAAATTTCACCTATAGAGTTTACCAGTTATTATTACCACAACTTTTACCGGTAGCTTTAGTCATTTTATTACTACTAACGTTATTATTCGCTTTTATTTGTATCTTTTACTTGTAGTTATACTTGTAGTTATATTTGAGGCTTTTACTAGTAGTTATTACCAGTAAAGTTCATTGATTGCGAAACTCAATACACTTCAATATTTTTTATACAACTGATACATTTCCATAGCGGAAGCTAAGCGTAGCGTTGAAGCGGAGGAATTGTATCAGTTGTATAAAAAATAGCACAACCTACCCGTTTCGCAATCCCCACCATTACCTTCACAACATTACTACCAGTACTTCTCAAACGGCGAATCCTCACTAAGAAAAGTTATCCCAATGATACCAGGTCCCGTATGAGCCCCTATGGCACATCCTACATAATTTTCAATAAAATTTCTACAGCCATAGCGCTCGGTTAACATGTCTTTTACCTTTTGTAAGGTTCCATAGTCATCGCCATGAACTAAACCAATGGTTTGGGTCTGAAGCATTTCGCCACGTTCACCAACTAGTTCTACCATTCTTTTTAAGGATTTAGCTCTACCACGGACTTTCTCAATGGCAACAAGCGCACCCTGATCATCTACCTCAATAATTGGTTTTATATCTAATAAACCGCCTGCAATGGCAGATCCTCTACTCAGTCTACCCCCACGATATAGATAATCTAAGGTCTCCACGGTAAAGATGTGCTCCATATGATTAATATTAAAATGAATAGCATCTAAAATTGTCTGCTTATCCACTTGGTTCGATAGCATCTTTAGCGCTTTATAAACCACAAGTCCAAATCCAATGGATGCAGACTTTGAATCTATAATTGTTAGGTCGAAATCTGGATATTCTTCTAATAATTCATTTCTAGCAATATTGGCTGCATTAAAAGTTCCTGCAATTCCTGTTGAGAAACAAAGATAGATTAATTCATCCTTATTTTTTGCATATGGTTCAAACTGTTCCCGAAACATATGCGCGTTGATATGAAAAGTCTTAACCTCTACTCCTTCACGTAAAAGCCCGTAAAACTCTTTGGGCATTATTGTCTTTCCGTCAAAATAATCCACCCCATCAATAACCACTGGTGTAGGTATTACGGTTACTCCAAATTCTTTCGCAATATGATCTGGTAAATCCGATGCGGAATCTGTAATTATCTTAAGTGCCATTTTCTTATCCTCTCTTATCGTTCCACCGACTCTAATTCCTTCATCCACATTGCTACGCATGCATCACTTGGCATTCTTAGATCTCCTCTTGGAGATACTGCTACCGTTCCAACCTTTGGTCCATCTGGTAAACAGGAACGCTTAAATTGTTGTGAGAAGAACCTTTTATAAAAGACGGTTAGCCACTTATAAATAACTTCTTTCTCATACTCCTTCTCAAAGGTGTATACTGCCAAACGATATACTTTAGATGGCGCAAATCCAAATCTTAAAATATAATACAAGAAGAAATCATGTAGTTCATAAGGTCCTACTATATCTTCTGTTTTCTGAGAGATAACACCGTCTTTTGGTGGTAAGAGTTCTGGACTTACTGGAGTATCAAGTACATCCAGAAGAACTTCTCTTAACTTCTGATCCTCCGTAGTCTCAGCGTAATATAAAACTAGATAGCGTACCAATGTTTTTGGAATAGAGCTATTCACTCCATACATGGACATATGATCCCCATTATAGGTTGCCCATCCAAGCGCCAATTCTGACATATCCCCAGTACCAATTACCATACCATTATATTTATTGGCAATATTCATAAGAATCTGGGTACGTTCTCTAGCTTGGGCATTTTCGTAAGTAATGTCATGATTATCTGGGTCGTGCTCAATATCTCTAAAATGCAACATCACAGCTTCCCTTATGGGAACTTCCTTTAATGTTGCACCCAGCTGTTTGGTAAGTGTAATTGCATTCTGATACGTGCGATCAGTGGTACCAAAACACGGCATAGTTACTGCAATTAAATTCTTACGCGGTATAGATAGCATATCAAACGCTTTAACAGTTACTAAGAACGCTAATGTAGAATCCAAACCTCCTGAGATTCCAATCACTGCACAGTTACAACCCGTGTGTTCCAATCGTTTCTTAAGACCCATCGCTTGGATACTAAGAATCTCATCACAACGAATATCTCGGTCATGTTTTATATGAGGTACAAATGGTGTCCTCTCCACGTTTCTTGTTAGTCTTGTCTCCTCAACCTTCAATGAAAAATTAATTGTTTCATATCCTTCCACCAAAGCATCACGGGTCTGATAGGTTGTCATTTTTCTTCTTTCACTGGCTAATTTTCCAAAATCAATCTCTGCTTCCACTCTTTGATTCTTAAAACGCTCTGACTGACCTAGTATAGATCCATTCTCTGCTATGATATTATGCCCTGCAAATACTAAGTCTGTGGTGGATTCACCTTCTCCTGCATCTGCATAAATATAACCACACACTAACCTGGCTGATTGACTTTTCACCAGCTCTATGCGGTAACTATCTTTACCGGTTATCTCATCACTGGCTGATAGATTAGCGATTAAAGTCGCACCAGCAAGCGCATGTCTAGAAGAAGGTGGAATCGGAACCCAAACATCCTCACAAATCTCAACAGCAAGTACTACATCTGGCATGGTTTCACACTGAAATAATAGTTTACTTCCAAATGGAATTTCTTTCTTGTCCCTAGTTTGAATCCACTGCACTTCCTCATGACCAGCTGTAAAATGTCTAGCCTCGTAAAACTCGGAATAGTTTGGAATATTCGTTTTTGGAATCATTCCTAATAATTCCCCATTTTGCATCACAGCTGCCACATTGTAAAGTTTTCCGTTGGTTGCATAAGGAAGCCCAACGATTACTATCATTTCCTTGCCCTTAGTGAAATCTAAAATACGATACAACTGCTCCTTAGCCGAATCCAATAAAACCTGCTGCAAGAATAAGTCTCCACAAGTGTATCCCGTAATACAAAGCTCCGGAAATACAACCACTTTAACGTTTTCCTTATTACATTCTTCAATAATCTGTCTAATCTGTTCTCCATTATATTCGCAGTCTGCCACCTTAATCTTAGGTGTAGCAGCACATACTTTCAAAAATCCATGTATCATAGTTACTCCTTACTACAATCTAATTTTCCTTACTACTATACTATTCCTTAATATGATGTGAGGGTTAATAGCCCTTTGAACAACCTAGAATTGTCAATTTGCACATCCACAACCTACATTGAAGGATACACAATATAATATGATGAGCAACTGTTATGAAGGCGTTGGTACTTAGTTCCTGTCTTGTAGGAACTTACGTACCATTACGAACTTCATCCAAGCGAGAGCGTGTTGCGAATCAAATTATATTGTGTATCACTTCACTCAAGCACGTAATATGTGCAAATTGGCTCTCAACCTTTCATAAAAGGCCATTGCCATTCTCTTCTTATTATTACAATATTGCTTAATAAACATAACTCTCATTACTATAGTATTTTGCTGATTTTTTCATAACTTTATAATCTGCTTTATCGTATTTACTCATGTCATAGGTTAAATCTAGAATCATCCACTGTTTCGTATCACTATTATACACTTTATTCCATGCATGGTAAACACCTGTTAGGCCAGGTTGTGTAGAATATCCCATAATTAATTTAGTTTCAATGCCAAGACTTCTAAGCATGGAAGCATTTAAAGCCGCTATATCGTAACAAATTCCTTTTTTGGATCGATATACAGAGTCAATATTAGGTATGTAACCTGTGGTATTGTTTATCTTTTTTAATTTATTATAATCATAGGAATAATTCTCCACGATATATTTATAGATCGCTTCAATCTTCTTCCTCTCTGTTTTTGAATTTCTAGTGAGTTGACTGGCATATGTAATTGCATTGTTGGTGGTTGTCCAATTAACAATCTGATTGGATCCAAGAAACACTTGATTGGGATCTTTTAGTTTCTGTACAACCTTCTCAGAATGAAGTACACTGTATTTTTTACCGGAACTATTTTTACACACTTTAACGATATAAGTACCATTACCCTGGGATAATGCACAGTTTATCTTATTTTGACCAGTGGGGATATCATATGTATATTTCTTCGAGGAATCTGACTTAACCACTAATACTTTAATCTTATCACCAGCAGAATTATCATACTTAACAGTAATCGTTCCATTCTGATTATTCTGAATGTCTATATCAGCAGCCGCTTGGACGTTTATTCCCACTACGAAACATGTAATGATTAGAAGCGAACATAGTAACATAATTCTTTTCAATACGATTCCTCCTTTATTCGAGGATAAGAGATTCACCTTCGTAAAGGCTCGACATTACCGAGCCAAATGTAACAGCTAAAACTGTCCTAATTGATAACTATATTTTACTTTATGTCAATTTTTCTGTCAAGGAAGATTCCCCCCGCCTATACGAAATAGAGCACCGAATCTGTCATTTGAACTTACTTAAATTATGCCGATTTGATGCCATTCGGGCAAATAGACCCTGTCATAAGTAATAAAAAGCTAATAAAAAAGGAGCATGGCAACATAAAAAACTGTTTACCATACTCCAATTAACATCGATTACTTGTCCTTTATAAAAATAGTTGTAATTCCGTTCATTAAATAATTATAGATCGATAAAACAAAATGCCTTGAACACACATAAGAGATAAGTGCTGCGGCTACCAGGGCAAACAAGAGATACAATTTGGTTCCACTCCATGGTAGTTCTATTTCATCTAGATTCATAATGATAAATAAATGTATTACATACACGGTGATGGAATTCTTCCCAATGGTTGAGAGAAAAGTCTTCTTCGTGCTTAATAAATTAATCAAACAAAACGTGATTATCGTTGCGCTGACATAGATATACATTCTTGTAAAAACACCACTTATCATAACATTTGTCAGATTGTCATAACATTCTTTCATATAAAAATTGCCCATAGAAAAAATATCTTTTCTGACCACCACGTATGATATTCCTGCGTAGCATACAATGATCAGGCTGCAGATAAATTTCGGTATTTTTCTGATTTTGTCAATATGGGTTTCATTCATATAAAACCCTAATAGGAAGAATGGTAAAAATGCCAAAATGCGGGCAAGGGATAGTTTGGAACCAAACTCCGAACTATATCCTGAAAGTAACCCTACTGCTATACTAAGTGGTAAGATAAATCGAATTCTAACAAAATCTGTTAATAACATTTTCCATACAAAGACTGCTAGGAAAAACCACATTCCCCATTGAGGCGTTAAAACACGAAATGCTTCATGTTCTCCCCTTAGAATGAACTTTTCATAGCCCCAGAAAAATGTATTAATCACAATATAAGGTAGAAAGAATCCCTGTACTGCCTTTCGTCTACATTTATCAATATGTTTTGAGAAATATCCTGTAATAAAGATAAATGCTGGCATATGGAACAGATAAATAAAAAAGTAAATGGCTTTTATAAAATTAGAGACACCCATTTCATGCCTTAACAAATGACCCATTACTACTAAAAAAATCAAGATACCTCTTATATTGTCAAATAAATAATTTCTGCCTTCGTTCTTTTGATTCATTTCAGCTAACACGTTTAACTCCTTAATCTGATGTGACACTTCACATAACAATTCTAAGCTATCAAACTACAGTAGTAGATTCTAGTATATGCGATTTAAAATGTCAATAGAAGAAGTCTTAAGTTTTTCTTAATCCGTTAACCGACATCGCACAATAAGTCTCTTAGTTCCATTGTTTTCGCAGGTTACCAGTGTTAAAGTTTTTTCTTCTTTTATTGAATTGGTTACATATACATCCGTTGGTTCCACAACAAATTGATCGTATACTTGATAATTATATTCCCGCCCCATTGCATCTGTTATCTTAACTTTATCCTTCTTTTTCAGTTTGTTGAGATGTTTAAAAAATTCCCCATAGATACCCCCTCGATGTCCCGCCAGAACGCAATTGCCCTTTGTACCTGGCTCGGCAGTTCCTTTCATATGCCCAATGGCTGCTCTAATATTATCTCGATTAGCACCTTCTACGATTGGGAAAATGATGTCTAGTTCATTTATTTCAATGATGCCAATTACCGTTTGATATTGTAGTATTTTTTCCACCTGATCAGATTCAGTTTCATCGGATTCCTGTGTGGAATCTGGGTTGGAGGTCTCTGTGGTTCCCCCTTGGTTTGCATCTAATTCAAGATCTGTGAACTGATCGGATGGTTGGTCTGTTAGATTTGAGTCCTCTGGAACTGATGATTGGTTCAGATTACCTGTTGTATTATGCATGGCAACATTTTTTGCTATCTCTTGTTTTATGGAATTGATCATCTGGGTTTGCTGGTACTTATTGTATAATTGGTAACTTATTGGGATGATTGCTATTATTATACCCGTAACGATTAAGATTAGTCCTATTATGTTTTTGTTTCGCATGGAAAGGGTGCCCCTTTGATTAGATTTTGGTTACTTTTCGCGCGCTTGCACGCGCGAAAAAAGAGGGTGTTGTTACACCCTCTCTGTCTTTTGTGTTTTAACCCGAAATGCCGTTTCCCGAATTTTGACTCCTAGCCAAGCTAGGTGGGCAACCGCAAATAAGCGTCTGTCTTCCGCTGCATAATGACGGCCTGACATGTTCTTATAGATGTAGGAATCCCGTTTAAAGTAATGTAGGTTCAAAATATCAGGATTATCGTACATTCCAGGAATCCTCTTTTGTTAAAATTATTATAACCCAAAATTTTAGTTTTTTCAAGGTTTTTTCTAGGTTTTCTTGTTGTTAATATTTTCTAAAAATGCTAAATTTCTTGGAAATCTCTCTCCATATCCAATTTATCAAAGGTAAATATAAAGGTTGTACCATCGCCAACTTTACTCGACACCATGATCTCTCCGCCATGTTTCATGGCAATCTGTTTGGCGATCACTAAGCCAAGTCCAGAACCATTGGCATTCTGTCTTAACTTTGATTTGTAGAATTTTTCAAAAATATTAGGCAGTTCATCCTCTGAAATTCCACAACCCAAATCCTGTATAATAACCTTTATCTTATCTATGCTAGTGAGATTAATATAGATCTTAGAATTCTCTTCGGAGAATTTCACTGCATTATCCACAATAACCATAAACATCTGTCTGAGACGATCATAATCTCCCATCATCATACAACAGTCTTTATCCTTCGTCATCTCAATAGATATCTGTTTCTTAGCACTCATAACATTAGCACTTCGGACAATATCATCAAATACTTGAACCAGATTTACTGGCTCTGCATCAATGGCAAAATCAGGGTTCTGCATTTTAGATAAAATCAGAAGGTCACTTACTAGGCGTTCCATACTCTTACATTCAAAAAGCATTCTGTTATAGTATTGTTTTACCTTTTCTTCATTTACGATTACGCCGTCAACTAAACTCTCTGTATAGCCACGGAGTACGGTAATTGGTGTTCTAAGTTCATGAGAAACATTCGCAAAAAAGTCCATTCGCATCTGTTCCATATTGTTACGTTCTTCTTCATTTTTCTGAAGACGATCCGATAAAATATCAAGCGTTTCTGCCAATTCACCAATTTCACTCTTCTGTCGAATATTGGTTTTAATCTGATAGTGTCCTTCTACTAACTCCAATGCAGTTTCTCTCATCTGCGTAATTGGTTGGGATAATTGTTTGGCAAATAGAATGGCAATGATAAAGGATATTAAGAGCGCTACCAGAATACTAGTCACAATAAGATTCTGGCTACTTTCAATGACTGTTTGCTGATTCTCAACATATCCATACATTAATACTGCACCGATTACATTACCTCCAGCATCATGTACGGCATTACCAACACACATCATCATTTTACCATAATTTTCATCATAACTATTGCTATAATCTGACACATCCTTAAATGCGTTTTTTAATACTCGTCTCGCATCTACAGTTAAATCATCCTCAGAAATACTTGTATTTTCAAATTGTTCATCCATAGCGTATGTAGAATCACGATTGGATATAATCCATACGTCTGTTGACTGAGTTTGTTGTATTTCCTGTATTGTTTCTTTGTATATGCTATATTGTTCTAGATCCTCTTCAATCACATACCGAGATATTTTATTGGTAATCTTCTCTCCCTGCTCTTGTAACTGTGCGCGATACGTCTCAATGGTATTATTTTCATATAGTCTCATAAAAATAAAACCAATTAGCATTGCTAACATGGTAACCATAAACGCAAAATAAATATATACACGCCAAAACAGTTTATTGTGAATCTTGAGGGTTGATTGTTTATCCATGCAGTTCCCTCTTTTTATTCCATTTCAAATTTGTATCCAACACCCCAGATTGTTTTAATATCCCATGCTGGATGATCCACTTTATCTAGTTTCGCACGTAGTCTCTTAATATGTGAATCAACTGTTCTACTATCTCCAAAATAATCGAATCCCCATAGACTATCTAGCAAATTATCCCTCGTAAACACTTTGTTGGGATTGCTTGCTAATGTCCACATAGTTTCAATCTCTTTTTTGGTTAATGACATCTTAGTATCGTTAATATATAACGTGTATTCTTCCAGATTAATGATTAAATCTTTGATTGATATCATATTTTCAGACTGACTAACCTGTTCCACCTTGGACATACGTCTAAGTACAGCACGTACCCTAGCCATTACTTCACTTGGACTAAATGGCTTCACAATATAATCGTCTGCACCAATATCCAATCCCATGATTCGTTCAAAATCTTCCCCTCTTGCAGTAATCAAAATAATTGGCACATTGGATTTGCTTCTAATCTTGCGGCAAACTTCATAACCATCTTCCTTTGGCATCATAACATCCAGAAGAACTACAACAGGATTATATTCTTCAAATAATTGCATTGCTTCTAGTCCATCTCCAGCGACAACAGGCTCTAACCCTTCTTTGGAAGCATACGTAGCAAGAATATCTGTTATGTCTTGATTATCATCTGCGATTAATATATGCTGCATTCCTGTTCCTCCTAGTTTTTTAAATATACTATCTATTATAAACAACGAGACTTACGAAAACAAGTGTCAAATATATTTAAAATTGCCACGTTTTTGACAAAAAGAAATAGTAATATACTATCATAGAAGGTACCACAGTTTGGAGGGCTAATTATGAAAATAGTATCTTTAGTAAAAAAAGCTCTTATATTATCTGTATTTTTTATCTTCTTATCCTTGTTACCAGTGCCAAAGCTTAACATCCCAGGCAATATTGCCATAGCGGAAGCATCGGAATATAAAGGAGATAATCTAGAAGATGTGAAGCTGATTGTAAAGTCTATAGTACTTGTAAAAGAGAATTCTTGCACCTTACGAGTATATAATACAACAGATTCCATGAGTGTATCTTTTAAATCAGATGATACAGATATCGCCTCTGTCTTAGAAGGCGATAAAAATACTGCCACAATTACAGGCCTTAAAGTTGGAACTACTACGATTAATGTTACAGTTAAGCAAGGTCGCAAAAGCACTACCTTATCTTGTGATGTTACAGTGGGTCCACCAATACAAAGTTTTCAGTTTAACTATTCCAACGGTAAATTAGTTCTTAGTGTAGGTAAAATACGTACACTTAGTTCCACTATTTTACCTAGTAATACAGCTGAATCTCCCATTTATGAAAGTAGAAACGAAAACATTGCTACTGTATCCTCTAATGGAAGAGTGACTGCCATAGCTCCTGGAACAACCACAATAACTGCAAGAACTGCCAACGGAGACGTTGCTACTTGTACCGTCGTTGTTGAACCAGTCAGCAAAAGTGATAGTAATGATTAATATGAGCACTTTAAAACCCCTCGAATTAATTTCAAGGGGTTTTTTGTATCACATATCTATTCTTTATCACTATATTTTCTACGTCGACTCTAGTTTCCTTCTTGCTCTATGTTCTCTTCATAAACTCAGTTTTGCATTTTGGGCAGGTAATCATGATCTTTCCCTTTCCCTTTGGAACACGAATGGTTTGTCTACAAGAAGGACACTGATAATAACGGTGTGTCTTAGACCCCTTCCATCTTCCCAATAGCTTATGTATCACTGCCATAAACTTTTGATTCTCATTGGCACGCTTTTGTATGTCTCTCGACATGGTTCGATAGATTGCATAAAGAAGTGGGACATAGGAAAGTGTTACAAGGATTCCACTATGAAAGATTGTCCCAATAAACGTTATGATACAAGTTAATCCAATGAGAACCTGGGTAAGACGGTCAATCCCGTATCTTCCATACATAAAATTCCGAAAATTATTCATATAAACTCCATTCTGCGTGTAATTAGAATACACTAACACGCCTTCGCTTTCAATTAAAATTACCTTACCTTAATTGTAACGTGCTCTTTGCTTTCTCGCAAATTAAAAATCCATAAACTCTCTAAACATACCCAAAACTTTTTAATAAATAAATCCAAAAGGTAAGTGTAACGGAAGACATAAGCGTTGTCATTACAATAATACTCGAAGTCAGAACCTCATCATTATCCATGCTTTTAGCCATGATGTAACAACTTACAGTGGTGGGTGCGCCTAACATAACCAGCAAAGCAACCATTTTCTCGTCATGAAATCCCATAGCAATCGCTATGGGTAAGAATATTGCTGGTAATACCATTAGTTTGATCGTACTCGCTATGATGGTAGGTTTTAACTTAGCAAGTGCCTTCTTACCTTCAAACGCTGCCCCTATGGTAATTAGTGCAAGTGGAGAAGCCATCACTGCCAGATTATGAACAGTCTTCGTCAAAACTATCGGGCAATAATCATAGAAATTAATTATGGAGCCAATTAAACCAGCCCCAATGGCCAGAATAATTGGATTCTTTACAATATTAATGAGTGCTTGTTTGATTTGATTCTTATTTTGTTGTTTCGCTTCAAAGGTTAGAACAATTACTGAGTACATATTATATAACGGTACCGAACCAACAATCATCAGCGGAGCCATGCCAGTTGATCCATAGATATTCTGAATAAAGGCAATGCCAAGAATAGCTGCACTTCCACGAAAGGACGCTTGTACAAATGCTCCAGTCATAGTTTTGTCTTTCATGAATAACTTCGTGATGCACCAGATGCCCCAAAAGGTAATCGAAGTAACAATCACACAAAACAATACATACCTGACATCAAATACTTCTATAATATTAGAACCGGCAATGTCTTGAAACAACAATGCCGGCAATGTAACCTGAAAATTAAATTTATTGGCAACGGAAACAAAATTCTCATTTAACACTTTCTTTTCTCGAAGAAAATATCCAACTAAGATAACTAGAAAAATAGGAATCGTTGCATTCACACTGTATATAAAATTATTCATCTTAAGTCTTCTATTCCTTCTACTCTTTTATTTCGTTTCCTTGATTACTACTACCGTTTATATCCCCTGTATTATGGGAATATGCCTGTTGATCAGATTGCTTTTGACTTGGTTGTTTTTGGGCTGATTGCTTTTGGCCTGTAACTTTCTTCCTTGTTCTTGTATTTTTACTGGTTCTCTTAGCAGAGCTCTTGGTACTCAATTTTTTAGTATCTTCTAAGATAGGAGGTTCTTGCTTAGTTACCATGTTAGGCTTTAGTGTTACCCACATGGAAGTTCCTTCCCTAGTCTCAATATCAAAACAATCAAATTTCTTTAAGAACTTAGATAACTTGGTATCTCCATAATTTCTAACATCAAAGTCCGGATATCTTTTCACCAGATAATTACCTAGATCCGCCATGTTGATACCCCGATCATCAACATCGGTCTCATTTAGCATCTTAATAATTACTGCTTTAATTACATCTAACTCTGTCATATTCTTTTCATGGTCAATATCCGTACTCTTATTCTCGGTCTCGGCTAGTATATCAAGATACTTAAATACATTGCAGGAGGCGATGAATGGCTTCGGAGTTTTCTTCTCTCCCATACCGATTACAAACATTCCTGACTCCCTTAGTCTTGAGGATAATTTGGTAAAATCGCTATCACTGGAAACGATACAAAATCCCTCTACATAACCTGAATATAAAATATCCATTGCATCAATAATCATAGCTGAATCCGTGGCATTCTTACCAACGGTATAACCATACTGTTGTACCGGTGTTACCGAATTCTCTAACAAGACATCTTTCCATGAACCAGCAGTAGACTTGGTCCAGTCGCCATAGATTCTTTTATACGTGGCTACTCCATAATTGGATATCTCGTCCAAAATATATTTTACATATTTCGCAGATACATTGTCTGCGTCAATTAATACTGCAAATCGTTTTTCTTCTATCATAATGAATCCCCTTCTTCTATTAGACTCTTTCAATTATCTTAGCATATCTAATTATAAGGTACAATCATTTTTATTATACATGGTTGTGGTAAAAGCTAAGTTGCGGTGGCAAAAGCTAGGTTGTGTTCATGAATATGATTGCAGATGAATTCAGCTTGGTCGCCTTACCTTCCTTAGTATGTTCGCTTTTAAGCCTCAATGCTTAGAAAAAACGACGCTGTGGGCGCCGTTTTTCCTGGGTCTTAAGAAGAACACCACAAGAAAGCTAAAACACATTTCTTGTGGCTTTTGAACAATTTTGAATTCTCATATGCAAAAAGGCTCCCACAGGAGCCTTCTTTGGTCGCAGGCCTCTCAGGTATCTGCAACACGATCACTGATAAAATCATACACGAAATTATGAATAATGTCAATAAATTTTTCACAGTTCGTATTATTATCAGCTCTATTAATATATGCAATTTTTTTTCACTAATACGCCTATCACACTACTAAGTACTTAACATTTTTCATATAAATGTATATGTTTCGATTCACCCAGCCATGCCAGATGTCTTCGGTGCACTGTCTTGTTCTATATATTGTGTATTAAATCTCGTATCATATCTTCTGGTAATGGTTTGCTGAAGAGGAAGCCTTGGCCACCTTCGCAGCTGTGTTCTTTTAGGTATTCTAACTGCTCCCCAGTTTCGATACCCTCGGCGATTACCTTGTAGTTAAGGTCTTGCGCTAGTTTTAACATGTTTCTTACAATGGCAGTGTCTACGAAGTCGTGTGGTATTAGATTAACGTAGCTTCTGTCTAGTTTGATTACATCGATTGGGAATTTTCCTAAATAAGTTAGGGTGGAATATCCTGTTCCGAAATCGTCTAGTGCTATCTTGATGCCTCTAGATTTTAAGCGGTTTAATCGTTCTACGACCTGGTCTGCATTTTCAATCATTGCAGTTTCTGTTATCTCAATGGTAACGGTAGTGTAATCTACTTCATTTTTTGAAATTATTGTTTCTATCTCATTGAAGTCTCGTTCACTTGCTAAGGTTTTACCAGATAGGTTAATGGCTAATTCAATGTGTCCTATCCCATCCTCTTCCCATTGATGTTTCTGTTTTAAGGCTCTTCTTACAATCAATCGCTCTAATTCATAAATCTGTCCGGTTTCTTCTGCAACTGGAATAAAGTCCGCTGGCGAGATAAGTCCTTCTTCTGGATGCATCCATCTCACCAGTGCCTCCAATCCTACTATTTCTTTGTTTGCTAATGCATACTGCGGCTGATAAAAAAGATTAAATTCGTCATTGACAATGCCTATTTGTAATTTCTCTTCCATTGTAATAATCCCGTTATTGTATAATAACTCCATAATTTCCCTCTTTTAATCTGCATAAATAAAATGCTTTTATTTTATTTAGATTTTGAATTTTTGAATAATATTTTGTAAGCTTTCTGCTAGTGCGGATAATCCCTCACTTGCATTGGCGATTTCTTCAACGGATGCAGTCTGTTCTTCCATAGATGCAGTTACTTCCTCTGTTGATGCCGAATTCTCTTCTGCAATTGCTGATAGATTCTGAAGTGTATCCATAATTTCATCTTTCATCTTTTCCATTGCTTTACCAGTTTCATTTAATCGTTCTACTGATTCCTCAGAAACCTTAATTGCTTCTGCAATAGATAAATAACTGTCTTTGTTATTTTTCACACTATCAGATTGTTCCTTTATCACAGATGTCATCATCTCAATGGTATTTACTGCACTTTGTGAATTATTCTGAAGTTCTTGTACTACTTCATTAATATCCTTGGTTGATGTAGATGACTGTTCTGCCAACTTACGTATTTCTTCTGCAACTACTGCAAATCCCTTGCCAGCTTCCCCCGCTCTGGCAGCCTCAATGGCAGCATTTAATGCTAATAGATTGGTTTCATCAGCGATGGATGCGATCACATTGCTGGCTTGACCAATTTTTTCAGAACTTTGATTGGTTCTTAATATTACTTCATATATTTCTTTTGATGCCTTATTGCTCTCTTCTGTCTTATTGGTTAAGTACTCAATCTCTTTTAATCCAGCTTCTAATACTTCACCAACCATAGCGGTTGCTTGATTTAACTCTTGTAAGATAGTCTGATCATCTTCAATACTTCTGCCCAGTGCTTCTGCCTTATCTGCACCATCTTCTGTATTCTTCGCCTGATCCGCTGCTCCTTTGGCTATCTCTTGAATTACCATAGATACTTCTTCGGATGCACTGGCTGACTGTTGAGAAGTCGCTGTTAATTCTTCAGATGAAGCCGCTACTTGCTGTGAGAAAGAACTCATTTCTCCAACAATATCTCTAAGACTATTCGTAATGCTTTGTAAAGCCTTAGATAATGCTCCTATTTCATCTTTTTTCTTTAGGTATCTTTGATCAACATTCTGAGTCAGATCAAGATTAGCTATTTTTTCGGAATGTTTTATTGTAAGAATAATTGGTTTTGCTATGGAATTACCAATTAAAAATGTAATTAACATACTAACTAATAATATTATAGCTACGATACTTACTATACTTACCTGCATCTTGAGAAGTTCTGATAGAACTTCTGCCTTATCAGCTGTTATAACAAACAGCCAATTAGTTCCTTCAATGGGTGCGTAACCAGCGTATAGATCAGCCTTGTTAAATGTATATGATCTTACTCCACTCTGTTCTTTTAATGCATTGGTAAACATAGCTGCTAACGTGGTTAGGCTCTTATCTGTTTTTGCGGCTTCAATTGGTGTAAATTGATTTAATACTTTCTCCCTGTCAGGATGCGCAATTACAGTCCCATTATTATTGATAATATATCCGTAACCTTTCTCACCATAACCTGCATCATCGGTAATCTCACTTAACGCATTACCATCTCTACGTGCAATGAGCGCTCCCACAACATTGCCGTTACTTTTGATTGGTGCTGCCACCATGATAACAGGTTCTCCAGTTACTTTACTTATTAAAACATCTGACACGCAGGCTTCCCCGGCCAATGCTTTGATAACATAATCGCGATCGCCTAATTCACTAACGGATCCGTCAGTATATTGGGCTGATCCATTCATATCTACAACTGCCATATCCAGAAAATCAGTATCATCTAATTGATCTTTTAATAATGGTAGTTGTTCACTCCAGAGCATACTTGTAATCTCATCATTTAATGCTATAGTTTCTAATGTTCTTGTTTGGATTGTTAATCTACTTGTTGTTAACTTGGCCTCTTCTTTGGCCATTGAAAGAAGGGAACCCTCTGCTTCTTTCCTTAATGAGTTTTCAGCACTACTTAATGTTACAAAACCAAGTGACACTGATGCTACCAGTATTAGCAATGCGAAGCTAATAATTAGTTTACTTTTAATACTCTTCATTAATCTAATCCTCCATGTAAGTTTTTACTCTTACACTCCCCGTAGCACATAAACTAATACAAGCAACATTTTTACTCCCAAAAAAACCCCTTTTATCTGCATTGAAATAGATAAAAGGGGTTTTGTCATATAAATGCAACCGGCTGCCATGTTATCAATCTCTCCCTGATAACGAAGGCCCTTGGCTTTGCGTCCTTATCTTTCGATAAGTTTGCCCTTTTAATTTATGAAATAATTTGAATCACTAAAAAACGCTACCTTGTTATAATAGCTTAAGTAGCGTTCACTGTCAATATTTTAAGTTAAAAAAATAACTAATTGTGACATTTTTATTCTTAATTTTACCTATTTTCCCACGAAATGGTGACATAAAATCCTTTTTTTCGAGATATAAGCCACATGATGCATAATGTTAAAACACATTGATTTAATGCCTATTTAACCTATCTGAAACAGATTTTTCTAATGTAATTTTTCTCTAAATTACCCTTCAAAACGATACCCAAAACCCCTGATGGTACTGATTGACTCTCCTTTCTCTCCTAGCTTTATACGTAGACGATTCATATGTGTATCCACGGTTCGAAGTCCTCCGTAATATTCATATCCCCATACCAGATTCATTAATCTTTCTCTAGACACTATTTTCCCCTTATTCTCTGCTAAGATAAGCAATATATTATACTCCTTGGGACTTAAATGGATCTCCTGTCCATTTACCATAACGGTATGTAGGTTATCATCAATTAGTAAGTTATGAAACTCCATCTTTTTAGATCTCTGATTTGCTTTGTCTATCCTGCGAAATAAAGCATTGATTCTTGCCGTCAATACCGTTGGTTTCATGGACTTCTTAACAAAATCATCCGCTCCTACCTCAAAACTATGTACTTCATCAAAATCTTCACATCTAGCAGTAAACATCATAATAGGAACGTCCGATTGCTTTCGAATCTCCCGGCAGACAGTCCAGCCATCATAGCCTGGTAGCATAACATCTAAGAGTATCAGATCAATTACTTGTTCCATCTGATAAAAAGTATCCAGGGCATTCCGTCCATCTATCGCCTCCATAACCTGGAATCCTTCCAATTGAAATAAATCACATAGCGTTTCTCTTATCTTTGCATCATCATCTACCACTAAAATAGTCTTCCTATCCTGCATTCTTATAACCTCTTTATCTTTATTTTCGTGCATAGCCGTTGGGGTTGTTCACTTGCCATTTCCAAGTATCCTGGCACATTTCCTCCAGATTTTTATTGGCCTGCCACCCAAGTTCCTGCCTAGCCAAAGAAGCATCTGCATAGCAAGCCACCAAATCATCCGGCCGTTTGGCTAGTATTTTATAGGGTATCTT
>JAEZUR010000086.1 GCA_023420935.1 Bacillota bacterium | reverse complement strand
AATCAGCACATCAACAATCGAACTTGTTTACCAAGCAGAAAGAACAAACCACGCTAGAAGCAGGAGTTATGTGGCATAAGTTATGGAGGAACTCAAAAGAATATGGATTATCTTCACAAATAATTTCTTATGTTCCGTATACCGGTGAAAAGTTAGAATTGATGATTGTTACCATTAAGAATCAATCAGATCAAAATATGGAGGTTACACCAACAGCTGCCATTCCGCTATATGGACGATCTGCAGATAATATAAGAGATCATAGACATGTAACGTCCCTGTTACATCGAATTGAAACAACAAAACTGGGTGTTGTTGTCAATCCAACGTTAACTTTTGATGAACGAGGACATCAAAAAAATTCAATCGTATACGGTGTATTTGGATGTGAAGATTGTGGACAACTACCTGCTGGTTTCTACCCATGTGTGGAAGAATTCATTGGGGAAGGAGGTTCCTTTGAAAATCCTAGAGTGCTCTATGAAAATGGGAATAAGTTAGTAAGTGCTGGTACTTATATTGACGGTTATGAAGCACTTGGGGGAATCCAGTTTAACACCGTAGTATTAAATCCCCAAGAGGAAAAGACATATATCATAGCTATGGGATATGGATCTTCCAAGGTGGAATTAGAAGACGCGGTAGCAAGATTTCAGAATGCCAAGGACTGTAATCTATCTTTAGCTAAGACCAAAGAATACTGGGAGAATAAGATAAATGTTAGTTATACTTCAGGAGTAAAGGAATTTGATGCATGGATGCATTGGGTAAACTTTCAGCCTATGCTACGAAGAATTTATGGCTGCTCCTTTTTGCCACATCATGATTATGGAAAAGGTGGTCGCGGATGGAGAGATTTATGGCAAGATTGTCTAGCATTATTGATTATGAACCCACATGGCGTTAAGAATATGTTAATTGATAATTTTAGCGGTGTTCGTATGGATGGTACCAATGCAACCATTATCGGCACGAAACAAGGTGAATTTATTGCAGATCGAAATAACATCACTAGAGTGTGGATGGACCATGGCATGTGGCCATTCTTAACAACCAATCTTTATATAATGCAAAGTGGTGATCTGGATATCCTTATGACAGAGACCAACTATTTTAAAGATCCACAAGCAGTTAGAGGAGAAGAGAAGGATACAAATTGGACCACAGAATATGGGAATCGTCAACGTACACAGGAGGGTATAGAGTACCAGGGAACCATTTTAGAGCATATGCTTATACAGCATTTGGCAGCATTTTACGATGTAGGAGAACATAATCATATGCGTCTTCGCGGTGCTGACTGGAATGATGCCTTAGATATGGCGAAAGAACGCGGAGAGAGCGTTGCTTTTACTTCTATTTATGGTGGGAACCTAGAACAGATGGCAGAGTTGATTTTAGCATTAGAGAAAACGGGCATTACAGAAATTGCGTTAGCAAAGGAATTGATCATACTGCTAGCGGGCAATCAAAGCATCTACGATGATGTTGAGAGTAAGCGTGCTCTTTTACATGAGTATTGCACGCTATGTAAACATAAGGTAAGTGGTGAAAAGGTGATGATAGCTAGTAGCGTGTTAGCTGCTAATCTGCAAGAGAAAGCCAATTGGATCAAAGAGAATATAAGAAAAAGTGAATGGATTACCGACAAAAGTGGACATTCATGGTATAATGGATATTACGATAATAATGGTAGAAGAGTGGAAGGGGATCAGGAAAATGGCACACGTATGATGTTAACCAGTCAGGTGTTTACCATTATGTCCAAAACAGCTACAGAAGAGCAAGTAAAAGAGATTATAGCATCTGCAGATGCTTATTTGTATGAGGAGTCAGTGGGTGGTTATAAACTAAATACCAATTTTCAAGAGATTAAAACGGATTTAGGTAGAATGTTTGGTTTTGCTTACGGTCATAAAGAAAATGGCGCTGTATTTTCTCATATGGCAGTTATGTATGGCAATGCTCTTTATCAACGAGGTCGCGTACAGGAAGGCTATAAAGTAATAAATAGTTTATATAAACATTGCAGTGACTTTAAGGCTAGCAGGATTTATCCAGGAGTACCAGAATATATTGGAGATAATGGAAGAGGGTTATATCACTATCTAACAGGAGCTGCTAGTTGGTTATTGTTAACCGTGTTAACTGAGATCTTTGGCGTAAAGGGATGCTTTGGCGACCTTGTTCTAGAACCTAAACTGGTTCCAGAGCAATACGATAGGAATCAAATGGCTTCCGTAGATTTAGTGTTTGCTGATAGGAATTTAACAGTACAGTACCGTAATAAAGAACGAAAAGAATATGGTGATTATAAAGTGGGTTGTATCTTAATTGATGGTAATGAATATTCACCTGAAGAAGAATGCAATGTAATTAAGAGAAAAGTGATTGAGGCGCTAGATCATAATCAACCGCATACCATCAAAATAGACTTAGTATAAAGGGAGAGAGTGTATGAATCAAGAATATATTCATGTATCCAAATATGAAGGGGATGGCTATCAGCCAATGATAGATTTTGAATCTTGGCGTGTAGCAATTTTGAAATATTGTGAGGAGCTTGAAATCCAGAATTTAAAAACTATGCAAAAACATGATGAAACAGATGAGGTATTCATTTTGTTAGAAGGAAACTGTACCCTTTTTACCGGAGGAAATCAGGATATAATCGATGATATTGATGGTATTGTTATGGAACCACTAAAATTATATAACGTGAAAAAGGGGGTATGGCATACGCATACCTTAGATAAAAAGGGAATGGTTGCGATTGTAGAAAATCAAGATACCTGTGATGCCAATTCTCCAACATTATCATTAACACAAGAGCAGATTGAACAGTTACGTAATATCGTTGATTAATCGCATTTTATTTGTTTATACCTGGAGGTTGCTGCATGGATATGTTTAGAAAGTTTAATAGAACGCTAAAGATCAGGACGAGAATCATTCTGGTTTATATAAGTGTACTTATTTTATCCATTGTTCTAACGGTTGGTAGTTTTAGTATTATCAATGAGATTAAGATGGAAAAAGAAGTAGGTAAAGTAGCCATGCAGACAGCCAATGCCTTAAAGGGTAACCTTAGTTTTATTTTTGAAAATGTAACACAATTCTCAGACCTTATTTACTTTGATAAGAATGTCCAAAAGTCATTAACAAAAATTGATTCTCAAAGTATTGATCCGGTCATTCATCAGACGATACAAAAGAGTTTGATTAATATGTTGCTGTCTGGAGACTATATTTCCAGTGTATTTATCTTTGATAAATATGATAATCACTATTACACCTATAAAGCTGGTCCAATTGCCGTACACAAAGATATTTTACGAAAAACTGATTGGTACGGGGATTTAGATCAGGCAGACGGGGATGTTCTTTACATACATAAAAGTGGTGGAGTATTAACATTTCCAACTAGAAAGAATAAAAATTATATCTCGTTGGTACGAGAGATTTCGGATATCGATACTTATGAGCAGTTGGCTGTTCTGATGATTACGGTAGATGAATCTACTATACAGACATATTTTGATCAAGTTGGAAAGGAATATGACTCTAGTTTTTGCATCATTGATTCAGAAGGGAATTATATTATAGAGCCATCTAATTATAAAAAGAGTATGGATCAGTATATATTTGATGGAGATAATGTAGAAGAAGGCTATCGTACGGTAACGGTGGATGAGAATAAAATGATCGTTGTGCAGCAAAGTCTTGGGATTGAAGATTGGAAATTGGTGGGTGCACTACCAATGAGTTCTAGTAGCCGTATGGTAGGTGAATTCTTTAGTTCTTGGATATTGCTCATTATCTCATTAAACTTATTCTTCGTTTTTGCATGTTCTATCGTCCTGACCAAATTAATCTTTAAGCCTTTAAATAAAGTACAAAAGCATATGAGATTAGTAGAGGAAGGCGAATTAGTTGAGATGTCTGTGGATGATCAGTATAAAGATGAAATTACTAACTTGAAGAAAGTATTTAATCAGATGATAGGCTCAATTAAGGCTTTGATTGATAAGGTAAAGCAGGAAGAACAAATCATTGCTAAGAACGAATTAGACATTATTCAAGCACAGATTAATCCACATTTCCTCTATAATACGCTGGATGCAGTGTCTGCGTTAGCGTTGCTTGAGGATAATGAAAACTGTTTTAAAATGACGCAAGCATTAGGTAATTTTTATCGAAATAGTTTAAATAGTGGACAGGATTTAGTTACCATAAAAGATGAAATCGATTGTATCGATAGTTATATTACGATCTTAAATATTAGATATGATAATAAAATAATCATGCATTATGATATTGAAGAGGAAATAAAGAATGATAAGGTTTTAAAGTTAATACTGCAGCCTATTGTAGAAAATGCGGCACATCACGGAATTCGTAATAAAAAAGGACAGGGAATCATAACAATTCGTGGGTACAAAGATGATGATGAGATTGTTTTCTGTATATCGGATAATGGCCTTGGTATGACAGAAGAGAAGATACAAGAGATAGTAACGGGTAAAAATATTAAGGATAAGTCTGGATTTGGATTATATAGTTCCATTCAGAGAATCTCTCTTTATTACAACATAAAAAACCCAATTATGATTACAAGTGAGATTGGAAGCGGGACAGAGATCACCATTTGTGTAAAAGCGATTAAAGGAGTGGAGGCCAATGATAACCAAGGTATTACTAGTTGATGATGAAAAATTAGAGCGAGTTTTAATTCGTAAGGGATATGATTGGGAAGCAAATGGGTTCGAAATTATTGGAGAAGCCAGTAGTGGGGAAGAAGCACTGGAATTCTTCAATCGAAAAGAACCAGATATCGTGATAACAGATATAAACATGCCGTATATGGATGGATTGGTTTTGACAGAAAAGATTAGAGAGCGTTCTTCCAGATGCAGAGTCATTATTGTTACTGGCTACCGCGAATTTGAATATGCTAGGCGAGCGCTGCAACTTGGGGTGAAAGATTTCATTCTAAAGCCAGTTAATATCAATGATGTTGCTACCTTGGTGGAGAACATCAAAGAAGAGTTAAATCAAGAAGAAGGATATAGCAAAGAATATAGTAAATTAAAAGAGACAGCAAAAGAAAACCAGGATATCGTGATGGAGAGCTTTTTACAACGATTAGTTGAAAATCATATTGATGAGGAAGAAGCGATTCATAAATTACAAATGTTTAGCTTTGATTCCTTATTAGAGCAATGTATCTGCATTAATATCAAACCATATCTAAAACAGTCCAATACAGAAATAGGAACCCTTTCTGTTAGTAAACAAATTCGTACAAGAATTGAAAAAAGCAAGTATAAGCACGTAGTATCCTTTGTACACTATCTTTGCAATATCATAATATATCTAAATGGAAATGAGATTGAACAGGTTCGCAACATAGCCAAGGAAATAAAAGATCAAATTAATCAGGAATGGAAGATCGATGCGGATATTGGTATAAGTCAAGTGAATCACGGATTTAGTGGAATCTCTCGGGCTTATCGCCAAGCAGAGAAGGCAATTAGCGCAAGTATTATTATTGGACGTAATTCATGCATCACGTACGAAGAATACGCGAAGATTAAAATGGATAATCAGGGAAAAACAGAAATAGACTGGCAGGATTTTACCTTTAATGTAGAGGGCTGCTTAGATAAAAATGTGGAAAATAATATTAATGAGTATACAGAGGCTATGAAAAAGGCTGGTATTACTAATACAGATTATCTTAAGCTTATGGCTATGAATATGCTTTCAAAAGCATCCATTGTGTTGACTAAGTATGGAAAAACACTAGGGCAGCTCATTGGTGAAGAACGCTTATATGAAGAGGTATCTAGAATCGAAACAGTGGAAGAAATGAATGCCTGCTTAAAGAGAATTATAAAGCAAATTCTTCAATTTAGTGATAGCATGAGAACCAAAAAGAGTAATAAATTGGTCGATCAAGCATTGGAGTATATTGGTGAGCATTTATGTGACTCCTCTTTAACCCTTAAGACTATTGCAAAGAAAGTATATGCCAATGAAAGTTATCTGAGTCGAGTGTTTAAACAGGAGTTAGGAGAAAGTTTGATTGAATATATAACAAGAAAACGAATTGAACACAGTATAAACCTGCTTAATACTACTGACCTTAAAGTGTATGAAATAGCGGAAAAAGTGGGGTTTGCAGATTCCCACTATTTCAGTATATGTTTCAAAAAACAGGTAGGCGTGACGATTAAAGAGTATAAAAAACCAAAATTCTAGAATGTAAAAATATTTACCTTTTATCTCAAAATATTAAATTGAGTAATATTGGAATGTTTTGTATACTTAGTTCAACATTAAAAGCATGCTGATGTTACAACTTTTTAAGCCGAATGGCAAAAATTATATTTTGATGAATCTGGATATATCCAGATTATTATGGAGGGAATATTATGAGAAAAGTTTCGAAAAAGCTAATGGCTGTTCTTATGGCAACAGTACTTACTTTTAGTATGGCAGCTTGTGGTAACAAAACCAATGATACCGCAGCAAGTAATGCAAAAGCTACAGATAATACTGCAGCAACAGAGGAAGCAAAAGCTACAGATGATACTGCATCCGCTGAAAAAGTAACATTAAATGTATGGCACCAATGGTCAAATGACACAAACGAATTGAAAAAATTATATGAGCAAGCAGTTGCTACATACATGGAACAAAATCCAAATGTAACAATTAACACTCAGACTCTAGATACAGAAGCTTACAAAACAAAAATTTCAGCTGAGTTTGCAGGAACAGCAGATGGTATTGACGTATTCTATTACTGGGGTGCTGGAATGGCAAGAAAACTTGTTAACGCTGACAAGTTACTTCCTATGGATGATTACTTAACTGACGAAGTAAAAGGTAAGATTTTACCTGGTTCTACTTCAGCATTTGAATTCGATGGTAAAACTTATTCTTTACCTTCTTTCTCTTGGTATATGACTTTATACTGTAACAAAGCTTTATTTGAACAAGCTGGAGCTACACTTCCAACTACATATGATGAATTATTAGACGCAAGTAAAAAACTAGCAAAACTTGATGGTGTTACTCCAATTGCATCTGGTGCAAAAGATGGTTGGAATGCTGCATTTATCTATCAGGCAATGGCTTTAAGAGAAGTTGGAGCAGAAAATATCAATAAAATGTTAAGTGGAGCAACTCCGTTTGAAGATCCAGGATATAAAGCAGCAGCTGATAAAGTTCTTGAACTTTATAATGCAGGTGCATTTGGAGCAAATCCATTAGAAACAGGTAATGATGATGCCAATGCAGCATTTATTAACGGAAAAGCAGCTATGAGAATTATGGGTAGCTGGTTTGCAAACCAAGTTTATACTGATGCAACAGCAACAATTGATCCAGCTAATGTAGTAGCAATGAAGATTCCTATGATTGCTGGTAAAGGTAGTGATACAGATTATGCAGGCGGATTCGTTGAATCTTTCTGGGTTAACAAAAATACAAAATATGCTGATGAAGCAGCTAAATTTGCCATTTACATTAACGAAGCTATGGGTAAAGCAGCATATGAAACAGGTACCGGTTTCTGCGGATGGAATGTAGAAGCAGACGAAAGCAAATTGAATCCATTATTTGTTCAAATTAAAGAATTATTAGCAACAAGTACTATGGGCGTATTGGCTTGGGATACTTCACTTGATTCTAACCCAGCTACAATCCACAATGAACAAGTTCAGACATTATTTGCACCAAACGCAAATGTAGATGCATTTATTGAAGAACATGAAGCAGCAATTAATAAATAGTGGATTGGTAATGTAAAACACTTTTAAGCAATTATTTATAAGGGATTATCACCTATAGCAGTTAAAAGTGATAATCCCTTAACATTATAAAGGGTATCTTTTGTCTGACAAACACCCTTTTGGACTAGATTGAAAAAGGAGGAAGAAATCTATGGATAGAATGTTGGGTAAAAAAAGATATGTTGCATTATTTGTTTTGCCAGCATTATTAATTTTCTTATGTTTTGTCGTGGCTCCACTAGCAGCCACAGGTATCTATAGTTTGTTTGAATATGACGGAATTGGTACCATGAAATTTCTTGGATTAAAGAATTATATTGATTTATTTACAGGGGATCGCTATTTCCCAAAAGCACTGATTAATTCTTTTGTTTTGGCAGGTGCTTCTATCTTTGTTCAGTTACCTTTATCCTTATTACTTGCAATTATATTAGCGAGAGGAGTAAAAGGAGAAAAGTTTTTTAGAACCGTATATTTTATTCCTGTTGTTATCTCAAGTATGGTTATTGGACAGTTATGGATGAAGATATTCAACAGTGAATATGGATTATTAAATATTATTATTCGCATGTTTGGCGTTAAAGACTTTGAATACTCATGGTTATCCAATCCATCTACTGCTTTTTTTAGCACGGTAGTTCCTGCTGTATGGCAGTATATTGGGTATCATATGTTAATCTTTTATGCTGGAATTAAATCAATCTCACCGGATTATTATGAAGCAGCTAAGATTGATGGTGCAACCAATTGGCAGGTATCTTTAAAAATTACATTGCCTTTATTATCACCAGTTATTAAAACATGTTTATTATTTTCTTTAACAGGTTCCTTAAGAGCCTTCGACTTAATTTACGTTATCACAGGTGGTGGACCAAATCATGCCAGTGAGGTGCCAGGTACTTTAATGTATAATAGTTTGTTTAGACGTGGACTTTACGGATATGGTAGTGCGCAGGCCTTTTTCATCGTAGTAGAATGTTTATTATTCAGCTTTTTTATAACTAGAATGTTCAAAAAGGCAGAAGAAAATGCATCAGCAATATAGGGGGAAGGAAGAATGAAATTGAAACGAATTAGAAAAGCATTTCTATTTATCATATTAGCAGCAATCGCAGTGACTCAGCTCTTTCCACTCTATTGGCTTATCACATTTTCTTTAAAAAGTAATATTGAAATTTTTGGTGAAAATGTCATCGGTCTCCCACAGAATTGGAGATGGGTTAATTATACAACTGCATTAACAGATGGAGGAATCTTAAGATATTTCTTAAACTCCGTTTTTTACTCAGCAGTAACAGTGATTGTAACAGGACTTATAACTGCTATGGCGGCTTATGCCATTGCAAGAATGAGATGGAAGTTAAAAGGAATTGTATTTACTGTCTTTACACTTGGTATTATGATTCCAACGCAGGCAGCCCTATTACCTTTGTTTCAGGTATTAGATAAATTAGGATTAAAGGGTGGATATATGGGACTCTTAATTCCATACATAGCATTTGCAATTCCAATGAGCATCATGATTTTGACAGGATTTTACCGTGGAATTCCAAAAGAGATCGAAGAGGCAGCTTATATTGATGGAAGTGGAATTATCCGTTGTTTTTGGAGCATCATACTTCCAATTATTCGACCAGCTTTGGCAACGGCATCTATCTTTACATTCCTTGGTTCTTGGAATGAATTAATGTTTGCCAATACCTTAGTAGATAGTTCAGATTTTAGAACCTTACCAGTTGGTATTATGTCCTTTGCCGGACAGTATTCCACAGATTGGGGACTGATTGGTGCAGGTATGGTGATTGCCACAGTACCGACTATCTTAATCTACTTTTTATTAAGTAACCAAGTACAGGATAGCCTTGTAGCAGGCGCAGTTAAAGGATGATGTTATGTTTGATAAGAAAAACCGTTTTATGATAGATAACTATACTACTAGAACCACGTTCTCCAGTTTCCTTCCTGGAATTAGTGGTAAATTAGGAATACCAATCTGGTGTTTTTACGTAAATAGAGGTCAGGCAGTTGCAGCGTTTGGAGTAGAGGATAAAGACCACTCTATCATGGAATTCTTTCCAGCACACCAGGCATATCAGTTTACTAAGACCGTGGGATTTCGAACTTTCTTAAAGATTGATGGAGCGTATTATGAACCTTTTCAGGCAGTGCATGAAAGCCATCGTATGTTCATTGGAAAAAATGAGTTAGAGATTGAAGAACGAAACCAGACTATTAAGACCAATGTGCTTTATTATACCTTACCAAATGAAAAAATAGGTGGGCTGGTACGTAAAGTAACCATAACGAATGTAGATACGGTTGCACATCAAGTGGAGATGCTTGACGGTATGCCGGCAATTATTCCATATGGTGTTTCACTTAGCTCTATCAAAGAAATGGGTCAGACGTGCAAAGCTTGGATGCAAGTAGAGGATGTTAGCAGTAAGCTTCCTTATTACAAAGTGCGTGCCAGTATGGGAGATACGGTAGATGTACATGAGATAAAAGGTGGACATTTTTACTTTGCAATGACCGAGGCGGGAGATACACTTCCTGTTATTGTGGATCCGATGGTTGTATTTAGTTATGATTCAGCACTTAGTAAGGCCGTAGGATTTGAGCAATGCCAACTAGATCAGTTGTTTACTAAACATCAAGTAACAGAGAATAATTTGCCTTGTGGTTTCTTTGGCCAAACCATATGTTTAGAACCGGGGCAATCTACTACCATATACCAAGTTGCAGGTCTAGCCAACTCCAAAGAAGAACTTAAGGAATTATCTTTGAAATGTCTAGGAGCGAATTACTTTGAACAAAAGTATAAGGAAGCGGTAGAGCTGACAGAAGAGTTATGTAGTGGTATTCGTACTAAAACAGCTTCGCCTACCTTTGATGCCTATTGTGAACAGACCTACTTGGATAATCTACTTCGTGGTGGATATCCAATTAAACTTGGCGAGAAAAAGGTGTTTTATCTATATTCCAGAAAACATGGGGATATGGAGAGAGATTATAATTTCTTCTCCATGCTTCCAGAGTTCTATTCTCAAGGGAATGCCAACTTTCGAGATGTGAATCAGAATCGTAGATGCGATGTTCTATTTTCTCCTTATGTACAGGAGCAAAATATTAAAACATTTTATAATCTAATTCAAATGGACGGTTATAACCCATTGGCTGTACAGAAAGAGACATTCTACCTTGAGGATGATTGTGTATCCCAACTGGAAGAATGGGTTAAGGCAGATAAGAAAGAACACTTTAAGCAGTTTATAAAAAAAGAATTTACACCAGGAAGCTTATTAGCATTTGCAAGGGATACCCTAAAATTAGAACAAGTGCAGTTAGAGAGTTTTCTTGTTCAGGTAATTGATCTCTCTCAGGGAGGCATTACAGCAGAATTTGGAGAAGGCTTTTGGACGGATCACTGGACATATAATCTAGACCAACTAGAAACCTATTTTAGCATCTATCCAGAGCAGGAAGAGAAGTTATTGTTTCAAGACAAATCTTTTACCTATTATCAGTCTGGAGTAGTAGTAAACCCAAGAAAAGCACGCTATGTGGAAACAGATAGGGGAATAAGGCAATATAAACCACTCAATGAAGATGGTAAGAATCTGAACACAAGTCGGCAATTACGATGTGAAAATGGCAGGGGAGATATTTACAAATCAACCTTAATGGAAAAACTGATACTTTTGTGCTCCACTAAGTTTGCAACCTTAGATGCTTTTGGTATGGGTATTGAGATGGAAGCAGGCAAACCAGGATGGTATGATGCACTAAATGGTCTTCCAGGAATCTTTGGTTCTTCCATGGCAGAAACTTATGAGCTCAGTAGATTGCTAAATTATGTGAAAGATGTGTTGGTGAGATATCCGCAGGATATGTGGATAGCAGTGGAATTGAAAGAGTTTATTGTTGGTCTTGACGCTGCTGTTCCAGCAAAATGGAACGGAATAGAATCTTGGAATAAGATAAATGATGTAAAGGAAGAGTATCGTGATAAGATTGCTCTTGGCATAAATGGTGCTGTTGGGAACATAGGTGCTAAGCAACTTCAATCTATCATAGAACACTTCATTGCCATTGTGGATAATGGTATTCGTAAGGCTTTGGATTATGGAAAGGGAATCAGTCCGACCTATTTTTCTAATGAAGTGGTTTCCTATGAGAAACAGCAGGAGCATATCATTCCAACAGAATTTAAGGCTACCGTATTACCACATTTCTTAGAAGGTCCAGTTCGTTATCTTAAACTTCCAGTTTCACAGGAGGAAAAAAGAAGACTGTATCGTATGGTGAAAAGTAGTAACTTATATGATAATGCCTTATCTATGTATAAAATCAATGAATCGCTTGCAGATACATCCTTCGAAGTGGGAAGAACGAAGGCGTTTACACCTGGATGGCTGGAAAATGAATCGATATGGCTTCATATGGAATACAAATATTTATTGGAATTATTAAAGTCTAATTTATATGAAGAGTATTTTGAAGACTTTTATAAATGCTTAATTCCATTTCAGAAGGAAGAGATCTACGGAAGAAGTATTTTAGAAAACTCCTCCTTTATCGCAAGTAGTGCCAATCCAAACAAAGATATTCATGGAAAAGGGTTTGTAGCTAGATTAAGTGGTTCCACTGCTGAATTTGTACATATGTGGCAGATTATGATGTTTGGAGGTCAGCCATTTAAATGGGTTGACAATGAGCTTGTGTTGACCTTAGAGCCAACGATACCAGAGTATCTTATTCCAGATAATAAACAGATTGAGTGTACATTCTTAGGAAAGATTAAGGTAATCTATCAATTTAATCAAAAGCGAGATTATTATCCGGGCAATTATAAGGTTGTTGAGTATGAGATTCAAGAACTGGACGGATTACAGAGTACAATTAAGGGTGCTAACATACCGGAAAAAGTGGCTCGTAAAGTTAGAAATGAAGAAATTATGCAGATAAAAGTTTATATTAAATAGATAACTGTAGATACCTTGCTACCCAACACAATAAATAATAGAACATAAAAAAGAATCTGCTGAGGGGAGCAGATTCTTTTTTACGCAATTCAGGCTAGAGTGACAAGGTGCTTGTTATACGGTTCTATCAAAAACATAAGCTGGTCAGTAATTTCCTGTACACTGCATGGCATAGAATTATTGATCCACCATTCCAATATGCCTATAAACCCGGAGGCCAAAAAATGAATCGTTACACCATTTGAAAATGCATTGTTTTCTGGTTTTAGCGTGATAACCTCGGTTAATGATTGGGCGATAATTGCATATAAGCGGTTGCGGAAGAATCCAGCTCCCTCATTACTGAAAAGTAACTTATATATTGTAAAGTTCTTTTCCAAATATTCAAATATACTTTTTAATGCCATAGCGTTCGTGCTGGTGTCAGCAGTATTGGCACAGTGCTGAAGCAGCGGCTCAATATATACTTCAATACACTTGTCAAGCAAGTCGAATTTATCCACGTAATGTAGATAAACAGTTCCCCGGTTTACGTCTGCACGGTCGGCAATATCATTAATGGTTATTTTATCGAATCCTTTTTCAGACAAAAGGTCGACGAAGGAATTCATAATCACTTTCCTTGTTTTTTGTATTCTTCTATCCATAAAAATTCCTCCAGATATTCAACAAATTAGCGTACTGTGTTGAGTTTTCAACAGTTGGTACAAATGTAACTATTGAAATTCTCACCACAAATCATTATGCTAAGAATATCAAACACTTGTTGAAAAGTCAACATATGATTATTAAGGAGGATGCTGTATGAAAATATTATTTTTTGGTCGCGGTGTTATAGGAACGCAGTACGCTTGGGCTTTTGAAAAGGCTGGTCATACTGTTGAGTTTTATGTTCGTGAAGGCAGGAAGGAGCAATATAGTTCACACATAGATTTAAACATATGGGATACGAGGCGAAGGAAAAAAGATCGGATAGTCAAAGAAAAATGGCCTATTGTAACACACGAAGTAATAAAGGAAAATTATGACTATGACCTTATTTTTATGAGTGTCAACCCAGGGCAAGTATCTAGCGCTATAACATCCCTTGCACCACGAGTTGGAAATGCAACAGTTCTATTTTTCTGTAACTTTTGGCAGGATCCGCAAATAGCCGTTCATCCCATTCCACTCGATCAAGTTGTTTGGGGCTTCCCCGGTGGTGGAGGTGGATTTGAAGGAAACACTCTTTACGGCGGGATTTACAAGACGGTTCAATTTCTGAAATTTCAACCCGAGCCAACCAAAAGAGATTTAGAGGTTCGCAAGCTTTTTGCTGATGCAGGCTTCAAGATCGCGGTTCACAAGGATGCTCAAAGTTGGCTCTGGAACCATTTCGCATTTAATGTTGCAATGGAAATGGAAGTATTGAAAAGTGGAAGTTTTGAAAATGTAGTTAATTCGCGCATGGCACTGGATGGAATAGGTAGTAATGTGAAAGAATTGATCCAAGTTTTGAAAGCAAAAGGCTCTAAGATCAGTATTATGACAAGGTTTTTTGCCGCCATACCGCCAAGAACTGTTGGATTTCTTATGAGTAAAGTTATGTCACCAAATGGCATGAGTTATGCACTAGTGAAGCATAATCACTTTAAAGTTGGTTATGCTGTACGTGAAGTAATAGTTGACGCCAGAAAGTACGGCATATATGCACCTCGGCTTTACGCTGTAGAAAGTCTAATTACTGAATAGAAAGAGGCATTGTGTTAGTATTTCTCCCATTACATAAAAAAGAATCTGCTGAGGGGAGCAGATTCTTTTTTATGTAATGGATAACTGCTGAGGGGAGCAGAATCTATCCATACAACAAGTCTATGGGAAACTTGTTAGGGAGGAGTTTTGCTATTTATATAATGCATAAGTGACTTATGCAGAATACCTTTTTAATAAATCTTCAATATTGAATATACTTTTTATTTACCAAAGTATCTGTCAAGAAGACCCTTAAAAGCTTTACCGTGTCTAGCTTCATCACGAGCCATTTCATGAACAGTGTCATGGATTGCATCAAGATTAGCTTCTTTTGCACGTTTCGCTAGATCAAATTTACCTGCAGTAGCGCCATTCTCAGCGTCTACACGTAATTCAAGATTTTTCTTAGTACTATTTGTAATTACTTCACCAAGTAACTCAGCAAATTTTGCTGCATGTTCTGCTTCTTCGAAAGCTGCTTTTTCATAATATAAACCAATTTCAGGATAACCTTCTCTATGTGCTACACGAGCCATAGCAAGATACATACCAACCTCAGAACATTCTCCTGCAAAGTTAGCTCTTAAGTCATTCATAATATCTTCGCTAGAACCCTGTGCAACTCCTACAACATGTTCTGCAGCCCAAGTCATTTCCCCTGCTTGCTCTGTGAATTTGCTAGATGGTGCTTTACAGATAGGACACGCATCTGGTGCAGAATCCCCTTCGTGAACATAACCGCAAACTTGACATACAAATTTCTTCATAATTAATAATCTCCTTTTCATTTTCCTTTATTTTGTAAACAAATAATAGTAATCATTACTGATATTGATATAATAACTTATTGAGATGAAATTGTCAATAGGGTTTTTAAAAATTTTATAAAATATTCCATTCCTCTTTTCCAGAATCATCCATTACCAAAAGTTATTAAATAAAGCTAAGTATAGATGCGATGTCAGAGTGAAAGAAACAACAAATTCATTTCGCAATTGAAACTATGTATAAAGAAAGGAACAGTGTTACTGTTCCTTATTTACAATCCTCACATTTTCCAAAGAAATATGTGTTATGACCTTCAATTTCTCCTTTAAAGGATGCGCCTGCTATCACATTAATATGATCGATGGATTCCATCTCTAAATCGTAAACATTATGGCACTCCGTACAAACAAAATGATAATGGGGGTCTGGGTTACCATCAAATCGATCGCAACCATCACCACAAGAGAGTTGTAGTATTTCACCTTGAGATACCAGAAGATTAAGATTTCGATAAACAGTTCCTAGGCTTATGTTAGGGTATATTTCACGAATTTTTGAATATACAGTATCAGCTGTTGGATGTGAAGTTGTGTTTGCCAAATAATCTTTAATGGACTCCCTTTGACGACTGTATTTTAAAGTTGCCATAATTCGTTCTCCTTTCAGAATAGAACAAAAGTAATAGTAATTATTATTAATTTTATCCTAATAATCCCCTTTTGTCAAGTTGAACGTAGAAAGGGCATCCAACTCAGGTGAGTAGATACCCTTTGAACACACCTTTTAATAGATGGTGTTCCTATGTAATTATTGATTTAGTAATGGTATGACAGTATCATTGAAAAATTCTTTTGCTGTTTTAGGACTAACACTATAAATCTCTGGATTATCGTCAATCTGTACTGATACACCTTTTTGACAATTTCCAAGGCAAAATACAGCTTTTAAATCAATCTGATTACCTAAAGATTGTTCTTCCACCAATTCTTGAAGAGTGGTAATGATATTGTAGGAACCTTTTAAATGACATGCACTTCCTATACAAACACTGATTTGCATATTCTACCTCCGTTGGTTAATTATCATTTTTCTGATAATGAACATGTAATAATTCATGAGTGCGATGCTTTAATAATCCACCGTAAAGTGACATCATGGTTGGGTTTTCTTCACTACGCTTGATCTGAGAAACCTTATCTGCTTTGTACATTCCCTTAGCACGTTGTTTCTTCTCAGGCTGATGGCTAAATGGTTGACCAGCACCAGAGATACATCCTCCAGGACAAGCCATAATTTCTACAAAGTCAAACTGTTCTTCTCCACTTTGAATCTTCTCAATTAAAGCTTCCGCATTGGCGAGACCGCTGGCAATGGCAATACGAAGAACTTGATCTTCCATTGGAAGTTCAGCAACCTTTATTCCATCCATGCCACGAACTCCAACAAACTCTAATTCTTTCAGTGCACGCTGGCTCTTATCTTCTACAACACGACGAAGTGCAGCTTCTGTAACCCCACCAGTTACACCAAAGATTACCCCAGAACCAGAATATAAGGAAAATGGCATGTCTGGTGATTCTGGATCCAATTCATTAAATTGAATACCGATTTCTTTGATCATACGTACTAGCTCTGTTGTGGTAAGGACATAATCCACATCCGGAACATCGTTTCGATGGAATTCATCTCTTGCAGCCTCAGCTTTTTTGGCAGTACAAGGCATAATTGCTACAGAGATAGTTTCCTTTTCTTCTATTTGATCCGAGCCTTTGAAATGCTCTTTTAACACAGCACCAAACATTTCCATTGGTGATTTACAAGAGGAAACATAAGAAAGTATTTCAGGATGTGCGTTCTCAGCATACTTAACCCAAGCTGGGCAGCAGGATGTAAAGAGTGGATATCCTGTTGGAGATTGTTTTTCTGCTTCTAGTTTCTTAATCAACTCTTTGGATTCTTCCATTACGGTTAAGTCGGCGCCAACAGAGGTATCAAAGATGGAATCAAATCCTAACCGTCTCATAGCAGCAACAATTTTACCGATCACATCTTCACCAGCAACTAGGCCGAATTCTTCCCCTAAGGCAACACGAACAGCTGGAGCAACCTGTGCCACCACACGCATCTTAGGATTATATAAAGCTTTCCATACCTGTTTTAAGTCGCTCTTAACGGTAATTGCACCAGTAGGACAGACAGCAGCGCATTGACCACAGTTTACACAATTGGTATCTGCTAGTGAACGATTAAATGCAGGTGTTACTACCATTTTAGCACCACGGTGGGCAAAGTCAATAGCTCCTACATTTTGTACCTCATTACACATACGTACACAGTCTCCACATAGAATACATTTTCCAGGATCACGAATGAGTGATTTGGATGAATCATCTATGAAAGATTCATCAGTCGTATTTTTAAATCTTACATCCATAAGACCGAAGCGCTTTGCCAATTCTTGAAGGCGGCATTTTCCATTTTTATCGCAAACTGTACAGTCTCTGCAATGAGCAGCAAGTAAAAGCTCAAGAATCATTTTTCTATGTTGATGAAGTTTCGGTGTATTCGTCTTAACTTCCATCTTATCTTTCGGAGGAGTAGAACAGGATGCAATAATTCCTCCCCACTGATCCTCTACAACACACATACGGCACGCGCCGTAGATGGATAAATCAGAATAGTAACAGAAGGTAGGAAGGTCAATACCAGCCTTACGAACAAGGGCAAGAATATTTTTTTCATCTTCAAACTCCACACGGTTACCATCGATAATCATATATTTTGACATTGTATTTTCTCCTTTCCCTTTTCTTTAAGCCATCTCAATCACAGCTTTAAAATTACAGCTGTCTTTGCAGGCACCGCATTTAATACAGGTTGTTTGGTCAATTACGTGTGTTTCTTTTACCTTGCCGGTAATAGCGCCAACAGGGCAGACTCTTGCACACTTGGTACAACCCTTACATAATGCAGGATCAATTCCAAGAGAAATTAAGGCTTTGCATTGTCCAGCAGGACATTTTTTATCTACAACGTGAGCGATATATTCATCTCTAAAGTATTTCAATGTACTTACCACTGGAGAAGCCGCTGTTTTACCAAGGCCACAAAGTGCAGTAGCAGAAATAGTCTCAGCTAATTCCTCTAACATATCAATATGTTCTAAGGTTCCACGGCCTTCTACAATATCATTAAGAAGTTCAAGCATACGTTTGGTACCTTCACGACATGGAACACATTTACCACATGACTCATTCTGTGTAAAGTTCATAAAGAATCTAGCAACTTCTACCATACAGCTCTTGTCATTCATAACAACTAGACCACCAGAGCCAATCATTGCACCAACTTTTTTCAGGGAGTCAAAATCAAGAGGCATATTTAAGTGATCTTCGGATGGGTTGATGCATAAACATCCACCACTTGGTCCACCAATTTGAACAGCTTTAAATTCGCCACCTTTCACACCACCACCAATATCAAAGATGATTTCACGAAGGGTAGTTCCCATAGGAACTTCAATTAATCCAGTATTATTAACATTACCAGTTAAAGCAAATGCTTTGGTACCATGATTTTTTTCAGGTCCAAAGGTTTTATACCAATCAGCGCCTTTTAAGATAATGCTAGGGACATTACAGAATGTTTCAACATTATTTAGTACGGTTGGTTTTTCAAATAAACCTTTTTCTACGGTTCTTGGTGGCTTAACTCTTGGCATACCACGATTACCTTCAATAGAAGCTGTAAGAGCACTACCTTCTCCACAAACGAAGGCACCAGCACCTTGAGAAATCTTAAGGTCAAAATCAAATCCAGAGTTTAAAATATTATTACCTAAAAGCCCTTTTTCGGTAGCTTTTGCGATAGCAGTTTCTAATCTTGATACAGCAAGCGGATACTCAGCACGAACGTAGATATATCCATGATGTGCCTTGGTAGCAATACCAGCAATGATCATACCTTCAATGAGGCGGTGAGGATCACCTTCCATCATACTACGATCCATAAATGCACCTGGATCACCTTCATCTCCATTACAAACAACATACTTAGTTTCTTCTTCTTGGCGAAGCACCTGAGCCCATTTTCTACCTGTAGGGAAGCCACCGCCTCCACGTCCACGAAGACTAGATTCTGAGATTTCATCTACAATCTGTTGTTCATCCATATCGAATAATGCTTTTGCTACTGCAGTATAACCGCCAACTGCAATATACTCTTTAATTGATTCTGCGTTAATATGTCCACAGTGTTCCAAAGCAACACGAGTTTGTTTTTTGTAAAAAGGTATTTCATCCTGTTTTTGATATGATTTAGAATTGTTGTCTTGATAGATTAAACGGTCGATGACTTCATCTCCAATAATACTTTTCTCGACAATTTCTTCACAATCTTCGAGCTTAACTTTTATGTATAACCAACCCATTGGTTCGATACGAAGAAGTGGCCCCATTTCACAAAAACCATGACATCCACTTTTCTTAAGCCCTACTGTTTCATGTGGTTCCTCTGCTAAGGAGACAGAGCAGGAGAGGCCTCTTGCCTCCATTAATTTCTGTAACTTATCGTATATATCTAAAGCACCACCAGCAACACAGCCGGTTCCGCCACAGATTAAGATCTGTTTGTATTGACTGTCCAGTGATTGCTTATATTTTTTCTGCATTTCGGCTAGTTCTTCTCTAGTATTAATTCTCATTTGCTGCTTCCTCCCTTAACTGATTGATAAGCTCTGAAGCTTTAGCAGGCGTCATGGCAGGATATACTTTATCGTTTACAGTACATACTGGCGCTAAACCACAGGCTCCAAGGCAGGAAACGGTTTCTACCGTAAATAACATATCTTCGGTAGTTGGTTTGGTTTCAGATAAGCTTAATACTTTTCGGAATTCTTCTAGAATTGGAATTGACTTTCTTACATGGCAAGCAGTTCCGTCGCAAACCTTAATTACGTATTTTCCTTTTGGTTCAAGGGAAAAGTTCTCATAGAAGGTTGCTACCCCATATATTTTAGCATCACTTACCTTAAGTTCTTTCGCAATATAACACAAAACTTCTTCTGGTAAATAACGATATTCCTTTTGAATATCTTGCATAATTGCAATAACAGAAGTTTTCTGATAGTCATGTGCTTGTAGTACTTGGTCTACTTTTGCAATTTCTTCTTGCGTTAACATTATACTTCTCCTTCCTAATTCGTCATAATTTGAAATAGATTGATAAATTTTTGACAATATAAATGATATCATTTCTGCAATAAGAAAGCAAGAAGATTGTTAATAAATTATCAAATGTATCTCCAAAAATACATGATTGGGGAGGGGGGATAATTCCATGAAGTGTGTAGCGGGATAAAAGTGAACACCTATGATAAATTTGACTTGCTTTACCCTCACTCGTTCAGAACGCTCCGCTTCACAAGATGAGCTCGGCCAGTCGGCGCAAATTTTTCATAGGAGTTCGCTTTTATCCCAATTTACCGTGTCGATGAGATTATCTTCTCCGCTGCATCATGTTTAGGTAAAAGCGTGGAGAGTTGGCTTAATTAGTAGGATTATGGTGTGGAGGGATATGATGAGATATGCAATGGTTTAGTGAAGGTACCATTTGATATTATCTGGGAAGTAAAAAGAACCCAATGCAATATGCAAAGGGTTCTTTCTGGTTCTAATTTCAGTAATTTATTTATTAATACTTTGTTTAGAAGTTATTAGTTCTTCACTCTTATTTATTGATTGTTCTCTTTACATAAGATGTATGAAGAATTTTGTGTGCTTTGTGGCTGCCTGGTTTCTCTAGGTATTCAGCGTATAATTCTTTGATTGCTGGATTCTCATGAGATTTACGATATGGCATAGAAGCATCTAAATCGTAAAGTACTTTGGCACGAAGTGCTCTGATATCAGTTGCATTTCTAATGCTTGCTGGTACTTGTGGCTGTCCACCGCCGTTTACACAACCGCCTGGGCATCCCATGATTTCGATGAAGTGGTACTCTGCTTCACCAGCTTTAATTTTATCAAGTAATATTTTAGCATTACCAAGACCGGAAGCTACAGCAACTTTTACATCCATACCTGCTACATTATAAGTAGCTTCTTTGATTCCCTGAACACCACGAACATCTGTAAAGTCAAGGTTTCCAAGTTGTTCTCCAGTTAATGTTTCAACAGCAGTTCTAAGAGCTGCTTCCATAACACCACCAGTAGCACCAAAGATTACACCAGCACCAGTTGACATACCAAGTGGATTGTCAAATTGTTCATCTGGAAGTGATACGAAGTTAATACCAACGCGGTCGATTAAACGACCAAGTTCTCTTACAGTAAGAGCGATATCTACATCTGGTACATTAGCTGCATCTTGATCATCACGGCCAATTTCAAATTTCTTAGCGGTACATGGCATGATGCTGACCATAACAATATTTTTAGGATCTAATCCCATTTTTTCAGCATAGTATGTTTTAGTGATTGCACCAAACATCTGCTGAGGAGATTTACAAGAAGATAAATTCTCTGTCATCTCTGGGAAATAGTGTTCACAGTATTTAACCCATCCTGGTGAACAAGAAGTAATCATTGGAAGTACACCATTGTTTTGTACACGGTGGATGAATTCGTTTGCTTCTTCCATGATAGTTAAGTCAGCTGCAAAATCAGTATCAAATACTTTATCAAAGCCTAAGCGACGAAGAGCAGCAACCATTTTACCTTCTACATTGGTTCCGATTGGAAGACCAAATTCTTCTCCAAGACCTGCACGTACAGATGGAGCAGTCTGAACGATAACATACTTTTCAGGATCAGCAATTGCTGCTAATACTTCATCTGTATTATCTTTTTCAGAAAGAGCACCAGTAGGACAGACAGCGATACATTGTCCACAGGATATACAACTAGTATCACCAAGACCCATATCAAATGGACTTGCAATATTTGTTTTAAATCCACGTTCGTTAGCTCCGATTACACCGATTGCCTGAACTTCGGAACAAACAGCGGAACAACGTCTACATAAAATACATTTGTTGTTATCACGGTACATATGAGTAGCTGTATAATCGATTTCATATTCGTTTTTCTCGCCATCATATAAACCTTCGTTATCAACTTTTAAGTCACGTGATAATTTCTGTAATTCACAGTCACCACTACGTACACAAGATAGACATTTTCTATCATGATCAGATAAGATTAATTCAAGTGTTTTCTTTCTTGAATCTAATACTTTTGGTGTATTAGTGAATACTTCCATACCTTCATTAATTGGGTAAACACAGGAAGCTACAAGGCTTCTTGCACCTTTTACTTCAACTACACAGATACGACAAGCGCCAATCTCATTAATGTCTTTTAAGAAGCAGAGAGTTGGAATATCAATATGTGCGAATCTGGCAGCTTCAAGAATGGTTGAGCCTGCAGGTGCAGACACATCTACACCATTTATTTTGATGTTAATATTTGCCATTTTTAGAATCCTCCATCTATTTCTTTACGATTGCGCCAAATTTACATTTCTCCATACAAGCACCACACTTAATACATTTATCTTGAATAATAAGATGTGCTTCTTTAACAGTTCCTTCAATTGCGCCATTAGGACATACTCTTGCACATAATGTACAGCCTTTACACTTATCTGATATTATTATGTAGGAAAGAAGTGATTTACATACTCCAGCTGGACATTTCTTGTCAACAACATGAGCAATGTATTCATCTCTAAAGTAACGAAGAGTAGAAAGAACTGGGTTTGGAGCTGTCTGGCCAAGTCCGCAAAGTGAGTTTTCCTTGATGTAGTAGCAAAGTTCTTCTAATTTATCAAGATCTTCAAGCGTTCCTTGTCCTTTTGTAATTTTATCCAGCATTTCATACATACGTTTTGTACCGATACGGCATGGAGTACATTTTCCGCAAGATTCATCAACTGTAAATTCTAAGAAGAATTTTGCGATATCTACCATACAGTTATCTTCATCCATAACGATAAGTCCACCAGAACCCATCATGGAACCAATTGCGATTAAGTTATCATAATCGATTGGAATATCAAAATGATCAATTGGGATACATCCACCAGATGGACCACCTGTTTGAGCAGCTTTGAATTTCTTTCCGTTTGGAATACCACCACCAATTTCTTCAACAACTTCACGAAGTGTAGTACCCATAGGAACTTCTACTAAACCAGTATTTTTAATTTTACCACCAAGAGCAAATACTTTCGTACCTTTGGATTTCTCAGTACCCATTCCTGCAAACCATTCTGGACCGTTTAAGATGATCAATGGAATATTTGCATAAGTTTCTACGTTATTTAAGATAGTAGGTTTTTGGAAAAGTCCTTTTTGTGCTGGGAATGGTGGACGTGGACGTGGCTCACCACGATTTCCTTCGATGGAAGTCATAAGAGCAGTTTCCTCACCACATACGAATGCTCCAGCACCTAATCTTAAATCAATATCAAATGAAAAATCAGTTCCGAAAATATTGTTTCCTAATAAACCATATTCTCTTGCTTGATTAATTGCGATTCTTAAACGATCTACAGCGATAGGATATTCAGCACGTACATAGATGTAACCCTGAGAAGCACCAATTGCATAACCTGCGATTGCCATAGCTTCCAATACAACGTGTGGGTCACCCTCTAATACGGAACGATCCATGAATGCACCTGGATCTCCTTCATCTGCATTACAACAGACATATTTCTGATCCGCATCATTTCCCTTTGCAAGTTTCCATTTAAGACCAGTTGGGAATCCACCGCCTCCACGGCCACGAAGTCCACTATCTAAAATATTCTGGATAACATCATCAGGAGTCATTTCTGTTAATACTTTTCCTAATGCTTCATATCCGTGAGTTCCAATATATTCATCAATATTTTCAGGATTGATAACACCACAGTTACGAAGTGCAATACGATTCTGTTTCTTGTAGAAATCAGTTTCGCTTAAGGAAATAATTCCTTCTTCTTTTACTGTTTCAGTGTATACAAGACGAGAAACAATTCTACCTTTTAATAAATGTTCTGAAACAATTTCAGGAATATCTTCATTTGCTACCATGGAATAGAAAATTCCTTCTGGATAGATCAGAACGATTGGTCCTAAGGCACAAAGTCCATGACATCCAGTTTGAACCACTGCAACTTCTTCAGTAAGACCATTTTTATCAATCTCTGTCTGGAGTGTAGTGATGATTTTCTGGCTTCCAGAAGAAGCACAGCCTGTTCCACCGCAGACTAAAACGTGTGAACGATACATAATCTTATGTCCTCCTATTATTTGATTTCACTGCTACTTATGGTATATTCATTAACCACATTGCCGCGAATCAGGTGTTTATCTACAACTTCAATTACTTTTTCTGGTGTCATTTTAATATAAGTAACTTTATCTTTACCAGGTTCCATTATTTCAACGATTGGCTCATATTGGCAAAGACCAATACAACCAGTCTGAGTTACAACAACGTTATCTAAATTTTTAGCATGTACTGCTTCTGAAAATGCAGTTAATACTGGTCTTGCTCCACTAGCAATTCCACAAGTTGCCATACCTACAACAACTCTTGTTTGTGAATCACCTTCAGAACGGAGTCCTACTTGACCTTGCATTTTCTCTCTAATTGCTTTTAATTCTTCTAGAGATTTCATGTGATATCCTCCTGCTTTGTTTTAGCATAAGCGTTATCCGCTTCCTGCATATGTTATAAAATAGTTCCATTATCTACTTCGTTTTTATGTTCTGCTAGATATTCCTTTATATAGGTAGAAACTTCCGGGTTATGAAAGGGAACATCACCTAATATTTCGCGGAATTCTCTAGTGTCTAGACTAAAATTTCTGTCGTCGATGCGATAAGTATATATAAAATCTATCTTTGCATTTAATGTAATGAGTGCATGAATGGTACTTGTCATATCGCCCAATGGCATTCGATCAATGTGGGAAAGACGAAACATTGCTCTAACACAAGTTCCAACTCCGGGGGTAGAATCTATAGAAAAGGCACCACCCGTACTTAAAGCAGCGTACTTGTAAAATGGTATTCCAAGACCAACTTTTCTTGTTGTCCTAGTGGTGAAAAAGGGATCTTCCACACTTGCGACTTGCTCTTTTGTCATGCCGCATCCATTGTCCTTTATCAGAACCTCAAGTTCATCCTGCGTTGTATCCGCTGCAATGCTAATCTCAATTAGTGTGGCATTGGCACGAACGGAATTTTCTGCAACATCAAGTACATTAAGAGAAATTTCTGTCATCATAGATAGAGACTCCTATTGATATTTTGCTAAAATATCATCAATGTCATCTACAGTCAAACGTCCATAAACGTCTTCATTAACAGTAAGTACAGGTGCTAAACCGCAAGCACCGATGCAACGGCATGCATCAAGTGAAAATTTTCCATCAGGTGTACAATCTCCACCTTCAATACCAAGCTTTTCCATAAGCTTGTCATAAATATCACCGGATCCTTTTACATAACAAGCGGTTCCTAAACAAACTGATATTTTGAATTTTCCCTTTGGATTAAGTGAAAATTGGGAATAGAATGTAACTACTCCGTATACCTTTTCTAATGGAATTTCCATCTCATTAGAAATGATTGTTTGAACTTCAATTGGTAAGTAACCGTAAATGTCTTGCGCCTTTTGAAGTACGGGCATTAATGCACCTCTGTCATCTTTGTGCTCTGCAATGACCTTCAAAAGTTCTGCCTCTTGCTCTTTACTGCCTGCAAAAGGAACTGTTTTTTTCTGAGAACTCATCATCAAACCTCCTTGATTAATAATTAACAATCGACCAGCTAAATATACTGTTCAAAAACATCTTTGATTATAGCACGAAACAAGTGAAAAATCCACAAGTGATATATATTTAACAATAATACTGTAGTGTGAAAAAAATAGCAAGTAAATTTATTACAAAATATACATATTTAACAAAAAAACAAGCCATTTTGTGTATAAAATATGTAATAATGAGATAATATAGAAATGATTTGGAATCTAGAATGTTAAATTCTTGACGATATTTACCGAAAATCACTTGAAAATAGATTGAAAATAAATTTTGTCAATGTTATACTATATTTATTATGAAAAAGAGTGTGATATGTACAAATTGCTTAAATAAGGGAGGTTTATTTTAATGACCGTAAATGATATAAAAGAAATACTTGGAGCGAGAGTAATTTGTGGGGAAGAACACATGGAAAAGGAAGTTCATACTGCTTGTGGATCCGATATGATGAGTGATGTACTTGCTTTTGTGAAAGATCAATCTGTGTTATTAACTGGTCTATGTAACCCGCAGGTAATACGAACTGCTGAAATGATGGATATTGTTTGTATTGTTTTTGTTCGAGGTAAGCATCCAGATGAGAGCATGATTGAACTGGCAAACGAACGTGGAATCCCACTTCTTTGTACTGGTCATAGAATGTTTTCTGCTTGCGGTATACTTTATGAAAAAGGCTTAAGTGGGGGTGCATCCCATTGAATCATACAATGAATTTAAAGTACGTGGTTTCACCGGATGACTTTACCAGAGCGGGGGAGGCCTCTAGTGATGTAAAGAGTAAGCTAAAGCAAATGGGGGTTAGTCCGGAAGCCATTCGTAAAGTAGCAATATCTATGTATGAAGGTGAGATTAATATGGTAATACATGCGGATGGGGGGACGATTGACGTGATTATCTCTCCTGAAAATATTACCATGGTATTAATGGATAAAGGACCCGGTATACAAGATATTGAGTTAGCAATGCAGGCAGGCTATTCTACTGCGCCTGATAATGTTCGAGCACTTGGTTTTGGAGCGGGTATGGGACTTCCAAATATGAAAAAATATTCAGATGAAATGGATATCCAGACAGTAATTGGTGTTGGAACAACTGTTACAATGAAAGTATATGTATCATGATAGAAACATAAATATAACTATGCTGAATGTACAAGTAATATAAAGGCTGACATAAGGAGAGGAGAAGGGAAGATGGATAAATTTTTTACTTCCGTTCGACTGGATGAAAGCTTATGTAAAGGTTGCATCAACTGCATTAAAAGATGTCCTACACAAGCGATTCGAGTAAGAGATGGAAAAGCAGTCATAACGAAAGAATTTTGTATTGACTGCGGGGAATGTATCAGGCTATGCCCCCATCATGCAAAATTAGCCACTTATGACAAAATGGATATTATGAAGGAGTACGAGTATACGGTTGCATTACCCGCACCTTCTTTATATGGACAATTTAACAATCTGGATGATGTAAATATTGTTCTAAATGCATTGAAATATATGGGATTTGACGATGTATATGAAGTGAGTGGGGCAGCTGAATTAATATCAGAGTTATCTAGAGATTATGTGGAAAAACACAAGGAGCAGTGGCCGATTATCAGCACTGCGTGTCCGTCTGTGGTTCGTTTAATTCGTGTGCGTTTTCCTAATTTAATTGAACATTTACTTCCAATTCAGGCACCAATTGATCTGGCAGCGCAAATTGCAAGGAAAAAAGCAGTAGAGAAGACAGGATTGTCACCTGACAAAATAGGGATTGTTTTTATATCACCTTGTCCAGCAAAAGTAACTGCAGTAAAGCAACCGTTGGGTCTTGCCAAAAGTGACGTGAACGCTGTGTTGGCAATTAAAGATGTTTATCCAAGATTAGTAAATGCAATGAAGTTAGTGGTGCAACAGGGCAATGTTTTGGATATTTCTATCTCAGGTAAGATCGGTCTTAGTTGGGGTGGAAGTGGTGGCGAAGCAGGAGGTCTGTTAACCGATAGCTATTTGGCTGCGGATGGAATTGAAAATGTGATACGAGTGTTAGAGGACTTAGAGGATCAGAAATTCTCAAACTTGGAATTTATTGAACTAAATGCGTGCAGTGGTGGTTGTGTTGGAGGAGTATTAACCGTTGAGAACCCATATGTAGCAAAGGTAAAGTTGAAAAGCTTAAGAAAATATATGCCGGTAGCCTGTAATCATATGAGTTTAAAGGGCTATAATGCCTTTTGGACAGATCCAGTAGAGTACGAACCAGTATTTAAGCTGGGTGACAATATGACAGAAAGCATTTTGATGATGGCTACAGTGGAGGAATTACTGGAGAAATTTCCTGGTCTTGATTGTGGCTCGTGTGGAGCTCCAACTTGCAAGGCATTGGCGGAAGATATTGTACGAGGAGTGGCAAAGGAACAAGATTGTATACATATTTTACGTCAGTATATTCATAAACTTTCCGATGAGATTTCCATGTTAGATTATAAGTAATAGAATGAATTTTAGTAATAACTAGTTTATAATAAAAATACGTTATTAGTGCTTAAATAATACAGATGAGGAGATATTTATGACAGTAAATGATTTGATAAATTCTGGGGTTTTTGAAGTGATACATGCGGGAGAAGATTTGGAGAAAAATATCAGCAAAGTATTTTGCTGTGATTTATTAAGTATAGCTATGAGTAAAATACCAGAAGGAGCAGCGTGGGTGACGGTAATGGGAAATATCAATACGTTGGCAGTTGCCACACTTACAGACACTGCATGCATTATTCTTGCGGAACGAGCAGCCTTTGATCTACCAGCTCTTGAGAAGGCGAAATCAGAGAGTGTAACGGTATTAAGTACGGATAAACCTATCTTTGATGCAGCGCTTGCAATTCATAACTTACTTCATGATACCCCTTAGTTATGATCTACACATCCATTCCTGTTTATCTCCCTGTGGAGATAATGATATGACGCCAGCGAATATTGTTGGAATGGCTGCACTTAAAAATCTAGATGTAATTGCGGTAACTGACCATAATTCGTGTAAGAACTGTCCAGCCGTATTATCGTTAGCCCAAGAATATAATATATTAGCCATTCCAGGTATGGAATTAACCACCATGGAAGAGGTTCATGTAGTATGCTTATTCGAACATCTTTGGGAAGCGATGGAGTTTGATGAGTATGTCTATGATCATCTGATGCCAGTTCCCAATAACGAAGAGATTTTCGGGAAACAACTTATTATGGATCAAGAGGAACATATTTTAGGAAATGTTAAGAATCTTTTAATAAATGCAACGGATATAACCTTTGACAGGTTATATGATTTAGTTGTAAAATATCATGGTATCATGATACCTGCACATATCGATAAAAATGCCAATAGTTTGCTTGCAAATTTGGGATTTATACCGCCGGATAGCAGGTTTCAATGTGTAGAGTTAAAAAGTATGCCAAACCTTCATCCCCTTCAGGCACTACATCCCTATCTAAAATCTTGTAATATCGTTACCAATTCAGATGCACATTATCTAGAAGAGATTAGTGAACCGGTTAACACCATTTATGCGAAGGAAAGAACGGTAGAATCAGTAATGAGGGCACTAGGGTTTTCAAAAGCTACTTAAGTAACTGATCATAATTATACAGATAATGAGGGCATGACCATATGGCAATTCACAAAGCAGTACATGCAGCATTAAAGGTATTATCGTATCCGGATATTAATCTAAAGAAGAATTATAAAGTCGTTCGGAGAATTATTAATATTACGCATCCACATTATACAAGACCATTTTATAAAGCATGGAATCACAAGGTGTTTTTTGAAGACCACGAGATTCCAGTGAGAATATTTTCGGCAGAAAAGGAGGTAAAAAAACCGATTCTGCTTTTTTTTCATGGAGGCGGATGGGTAACTGGTAATATTAATAGTTACAATAAAGTCTGCGCCTATATGGCGAAGCTGACAAAACATACGGTTGTTTCGGTTGATTATCGGTTGGCACCAGAATATCGATTTCCTGCAGCACCAGAAGATTGTTATTATGTGGCGAAAGAGATTTTCCTGCATTCAGAGAAATTATTTGGAATCAAACAAGATCAGATTACGTTAATTGGTGATAGTGCAGGTGGTAATCTTGCTGCGGTAGTGTCCTTGATGGCACGGGATCGAGGGGAATTTCTTCCCAAAAAGCAAATATTAATTTATCCTTCTACCAACAATGATTTTACAGAAAATACTCCATTTCCTTCTGTGATAGAAAATGGAACCGATTATATACTTACCAGAAAAAAACTTTGTGACTATATGGAGTTATATCAAAGCAGTGAGAAAGATAGAAAGAATCCTTATTTTGCACCTATGGTAGCGGAGAATCTATATCATCAACCAAGTACCCTTGTAATTACAGCAGAGTTTGACCCTTTAAGGGACGAGGGTGAAGCCTATGCCAAAAGGCTAAGTGAATATGGAAATGAAGTAAGATTGCACCGGGTTAAAGATGGTGTACATGGATTTTTCTCCTTAACTCCAAGATGGAGTATGATTTTAGAATGCTATGATTTGATTAACAAATTTTTAAGCGAGGAAAGTAATGAAGAATAGAAGTAATACTCAATGGACGCGTTTGGATAACGCGGCTAAAATATTCCCACCCACCACAGGAAAAAGAGATACAAAAGTATTTCGTCTTGCTTGCGAATTAAAGGAAGAGATCAATCCTGAGATCTTGCAAGAAGCATTGCGACTTACCATACTTGAATTCCCTTTGTTTCAATCTGTAATGAAAAAAGGGTTGTTCTGGTATTATTTTGATTTAAGTGAAAGGGAACATATTGTAAGAGTGGAGGACAAGTCTCCTTGCAGCCCTATTTATGATAACAATAAGAGAAAGTTACTGTTTGACGTAACTTACTATAAATCAAGAATTAATGTTGAAGTTTATCATGCTTTGACGGATGGAACAGGAGCGTTACAGTTTCTACGTGCACTAGTTTATCATTATTTATTGTTAAAACATGAGGATGTATTAGATAAAAAGACAATTCAGATGGATTACGACGCATCTAGAACCCAACGAATGGATGATAGTTTTAGCCGATATTATGATGATAAGCAAAAACCACAAGTAACAGAAAGTAAGAAGTCCAAACGAGCTTACAAATTAAGAGGTACCAAGTTATCTGAGTATCGTCTGAAAGTAATTGAAGGAACTGTTTCGGTAAAAGAAATTATTGAGAAGGCACACGACCATAATACAACACTAACTGTATTTTTGGTTGCGCTCCTTTTGTGCTCCATAGGAGAAGAGATGACAGTGCGTGAGAAAAGACGTCCAGTTTCGATTGCTGTACCAGTAAACTTACGTAATTACTTTGTTTCTGAATCAGCAAGGAATTTTTTCGGTGTCATGACCGTTTCCTATGATTTTGGTAAATGTTCTGGAGAACTAGCAGATGTGATTCAACAGGTAAATGAATGTTTTAAACAGGAATTAAATAAAGATAAAGTCTCAGCTCGTATGCACCGATTAGGATCTTTAGAGAGAAATATATTTGCCCGAATCACACCTTTGGTATTTAAGGACTTTTTTATGAAATTAGCATATGAAATTTCAGAACTGAATTATACTTTTTCCGCTTCTAATGTAGGTAATATTAAAATGCCACCAGAATTAATGGAATATATTAAACTCTTTGATGTGTTTGTTAGTACAAAAAAACAACAGATGTGCATGTGTTCTTACGGAGATAATTTAAACATGAGTTTTACCTCTTGTTTTGTGAATACAGAGATAGAAAAGAGATTTTTTCGTAAGCTAACCGACATGGGAGTCGGTGTAAAATTGGTTACCAATAGTGGCTGGGAGGAGTAACAGATGAATTATTGCGATAAATGTAAAGTTCAAGTTGTTGGGAATAGAAGATATTGTCCTCTTTGCCAAAATGAGTTAAGAGTGGAAGAACCTGTTAATGAGAATCTGGATGACGAAGTATTTCCTCATATTCCTACTTTGTATGAGCAGCATTATATGTTTTTCCGGATATTAACGTTTCTATCAATCGTGGTGGTTGTTGTTACAGTTACTATTAATATCATGTTTCATAATCATGGTTGGTGGTCTTTATTTGTTGTAGCAGGGATAATCTGTTTATGGGCAGCACTATTCATAGCCTTTCGCAAACGAAAGAATATACCCAAAAATATATTATACCAAGTTGTTATGATCTCAATTATTAGTATATTTTGGGATTATTTTACCGGATGGAAGGGTTGGTCTGTAGACTTTGTTATACCAATTACTTGTTTGTCAGCTATGCTTGCCATGGTTTTTATCAGCAAGATTATGCACAGTGATGTGGAAGACTTCATGATTTACACCATTATTGGTGGATTATTTGGGATTATGCCTATTCTGTTCCTTGCAATTGGTATGCTGAATGTCCGATATCCATCCCTTATCTGTGTTGCTGCAAGTATTATTTTTCTTTCGGCTATTTTTATCTTTCAAGGGAATAAGATGATGGCGGAATTGAAAAAGAGACTTCATCTTTAAATGGTATTTATAAAGGCAATTGCGAAACAATTTATGTTATGAATTATCTACACAACTTATACAATTCCTCCGCTCCAACGCTCCTTCCGCTTAACTTCCGCTCTGGAGTTGTATAAGTTGTGTAGATAATACGGTAGTTTGATGAGTTTCGCAATACATTAATAAAGTAAAAGTAGTAAGAGGAGGAAGATATGGTTATCTCGGTATGTATTGGGAGCTCCTGTCATCTTAAGGGCTCAAGGGAAGTTATTATGCAATTGGAGGGGCTGATTGCTAAGAATCATTTGGAGAATGATGTAACATTAAGTGGTGCATTCTGTATGGGAGAGTGTGTCAAAGGTGTATGTGTGAAGATGGATGGTGAAGTATATTCACTTTCCGCAGGCGACACAGAGGATTTTTTTCAAAACGAAGTACGCAAAAGATTAATGTGAATAGTATAATTCACATCTTGATTTTGAGTGTGTCTTGGCACACGGATGGGAGTTAGTATGAATGTAATCGGATTTAAAGAAGCAAAATGTAAGAACTGTTACAAATGTGTCCGTACTTGTGCGGTGAAAGCAATTACAGTTAAAAACGAACAAGCACAGATTATGAATGATCAATGTATTCTCTGTGGTCAATGCCTAGAAGCCTGTCCGCAGAATGCCAAATCCTTTATCAGTGATTTGGAACGTGTAAAAGACTATATTAGACAGGGAATACCAACGGTAGTTTCCATTGCACCATCCTACTTAGGTATTTTAAGATATCATACACCAGGGCAGGTTGTATCTGCATTAATGAAACTAGGTTTCCAACAAGTGAGGGAGACCGCAGAAGGTGCAGCATATGTAACAGCAGAATACGCTAGACTATTGGAAGAAAAGAAGATGGATAATATTATTACAACCTGTTGTCAGAGTGTGAATGATCTAATTGAGATCTATTATCCTTCCTTAACAAAATATATGGCTCCCGTGGTATCGCCAATGATTGCTCATGGAAAATTGATTCGAGAAGAGTTAGGTGATGATTACAAAATTGTATTTTTAGGACCATGTATTTCTAAAAAACGAGAAGCGGAAAGTGATGCAAGAACAAAAGGATTTGTAGACGCAGTTATAAATTTTACAGAATTAGAAGAGTGGCTTAATGAAGCACAGATCAATATTTTAGATTGTGAGGATAAGCAACCACATAATAAAGATCCAAAGGTGAATCGACTTTACCCGATCAGTAGTGGAATTATTTCCTCAGTTTTAGCTACAAAAGAGGATACGGATTCTTATCGAAAGTTTTATGTACATGGAATTAACAATTGTATTGAACTGTTAGAAAGTATGGAAAAAGGAGAGGTTCATGGTTGCTTTATTGAAGCAAACCTCTGCAATGGTGGATGTATTAAAGGGCCAGCAGTAGATAGTAATCGAGAAGGTTTTTCTAGATTTAAGATTAAATTAGATATGGAAGAATCTATAGAAAAGGAATCAGCAGTAACAAATGATTATCCAAGTAGTTCGAATCATATTTCATTTGCTAAAACATTTTATAATCGCTCCCCAAGGGAAAAGCTACCAACGGAGAGTCAGATTCAGAGCATATTAAATAAGATCGGAAAAACAGAGAAACAACACGAATTAAATTGTGGAGCATGTGGCTATCCTTCTTGTAGAGATAAGGCAATTGCTGTGTATCAGGGAAAAGCGGAACTTAATATGTGTATACCATTTATGCATGAAAAAGCTCAATCTATGGCAAATGTGGTACTTGATACAACACCAAATATTATTTTGATTGTTGATGCTGAGATGAAAATTATTGAATTCTCCCATGCGGCAGAGAAGTATTTTCATAAAACCAAAACAGAGGCTTTGAACATGTATTTGTATGAATTGATTGACCATACGGATTTTGAATATGTTTTAAATAATCATACTAGTATTTTAAGCAAAAAGGTAATCTATCCAGAGATGAACTTATCTACCCTTCAAAATATAGTATACATAAAAGAGCAAAACAGTGTTCTTGGAATTTTTCAAGATATCTCCACGGAAGAGGAAAAGAATAGACAAGCTTATAAAGTGAAAATGGAGACCATTGAGATGGCTCAAAAGGTAATAGATAAGCAAATGATGGTTGCGCAACAGATTGCGGGTCTGTTGGGAGAGACAACGGCAGAAACTAAGGTAACGCTTACGAAACTTCGAGATACCATTATTTATGATGGGGAAGAAAAGCAGGTAAAATAGTTGGAGGTTAGTTATGAATGTAAGCGTAGATGTATCATATAAAAGTTTAAATAAACATCATGAAGAATTATGTGGTGACAAAGTAGAGATTCTAAAAACAGCAGATTCTAATATTTTAATATTGGCAGATGGTATGGGAAGTGGTGTAAAGGCAAATATATTAGCAACGCTTACTTCTAAAATCCTAGGAACTATGTTTTTAAATGGAGCAGCCATTGATGAATGTGTGGAGACGATTGTTAAAACTTTACCAGTCTGCCAGGTTAGACAGGTGGCATATTCTACCTTTAGTATCCTTCAGATTTTTCACAGTGGAGAAGCGTATCTGGTAGAGTTTGATAATCCAAGTTGTGTCTTTATAAGGGATAATCAATTGTTACATATTCCATCGGAAGAACGTGTGATTGAAGGAAAGGCCATCAAAGAGTACCGATTTACAGTAAAACTGGGAGATTGTTTTGTATTAATGAGTGATGGTGTTATCCATGCAGGTGTAGGGCAAATCCTCAACTTTGGATGGACATGGGATAGTATGGCGGATTATGCAGTGAACCATATTCGCAAAGCTACATCCGCTACCCGTATGGCTACTCTATTAAGTAAGGCATGTGATGACTTATATATGCAACGTCCTGGTGACGATACTACGGTAGCCGTAGCTAGGATTATCGATCGAAAGCTAGTAAACCTATTTACAGGGCCACCATCTAGGCCAGAAGAGGATGAAGTAGTTGTTCATGAGTTTATGAAAGGGGAAGGTAAGAAGGTTGTTTGCGGTGGAACCAGTGCAAACATTACCGCTAGAGTACTAGGGAAGGAAATAAGAACCTCCCTTAATTATGTAGATCCTAATATTCCACCAATTGCACAGATTGAAGGGATTGACCTGGTGACAGAGGGAATACTAACCCTTAGCAGAACTCTTACTATTCTAAAGCAATATCAAGAAGATCAAGTGGATGAGAATTTCTTTTTAGAGTTAGATAAAGAAAATGGAGGCTCTCTTGTAGCCAAAGTTTTAATAGAAGAATGTACCGATCTAAGATTTTATGTAGGTAAGACCATTAATGTAGCACATCAGAATCCGAATTTACCATTTGACATTAGTATCCGAATGAATTTAATAGAGCAGATTAAGGAAACGATGAAAAAGATGGGGAAAAATGTGACGTGTACATACTATTAAGAGGACCTGCTTGCTTGCAAGGGCTATAGTTAGTTTTTGAAAATGGAGGGTATTGTTATGGGAAAGTATATCATGGCGCTGGATCAGGGGACAACTAGTTCTAGATGCATTATCTTTAATGAAAGTGGTCAAATCGTTATAACGACACAGAAGGAATTTACACAGATCTTTCCCAAAAGTGGATGGGTAGAACATGATCCCAATGAGATATGGTCTTCCCAATTAAGCGTGCTTACTGAAGCGAAAGCCCAAATGGGAATTGAGCCCGAGGAGATCGTAGCGATTGGAATTACCAATCAGAGAGAGACTACTATTGTATGGGATAGAAGAACCGGTGAGCCAATCTACAATGCCATCGTATGGCAGTGTCGAAGGACTGCTCAAATGGTGGATGAACTAAAAAATGATGGATTTGAACAGGTCATCAAAGAGAAAACGGGATTGATTATGGATGCCTATTTTTCGGCAACTAAAATTAAATGGATTCTTGATCATGTGGAAGGGGCAAGAACGGAAGCAGAACAAGGTAATTTAATGTTTGGTACCGTTGATACTTGGTTAATCTATAAATTGACCAAAGGGAAAGTCTTTGCAACAGATTATACCAATGCTTCAAGAACCATGCTTTATAATATTCATACCTTAGAATGGGATCAGGAGATTTTAGATAAATTACAAATTCCAAGCAGTATGCTTCCAGAAGTGAAATCCTCTAGTGGAATTTTTGGGTATACAGATGTTGGTTTATTCGGAGGCAAGATTCCCATTGCAGGTGTTGCAGGGGATCAGCAAGCGGCTCTATTTGGACAATGTTGCTTTGAACCAGGGGAAGCAAAAAATACCTATGGGACAGGATGCTTTTTACTCATGAATACAGGAGAGAAGGCAGTAGAATCGCAACATGGGTTATTAACTACTATTGCCATTGGAATTGATAATAAAGTGGAATATGCGCTGGAAGGTAGTGTATTTGTAGCTGGGGCAGCAGTACAATGGTTAAGAGATGAACTAAAACTAGTAAGCACAGCAGCGGAAACGGAAAGCCTAGCCTTATCGGTAGAAGATAGCAATGGGGTTTATGTAGTTCCTGCATTTACTGGTCTTGGGGCACCATATTGGGATCAATATGCAAGAGGAGCGGTATTTGGCCTTTCCCGTGGAGCAAAAAAAGAACATTTTGTAAGAGCTACCTTGGAATCACTGGCATATCAGACTTATGATGTATTAAAGGCTATGGAAGAAGATTCGGGTATTACCTTAGAAACCTTAAAAGTAGATGGAGGAGCCAGTGCGAATAATTTTATCATTCAATTTCAGGCGGATTTACTTGGAACTTGGGTTGATCGGCCACAGGTAATTGAAACAACTGCACTAGGTGCCGCTTATCTTGCAGGTTTGGCAGTAGGGTATTATAAGAATAAAGATGAAATCAAAGGTAATTGGAAAATATCAAAAACCTTTGAACCAGTTATGGATGAGACCAAACGAGCAGAATTGCTACGGGGTTGGAAGAAAGCAGTACAAAGAACTGGACACTGGATTGATTGATAGTATAGAAAAGGCTGTTATAAAAGCTTGGATAAAGATTGTATAATCTATATCCAAGCTTTTATAACAGCCTAAATTATTTCTCTCAAATGTTTAAATTAGCCAGGAGTTCGTGTAGCGAACTCCCAAAGGCTCGGCTATGCCGAGACTATTTTATTGTTTAAATATAACATCTTTGTATTGATCAAGTGCGAATAATAATAACATTCCAAGTAATCCACAAGAAATGATTTCACCGATACCAACAGTCAACATCATATAAGGAATGGCATCTTCTAAGCCATAACTTAAGCGGAGTATCCATGGTACAATAATGGTATTTGCAATGATTGGTGGAAGTGGAACAAGGAATTTGTGTTTTCGTAGTGAATAAGAACCAATTGCTCCAAGTAGAGTAGCGATAGTTCCAAAAATAATATCCATTAAGGAACAACCAGTTAGGATATTGCTAAGCAAACATCCAATGGATACACCTGGAATGGCTGCACTGGTAAAGTAGGGAAGTATGGTTAGAGCCTCTGATAAACGAACCTGTATTACACCAGATGCTAACCCCAATGCGTTGGCGATAAATGTCAATACGACATAAATTGCTGCAATCATAGCAGCTTGGGTTAAGTAAAGAACCTTTTTGTTTCTCATATTTAATTCTCCTTTAGTTTTGTTTTAAGGGATGTTTTATAATCCCTTCGTCAGGAAGGTTACGAACTGACGTTATAATTTGCTAAATCCATTCTATGTAAGAGAAGACAGCCTCTTAAGTATAACATGAATATGAGGCTTGTCAAGGCGAAATCGCTCTAAGTAGATGACAAAATATGAATAAAGAAGTAAAATAAGAATGATAGAACTCAATTATATGGATAGAGTAGAAAGGGGTAAGCTATATTGAATAAATCTGAAATGATGCCAGTACTATTTTTTGGACATGGATCTCCGATTAATGCTGTGGAAGACAATACCTATACAAGGAATTGGGTAAAGATTGCAAAGCTCCTCCCAAGACCCAAAGCTATTTTAGCCATATCTGCTCACTGGTTTACAGAAGGTACTAGGATTACGGATGCAACATATCCAAAAATGATCTACGATCTGTATGGTTTCCCAGAAGAAGTGTATAAAGTAGAATATAAAGCGCCTGGAGCACCTGCTATGGCTCATTTTACCAAAAACTTAATACAAAAAGATGTTATAATCGATAATAGCTGGGGTTATGATCACGGTACCTGGTCTGTTCTTCATAAGATGTATCCAGAAGCGGATATTCCAGTTTATCAGCTTAGTATAGACAGGAACGCAGATGCTAGAACACATTATGAAATTGGAAAAGAGCTAAGGTCACTTCGTGAGAAGGGTGTTTTGATTTTTGGAAGTGGTAATGTTGTTCATAATTTATCGAAGTTGAATTGGGAGATGGCAGGAGGATATTCCTGGGCAGAAGAATTTGATCAGTATATTAAGGGCAAGATTCTTCAGAAAGACTATTTAGATATAATACATTACGAAAATGCTGGAAAGTCTTCGCAATTAGCTTTTCCAACACCAGATCATTTCTATCCGCTCTTATATGTTTTGGGTGCAACAGAAGATAATGACCGATTAACGACATTTAACGAAGAGTGTATGATGGGAAGTTTGTCAATGACATCATACTTATTTAAGTCGTAATAAGTATTTTAGAAAAAATAATTAAAGGTTATACCAGCCTAAGACGAGTAATAGAAATGCCATGGTAATCGTTTATAAAAGATTACTATGGCATTTTTGTAATTTATTGAATTATTTCAGAAGCCATTTGTAACAATTCTTCCTGAGTCAAATTATAGTTAGGTGCCAAAATACTATAGCGAACGCCATTCTCTTGCCAATTTAAAAACTGGTAGTTTATTTCTTCTACGGCGTCTGATCCATAGCTAATTTCTAATTGACCAGCATCTATTTTCTCTTGATCCTTTTTGGTTACCTTGTAATCTTCTGGTACAAACTTATATAAGCTTTCCTGATAGGTAAATGTCATATCATCTTTGGTTAATTGAATGCCAGAGTCATTTGCGGTTTCATTTTCAAGGGGTTTGGAAATTACTAAAGATAATGGACTCTTGTTATCAGTATTAGCTAAGGTGTAATCAAATGTTATTTCCTTAAAATCACCAATTTTATTACCCTCTGCATCTAATGCCGCTGTGGTAGCAATATTGTAATCAGAGAAGCGGAACCCATTTTCGAATTCTTTCACCGTATTTGCAGAATACCCTAATTCGGATGTTATTTCATTTTGAGTTGGGTATTCTGTTTTTGATTCTCCACCAATAGAGATGTAGCTATGAATATAACTTGCTGCAAATACAGTAGCGGAACCAAGACAAAGTACAGCAGCCAATACGGCAGCTTGTTTCATAATATTTTTCTTCATAATAGTTGACCTCCCAATGTCACTTCTAGTTAGTTCTGACTTTATTCTTGGATAAAGTTCAGGTGATACTTCCACGTTCTTACTTTTTTGTATTAATACCTGTTTGATTTTCTCGTCAAATCGCTTTGATTCTTCCATTATTAAACATCTCCACTTCCATATAATCTCGGCTCTTTAAGGCAAGTTTTAAATTCTTTCTAGCCGTATATAATCTTGATTTTACCGTTCCCTCTGAACATCGCATGATTAGACTGATTTCTTTTAGGGACAAGTCATTGTAGTAGTAAAGTATAATCACGGTTCGTTGTTTTTTATCTAAATTGCAGATTGCTTCATAAAGTATTTTTGCTTCTTCATTTTTTAATACTTGATCTGATGCGGAATTTAAGGGTGTGTACTCCATGATGTCTGATTCGGAAAATTCATCCACAGGCTGTACTTTTTTTCTATGGTTACAATATTTCCATGCAATTCGGGTAAGAATACGGTAAAACCATGATTGGAAAAGAGAAAGCTCTTTTAGCTGTCTAATCTTTCCATAGCATTGGATAAATGTCTCTTGAACAACATCTTCGCTATCTGCTATGCTTCCGGTAATCATATAAGCCAGCCGCTTAGCGCTGGTTTTATATAATTCAAAGAGCTGCTCAAATGCATGCATATCTCCTTCCTTCACTTTGCGTATTAATTCTTCTTCCGCTAACATATTTTCTCCTTTCCTAATTTGGTGCACCTAACTATAAGAGAGACGTAAGGTGATTTTGGTTCATTTTAATTTACAGTGATACACAATATAGTTTGTTTCGCAACACGCTCTCGCTTGGGTGAAGTTCGTAGTGGTACGTAAGGTTCTAAAAAACAGAACCTAAGTACCAACGACTTCATACAGTTGCTCGACAAACTATATTGTGTATCACTTCAGTTTAGTCTTGTATAGCATATTGATAATTCAAGTTGATCAAAGTGTTTATGGCATTCTCATAAATGAAAAAAGAATAAATTGTTCTCTTAAAGAACAGTTTATTCTTTTTAATCATAAATTCAAGGTTTAGTTTAAACATCTAATTCCTCAGCGTGTTTTCTATCGTTTCGTACAAAACGAAAAGCCAAGGAAGATCCTTAGCTTTCACCGTGTAATCGTTTAACACAATCAATTAGATCAATACGTGTACTAAATTCACCAGAATGATTTAATACATAATCTCTCGTGTCAGAATCAAGAGAGTTTAGGTAATCATCTGTCTCTTGATAGGTATCAAAAAGTCCAGCGTAATAAAGTGGATGAACTGCCTGAATTGGAGCCACCTGATGGATTGGATCCATAGAATTATCACCTCCTTTGTTATAGGAGGTATTATCTGTATTTTACATAAAAGTATACGCCTAATTAGTTCGGTAAATATGGTTTTCGTGTTATAAAAGAAGTAGATCCGTTGCAGCACCTGTTGGACTATTTCCCATATTGTCTTTGGAAGTAGGATCGGTATCTTTATTTGACGTTTCTCTGGAAGCGATATCGTTTAATTCATCTATTGCAAGGGTTGTAGATAAAGTATTACCTAACTGGGAAAGTGCAATGGCCAGGAAAGCAACTTCTTCTTTTGTACAGCAGCAGTTTATCGCGCAAGCAAGAGTCGTGATTGTTGTTATAAATTCACAGGATTGCATTTAATTCACCTCGTTTTAATATATGCAAGGTTACTTTATTCATACTTGTTGTTTAGTGTGGTTTGATTTATAATGAGAAAAATCAAATATTAGGAGGACACAGTATGCCACATATTATTGTTCAGATGTATCCGGGAAGAGATGATACAATTAAAATGGAGTTAGCACAAGCAATAGTTGATACGGTTAGTACAAATTTAGGACTTGAGGAAGGTGTTATATCTGTGGGGATTGAGGAGATACCAAAAGAGGAATGGAAAACGGTTGTCTATGATAAAGTGGTTGAAGATGAGAATAAAACCTTATATATTAAACCAGCTTATAAAATGTAATAATGTTTCAATTAGGGCTATTATGAAGTAATGAGGGAACAGTTCCGTTATTCTTAATAATAGCCCATTATTGTAAATTGGATAACGAACAAATGTTTTGCAAAGAGAATAATCATATGCTAAAATAAGTAGTAATATCATAATATTTTTACGCAATCATAGGAGATTAACATGAAATTTATTCATATAGCAGATGTTCATCTGGGTATGGTTCCAGATCAGGGAAAACCATGGAGTGAAAAACGAAGTAAAGAACTTTATGAAAGTTTTTTTGAAGTAATAGAACGTTGCAATCAACAGTCCATAGATTTGCTGCTAATAGCTGGCGACTTATTTCATCGACAACCGCTTCTGAGGGAATTAAAAGAAGTAAATTATTACTTTTCAAAATTAACTCATACAAAGGTTGTATTGATAGCGGGGAATCATGATTATATTGGAGAACATTCTAGATATAGAGAGTTCCATTGGTGTGAGCAAGTTATATTTTTGGGAACAAAGGAGCTGCAAAAGATCTATATTCCAGAGGTGTCAACTACAGTCTATGGTTTTAGTTATCATCAGAGAGATATAACAGAACCAATATACGATGCCGCTGTGCCATCAAAAGGAAATGGATTTCATATTTTATTAGCTCATGGTGGTGATGAGAAGAATGTTCCAATGAATCGCAAATTAATTGATATGGCAGGATTTGATTATGTGGCTTTGGGTCATATTCATAAATCGGAGAGACTTGGCAAAGCCATGGCTTACGCAGGTTCTTTAGAGCCATTGGATCGGAATGAGACAGGAAACCATGGATACATTCTTGGTGAATTATCCGGCAATCTGCAAAGTCATATTACGTTTGTACCTTGTTCGAAAAGGCAATACTTTCATCTAGAGATAGAAGTTGACCAAGATATGGTTAAGGGATCAGTAATTGATGTTATAAAAGAACATATGAATCGTTTAGGTAAGCAGCACATTTATAAAATTATATTAGCTGGCATTAGAGACCCAGAAGTTGTTTTTCTGGAATCTGATTTTCTTATAATTGGTAATGTCGTAGAAGTTCAAGATAATACCATACCAGATTATGATTTTGAGAGGTTACAATATCAGAATAGAGACAATATGATTGGTATGTTTATCGATGCAATACGGACTTGTGGAGAAAAAGATGAGATTGCTGATAAGGCATTGTATTACGGCATGGAAGCATTACTTAAGAAAACTAAATAGTCAAATGGCAACAAAAAAGTGAGGATAAATATGTTAATTTTAGAAATAGTTTTACTGCATTTTGGAAAGTTTCACAATAAGAAAGTTACGTTTTCACCAGGGATAAATGTGATTTACGGTAGTAATGAGGCTGGTAAGACAACAATACATTCATTCATAAGAGGTATGATACTAGGTATTGAGAAGCCAAGAGGTAGAGAATCGAAAGATGATCTTTATACAAAGTATCTTCCTTGGGAAACTCCAAGTATGTATGGGGGCACCATGCAGATAAGATCGGATCATGCAGACTATCAAATTGAGAGAAGCTTTTATAAAGAGAATAAATTATTAAGAGTTGTTCATATGGGAACCGGAAGAATAGAACAGTATGAAAGTTGGCAAACACCTCCTCAGTTTGGCAATTTAACGAAAGAGTCCTATCGCAACACCGTGAGTATGGAACAAAATAAAAGTACCACAGACCAGGAATTAGCAGATCATATAAAGAATTATCTAGCGAATTTGACAACTTCAAAAAGTAATGAAGTTGATATTGCAGGAGCCTTACAAGAGCTTACCGATAAAAAGAAGAAACTACGGAATCCAAGACTATTACAACGGTTAGAGCAAATTCATGAGGAGTTAAAGGAATTACCCATACTGGAGAAGCAAAGGGATGTATTAGAGAATCAGATTGCAACAATTGGGGCCAAACAAGAAAGTCTCTTAGTAAAACAGCATCAAAAGCAAGTGCAAACAGGGGAAATGACGCACAATAAGTCTAGAAACTATTTGAAAAAAAGTTCTATATTTGCAGCGATTTGGTTTTTACTCTTGCTTTCCTCTGGTTTTGTGAAACAGGAGAAAATAGAACATCAGATTTTGGTATATGTTCTTTTTGCAGTGGTAGGAATTGTGTTATTTTGTGTATTACAATGGAGAGAAAGACAAAACCAATCTACTAATGTAGAAGTGAATTTAGATAGTAAGGAATCGATATTAACCACTGAGGATGAACAAAAATGTATGCTACAGTTAGAACGACTTAATTGGGAATTAGAAAAGTTGGATGAGAGAATTAGCCAGTTAGGAATTTTACAGGAGGAACAAAAGGAATTGGATAGACAACTAGACAGTGCCAATGAAAATATAGCGGCCGTTGATCTGGCCATACAAACCATAACACGATTAGCAGAAGAAATACACGATGGGTTTGGAAGGCAATTTAATGAAACCATCTCCCAACTAGCAGAAGAGATTACTAATCGTACTTATGAGAAGGTTTATGTAGATGAAAAGCTTAATGTAAAAGTAAGAAGTGGGAATTCTTTTCTATCAATGAACCAGCTAAGTGCTGGAACTATGGATCAACTATTTTTAGCATTAAGATTGGCAGCAGCTAACTTGCTATTGGATAAAAATATGCCTATCATCTTGGATGATAGCCTTTCTCTCTATGATGAAACTCGTTGTAGATCAACCTTAGAGTTATTAGCCAAGGGAAATCGCCAGGTACTTTTATTTACCTGTCACAAACGGGAAAAAGAAATTTTAGACCAGTTGGATCTAAAGTATAAGTTAATAGAACTTTAAATTTTTCTTAATTTTTTCTCGTAAGGGTGCCATTGTGAAAATGAATGTAGTATAATCATCTTTAGCAATGAAGCAATAAATGAAAAGAAGGAACCGAATATGACAGCAAAAAAGAAAAAGAAGCAAAAGAAAAGTTCCAAAAATCAAAGCGTTAAATTCTTTTTTAAAATTGTAACGCTACTATTATTAACAACAATTTTGATTATTGGAATCATGTTCTATTTAAGATATGGTGAAACCGTAATAGATATGCAAGCAGAGGCAAAATCCCTTGTTCAACAATCAGATGTGGATACATTTCGACAGACAGAAACAAGCCTTGTATATGATACCAATGGTAATCTTTTGTCCACATTAAAAGGTGCGAAAGACGTATACTACATTTCCTATGAAGATATTCCTGATTATGCCAAGGATGCCATGATTGCAATTGAAGATAAAAAGTTTAATTCTCATAATGGTATCGATCTGAAAGCCATAACCAGAGCTTTTGTAGCACTTGTTCGGCACAAAGGTGAAGTAACACAAGGTGCAAGTACCATAACACAGCAGCTCAGTAGAAGTATATTTTTAAGTAATGAGGTAAGTTGGGAGAGAAAAGTAAAAGAGATGTTTATCTCTTTGGAGTTGGAAAAGAAATATGAGAAATATCAGATTATGGAGTTCTATCTGAACAATATTTATTTTGCCAATGGTTATTATGGAATTCAAGCAGCTAGTAAAGGTTATTTTAGTAAAGGTGTGGATGAATTGACACTGGGTGAGATTACTTTTCTATGTGCCATTCCTAATAATCCTACTATCTACGATCCAATTGATGAGCCAGATAATACAGTGAAACGTAAGAATCGAATTTTAGATCAGATGCTTAAGGATGGTAAGATTACTCAATCACAATATGATGAAGCGTATAATCAAGAAATAGCGTTAGATTTACCATCAATTAAAAAGAAGAATTATATTGAAACTTATGTATATTATTGTGCAACGAGAGCATTAATGAAAGCACAAGGATTTACCTTCCGTAATCAATTCGAAGACGAGGAAGATAAGGAAAATTATGATCAGCAATATGATGAGTTATATAATCAATGTCAACAGTCGTTGTATAACTCAGGTTATCGTATTTATACTTCCATTGACACAAAGATTCAAAAGCAACTTCAGGATTCAGTTAATCAGGTATTAGAAGGATTTACTGATAAAAATAAAGAAGGAATCTATAAGCTACAAGGAGCTGCAACCTGTATTGATAATGAATCCGGTCGAGTGGTGGCTATTGTTGGTGGTAGAAGTCAAAAGATGACAGGATATGGTTTAAATAGAGCATATCAAAGTTATCGACAACCAGGAAGCTCTATTAAGCCGTTGGTCGTTTATACTCCTGCTTTTGAACGAGGTTGTTCTCCTACACAGATTGTACAAGATAAGAAAATAAAAGATGGCCCAAAGAACTCCAATGGTGTTTATGAAGGGAATATCACCATAAGAAGAGCAGTTGAAGTATCTAAGAATACCATTGCCTGGAATATATTCACGGACTTAACACCAAAGGTAGGTTTGGAATATCTTTTGAATATGGGCTTTAGTAGAATTAGTAAAAATGATTATTATCCTGCAGCCTCTTTGGGTGGATTTACAAATGGTGTTAGTTCTGTGGAAATGGCATCTGCTTATTCTGCTCTGGAGAACGATGGGGTATTTAGAGAGCCAACATGCATTGTTCATATAACCGATGCGAGAGGTCAAGAAATTGTTGGTGAGAAGATGGATAAGAAACCTGTCTATGAGTCAAATGCTTCAAGAATGATGACAGATGTGTTAACGGGAGTAATTAAAAATGGAACGGGAAGAGGCCTAGGCCTGACGAATATGTCATCAGCTGGAAAAACAGGAACTACCGATGATAAAAAAGATGGTTGGTTTGTAGGATATACCCCTTATTATACAACAAGTGTCTGGGTAGGATATGACCTTCCTAAAACATTAAATGATTTAACTGGAGGTAGTTATCCTGGATCCATTTGGCATATGTTTATGGAAGCTATACACAGTGGTCTTGACGATATTGGTTTTCCGTCTTATGAAGATGATTCGGTTCAAGCTACGCCAGAACCAACATTAGAACCTACGATAGAACCAACCTTATCACCAGAAGACATAGAGGAAGATGGCGGAACTACGATAGATGATATACCAGATGAATCCGAAGATTATGAAGGTGATCCTGCTGACCAAGGAGATAATACGGTTGAGGATCCAGATCAAGGCGAGGAGCCTGGTGAGGATACACCGGTGGAAGACCCAACGCAAGAAGAGAATCCAGATGCGGTTGATGATATTCCTCCAGATGAGATACCGGTTGAGTAGTCTTATTACTATGATTAGTTTATCGTGTTTAAGTTTAGAGAAAGAAAAGCGGTGCACAATGCACCGCTTTTTAATTATTTACTATATTGTTTTAATTATATTATTTATGGTTATATTGCTTTAATATCTTTTGAATACGTTTTGTTGGATTTAAGAATTCACTGATGGAAGCATCGTGATTAAGTGTATCAATTAGTAATGCAATATATTTACTCATATCAACATTAATATAATATTCTTTTTTAAGTAGTTCTTCTGGCTGATATACAAGGTTTGTTGTTAACACACGATAGATTAATCCACTTTCATATGCTTTATCAAATTTGTCAAGGCCATTAGTAAATAGTCCAAATGTAGAAGCAACAAAGATTCTTCCAGCTTTACGTCTCTTTAACTCAGTAGCAACATCAATCATACTCTCTCCAGAAGAAATCATATCATCAATAATTAACATATCTTTTCCTTCAATATCAGTTCCAAGGAATTCATGTGCAACGATTGGATTACGTCCATCAACGATGGTTGTATAATCACGACGTTTATAGAACATACCCATGTCAACACCCATGACGTTGGCAAAATAAACTGCTCTTGACATACCACCTTCATCTGGACTGATAACCATCATGTGATCAGCATCCATACGAAGATCTGGTACATTTTTAACTAAAGCTTTAATAAACTGATAAGTTGGTTGGACAGTTTCAAAACTCTTTAATGGGATTGCGTTCTGAACTCGTGGATCATGTGCATCGAAGGTAATGATACTTTCTACACCCATATTAGTTAGTTCTTGAAGAGCTAATGCACAATCTAGGGATTCTCTCGAGCTACGTTTATGCTGTCTGCTTTCATAAAGAAACGGCATAATTACGGTAATTCTTCTAGCTTTACCGCCTACAGCAGCGATAATACGTTTTAAATCTTGGTAGTGATCATCAGGTGACATATGATTAACCTGTCCACATACCTTATATGTTAAGTTATGGTTGCAAACATCAACGAGAAGATATAGATCAGAACCACGAACAGATTCTTTAATCATACCTTTGGCTTCTCCTGAGCCAAATCGTGGGCAAGATGCTTCTAGAAGATAGGAATCTCTTTGATATCCTGCGAAGGCAATGGTTGCGGTGTGTTCACTGTCTCTTTGATTTCTCCAATCAACAATAAAGTCATTTACCTTCTTGCCTAGAGTCTTACTGCTCTCTAAAGCAATAATTCCTAAAGTTCCAACCGGTATGGTTTCTAATATTTTCTCTTGTTGTGACATGAATGCTTCCTCCATTTTAAATTAAAGAATTTGATATTCCAATAAATTGTCCAGTTACTTTTATACCATCTTAAAAAAATTAAGTCAAGGTGCAAATGCTTTTTTTAGTCGAATATCTTCACCAACAACTTTAAGCAGTAAATAATTGCTAGTTATTCTGGAAAAAATACGTTCGCTATAAAGTACATTCAAATCGTCCAATGATAGGTTAGTGGAAATTATTGTAGATTTCTGGCTTAAATGGCGTTCATTCATACATAAGTACAGCTGCGAAGAGATAAAACTATTATTAAGTTCTGTACCTAAATCATCGATTATTAATAAATCACAATTTAAAATATAGTAAAACTGTTCTTCGTTTTCGAAGTTATCAGAGCCTTTTCCGAACTTATTTTTTTCTAAAATATCAAATAGTTGAAATGAGGTTAGATAAATAACAGTATGTGCTCGGTTCAATAATTCTCTAGCAATGCAATTTGCTAAAAAAGTTTTTCCTACACCAGTATTACCATAAAGCAGAATGTTTTGATAGTTATTCCCAAAAGATTGAATAAAATTCTTACAGGTAGTAACTACTTTTTGAATATTTGCTCGTGGAGACAATCCAGTGGTTGGTTCCACATAATCATCTGAATAATACGCATAGGAAAATGTATCAAAGTTTTCTCTTTGTATCACAGATTTTATATTGGATTGTGCATACAATAAGTCAACAATGGCTTGCTTAAAGCAGTGGCATTTCTCACCTTCAATATAACCGGTATCTTTGCAATCTGGACAGTCATAGGAGGGGGTTAAGTAATTACCGGGATATCCATTTTCACATAATAGTTCTACCTTTCTCATAGATAGTTCCATATTATGATTCACTAAATCGTCTACACTGGAATCGGTACCTAGGAGAGCCATTTTTGCGTAGGAGATCGATGCACTAGCAATGGAATGATCTATTTCCTTTAATTCAGGAATTCTCTCATACACTTCGGCTTGCTTCTTCTCGTATAGATGTCGATTCTTTAATCTACGATTATCATATTCACGTAAAATCCTATTGTATTGAACATTTTTCAGTCCCATTTAACGTTCCTTTCTAGTTCCGTGCAAGAATTATTTATGTAGAAGTCTCTGTTCTAGGGAAGAATAGTCTTCCGCAGAATAAGTTCTTTGTGGAAAAGCATTGAACTTATTATTAGATTGTTTTGCTTGTACACCAGGGGTGTGTTGAGGTTTTACAGATGCCTTCACAGCGCTATATTCTTGATCTAGCTTTTCGATATCAGAAGGACTCTTAACACCTTTCTTATGCCAATTCTCTAATATCTTATCGGCATATTTAAAATCTGGTTTTTGAGTATTTAAAAGTGTTCGATTACAGGCTTCTACAATAATTGCAATATCAAATCCAAAAGAATTGAGCCACTTATTGATATATTGTTTCTCTATATTACCAGGGGCTCTGGTTAATCCAAAGGCCTTATTTACTGCATTGTAATTACTGTTATACATGGTGGTGGAAGCTTCTGCTTTCTCTACCGAATCAATCCCTTCCACAGCCCAGGAAAGTGCTACCGTCTCAATGTAGGATGCATTTTTTTTGTTCTTGGAGATACAATATTCGTACAAATACATAATAAGCTCTGCTGAAAAGCCTACGGTGTCATATAAGTAAAGGATTAGTTGCACATCTTTTGGTTTTAGCAACCGTTCCAAATATATTTCAATTATGTTCATAATCCATTTAATTTCATCGTTATTGGATAATTCTGCAATCTGTTGACTAGTGTAAACAGGACGCTCGATTGGTGCTTCTAAACTAGTTGGGACTTCTTCCTGAGAGATTGCTAATTCATCCAGTATTTCTGTTGACTCTGTATTGGTATCTGTTTGAGTGGAGCTTGGCTCATTCATAGTTATTCCAGTAATGTTACCCTCTGTATTTCTAGAAACAGAGATAAGCTGTACTTTTTCCCAGTAATTTAGTGCTCGTACGATGTCTTTTTCTGTATTGTCCAAACGATCTGCCAAATAGGATATAGATAGTCCACTGTTCTTGCCTGATAAGCATCGGAGAAGATATAGATATACTTTCACATAGCTTCCATTCGCCACAGGCATGTATGTGTCAATAAAAATATTTGAAATTGTTGTTGCGTCTGACGCACTTGAGGAATATAGCTTGATGGTATCCATGTTGACTCCTATCTGCCGCTTATGCGGGGGTTAATGAGGTGGGTGTAAATTTCACCCTTGCAAGCAAGTGAATGTTCTTTCGCGAGTATAATAAACACGAAAAGGCTGTGTTTATTATCCCAAAGCAATTTCACCCTTGCAAGCACGTGAAATTGCTTTTCGAGTATCATAAACACAAAAACCCTGTGTTTATGATCCCGCGATAACATTCGCCCTTGCAAGCAAGCGAATGTTCTTTCGCGAGTATTATATCACACATAGGGTTTTTAGGAAATAGGCGATTTTACGGGGGATTGGGGGGGATGAACAATGTGGATAAAGTGGATAAAGTGGATAAAGACATGTAAATATATGTAAAATAAAAGGGAAATACGACGAAACATTGATATTTATGGACTTGTATCAATAGATTACTATTCTTGTAGAATGAGTCAAAGAGAATTAAAAAATCCACAACCTTTTTATCATCAAAATGTTGATAAGGTTGTGGATAATGTGGATAACTACTCGCCTAACAGTCTTTCGCCAATGGTTACAACGTCTCCGGCACCCATAGTTATCAACAGGTCACCGTTAGCACAATTTTGTAATAAAAAATTTTCAATATCGTCAAATTCTGAAAAATGGTAAACTTCCTTACCTAAAAGCTCCAATTCTTTCTTGAGATCAAGGGAAGAAATGTCTCCAGGATCTTGTTCTCTTGCAGCGTAGATATCAGTAAGCACAATCTTATCAGCCTTAGACAGAGCAGATGCAAATTCCTTTAAAAAAGCTTTGGTACGAGAATACGTATGTGGTTGAAATACACACCATAGTGTTTTGTGTGGATATTTTTCAGTAGCATTTAATGTTGCTTCAATCTCAGTTGGGTGATGTGCATAATCATCTACCACAGTAACCCCATTGGTTTCTCCTTTGTACTCAAAACGTCGTTCCGTTCCTTTAAATGTTAATAATCCTTCTTTTATGATTGAGATCGGTATATTAAATTCATAACCAAGTGCTATCGCTGCTAACGCGTTGGATATATTGTGTGCACCAACTACACTTAGCTGAATGTGATCAACAAAAGTTTCATTATGATACAGATCAAACGCACCTAATCCAAATTCATTATAGGTGATTTGGCGAGCTGTAAAATTATAAGAAGGTGCATTCATTCCGTAAGTAACAATGCGACAATTCAATTTGTCAATAAACTCATCAACTTGTTCAATCTCACCATTGATTATTAACAGACCATTTTGAGGTAATTTGCTTGCAAATTCATAAAAAGAATTGCGAACATCATCCAAATCCTTAAAGAAGTCTAGGTGCTCTGCTTCTATATTTAATATAATACTAATGGTTGGATAAAATTTTAAGAAACTATTGGTATACTCGCACGCTTCTGTTATAAAATTAGAAGAATTACCAACGCGTATATTTCCATCGATTGCTTTTAAAATACCACCTACGGAAATGGTTGGATCTAAATCTGCGGCTAATAGAATGTGAGATACCATAGAAGTTGTTGTTGTTTTACCATGTGTTCCTGCTACGGCAATGGCTGATTCATAGTTTTTCATTACCTGACCTACCATTTCAGCACGGTCCATCATTGGAATTGTGGATTGCTTTGCAGCCACAAACTCTGGATTATCCTCATGGATTGCTGCTGTGTAGACGATTAAATCAAGATTCGATGTAATATTTGATGCACTTTGTCCATATAATATATTAATACCTAAGGATTCTAAGTGCTTGGTTATTTTACTTTCTTTTGCATCCGATCCACTGACTATAAAGCCCATAGTATGTAATAATTCTGCAAAACCACTCATGCTAATTCCGCCAATTCCAATAAAATGCACTCGGAGTGGTTTTTTGAAGTCAATTTTATACATTAATTTGACACTTCCTATTCTATTCTTATTTGTATCAAAATCAACAAAAGATTACCAATTGTATGATTGCTGATATATTAATTATATTGTTATTATAACCAATTGTGTGGAAAATACAAATATAAATTGAAAAAAATAAGTCATTTCATAAAAAATGGAAAATACTATTCCCATTTTTATACGATTTGTCAAAAAAACGTCAATTTTTAATAAAAATTTGGTAAAAATATTCACAATTTGACCAAAATATGATATAATATTCACATTAAACGACAAGAGGTGATTACATGATTAAAAAAGAAATGATAGCAATGTTACTTGCAGGGGGACAAGGCTCAAGACTTGGCGTTTTAACAGCGAAAATTGCAAAACCAGCTGTAGCTTTTGGTGGAAAGTACAGGATCATCGATTTTCCATTAAGTAATTGTATTAATTCAGGTGTTGACACGGTTGGTGTTTTAACACAATATCAGCCATTAAGACTTAACACACACATTGGAATAGGTATACCATGGGATTTGGATCGTAATATCGGGGGAGTATCCATATTACCGCCATATGAAAAAAGTACCAATAGTGAATGGTATACGGGAACAGCCAATGCAATCTATCAGAATTTAGAATATATGGAATATTATAATCCGGACTATGTTTTAATATTAGGCGGTGACCATATCTATAAGATGGATTATGAAGTTATGCTAGAATTCCATAAAGCAAATAAGGCAGATATTACACTTGCAACGATTCCAGTTCCAATGGAAGAGGCAAGTAGGTTTGGAGTTGTCATTACAGATGAAAGTAAACGAATTCTGGAATTTGAAGAAAAGCCTCCACAACCTAGAAGTAATCTAGCATCTATGGGAATTTATATTTTCTCATGGCCAGTACTAAGAGAAGCATTAATAACCTTAAAAGACCAAAAAGCCTGTGATTTTGGAAAGCATATTATTCCTTATTGTCATCAACGAGGAGATAGGGTGTTTGCTTATGAATACAATGGGTATTGGAAGGATGTTGGAACCCTGGGAGCATACTGGGAATCTAATATGGAGTTAATTGATTTAATTCCTGAGTTTAATTTGTATGAGGAATTCTGGAAGATTTACACGAAGAGTGATCGGATTCCGCCGCAGTACATAGCAGAGAATGCAGTAGTTGATAAAGCAATTATAGGAGATGCGGCAGAGATTTACGGGGAAGTTCACAATTCAGTTATTGGTTCGGGCGTATATATTGGGCCTGGAGCAGTAGTAAGAGACTCTATTATTATGAACTCAACTACAATAGGGGAGAGAACAATAGTAGAGAAAGCTGTTATTGCCGAAAATGTAACAATAGGTAATGATGTCATAGTAGGCTTAGGGGAAGAGGTGCCGAATAAAGTAAAACCAGATGTATATTCGTTCGGCTTGGTTACGATTGGAGAGAACTCTATTATTCCTAGTGGTGTTAAGATAGGTAAGAACACTGCTATTTCTGGGGAAACAGTACCAAGTGAGTATCCGAATGGTTTATTAGCTGGCGGAGAGACTTTGATTAAGGCAGGTGACAGATAATGAGAGCAATAGGTATCGTTTTAGCTGGGGGTAATAATAACCGAATGCGAGAATTATCCACAAAACGTGCAATTGCAGCAATGCCAATTGCCGGCGGATATCGAAGCATTGACTTTGTACTAAGTAATATGTCCAATTCGCACATACAAAAAGTTGCAGTATTTACTCAGTACAATGCAAAATCTTTAAATGAACATCTTAATTCTTCAAAATGGTGGGATTTTGGTAGAAAGCAGGGCGGACTATTTGTTTTTACACCAACGATTACTGCAGATAATGGATTCTGGTACCGGGGTACCGCAGATGCCATTGCCCAAAATTTAAGCTTTTTGAAAAATAGCCATGAACCATATGTTGTAATCGCATCTGGAGATGGTGTTTATAAATTAGATTACAACCGTGTATTAGAATATCATATTTCTAAAAAAGCAGATATTACCGTTGTGACGAAGCAGATTCCAGAAGGGGAAGATGTGAGCCGCTTTGGCGTAATTCGCACTCATGCAGATGGTAGGATTGAAGAATTTGAAGAAAAACCTATTGTAAGTAATGCGAATATTGTTTCAACCGGTGTATATGTGATTAGAAGAAGACAATTAATTGAATTAATTGAAAAATGTATTCAAGAAGATCGATATGATTTTGTAAAAGACATTTTAATACGTTATAAAAATTTGAAAAAGATTTATGCCTATAATTTAACGGACTATTGGAGTAACATTGCGTCCGTTGATGCATATTTTAAAACAAATATGGATTTTTTGAATAAGGATATCAGAGATTATTTCTTTAAACAATATCCTGATATTTATTCCAAAATACAGGATCTTCCACCTGCAAAATACAATGCAGGTTCCAGTGTGCAAAACAGCTTAATATCCAGTGGATGTATTATTAACGGTAAAGTAGAAAATTCCATATTATTCAAAGAAGTTTATATAGGAAACAATTGTACCATAAAGAATTCAATTATTCTTAATGATGTTTATATTGGAGACAATACCTATATTGAAAACTGTATTGTAGAAAGTAGAGATACAATACGTGCCAATAGCCATTATGTCGGAGTAGATGGCGTTCGTGTGATACTGGAATCAAACGAAAGGTATGTGCTGTAAAGCTATAGAATTACATAATTTTGGCAGTATGAAATACTAAATTATAAAGTCCGAAGGGGGAAACACAAGATGCAGATTACAGATGTAAGAGTAAGAAAAGTAAGTAAAGAGGGAAAAATGAAGGCGGTGGTTTCCATTACACTTGATAATGAATTTGTTGTTCATGATATCAAGGTAATAGAAGGGGAAAAGGGATTGTTTATTGCAATGCCAAGTAGAAGAACTGGAGATGGAGAATATAGGGATATTGCACATCCAATTAATTCAGATACCAGAGATAGAATTCAAAAGATAATTTTAGAAAAGTATGAAATAGCTTTACTTGAAAATGAGACTGAGACAGAAGAAATATAAGTAGGAACAAGAATAGATGTTATCATTGGATAACTAGCCAAGTGGGCAAGGAATAACTATTATTCCTTGCCCACTTATTGACTACAAGAATATGCTGGTAAGATATGTCTAAATTTGATAAAATATTGTTATGCTTAGTTTAGTGATTGATCATCAAATAGGAGATAGAAAGTATGAAAAAATTTATTAGCAGTTGTTTCGTAATTGCAGTCATTCTTTTTCTATGTTTTTTTATGACTCAAAGATATCATGTGCTGGATACATTTTCTCGTTTGTCCTTAAAGTTAGAAGGATCTAAATCCAAGGAGAATAGGGAAGAATTCGTAAATAAAGTGAGAGATACATTAAAAGTTGGAGATGCTACTCTTGTTATGAATTATTACGGAAAAGACGATGAGTTAGAGACGTTTGTAACAAGTGCCGTAGAAGATGCATTTCTATTGGATGACATAGAAACAACAGATGATTTTGATTATCTCAAATACAAATACAAAGGTATGCATGTTGATATGAGAGGATTTGGCTCGAGTTATAAGGTAACGTATGAATTTTCCTATTTGGAAAGCAATGAGCAGACTAAAGTAGTAAATGAACAAGTAAAAGAAATTATCAAACTTTTGGATTTGGAATATAAAACAGAGTATGAAAAGATAAAATTAATCCATGATTATATTATTACTAATTCAGTTTATGATATATCTACCAATCAAAATACAGCATATGATTGTCTCATAGAGAGGACATCAGCCTGTCAAGGTTATGCAGCACTAACCTATAAAATGATGGAAGAAGCAGGGATACCTTGCCGCATCATTTCTGGTAGTGGTTTAAAGGAACCTCATGCTTGGAATATTGTAAAATTAGAAGGATTATGGTATAACATAGATTGTACTTGGGATGACCCAGTGGGAGCGGTAGAACAAAATTACATTGGATACGATTATTTCTTAAAGAGTAATGCAGATTTTAAAGATCATACAAGAGACTTGGAATATAATACAGATGAATTTAATCAAGAACATGTAATGTCTGGTGTCAGTTACGGCAAAGAATGAAGAGAAAGGTTTAGGGTACAGTAATGTATGTGATAGTTGGACTTGGTAATCCTACCAGCCAATATGCTGCAACAAGGCATAATATTGGATTTGATGTAATAACTAGAATTGCGGACGAGTATAATATTTCTATGGATTTTAAAAAGCATAAAGCCATCTGTGGGAAAGGTTATATAGAAGGCGAGAAAGTAATCTTAGCACAGCCACAAACCTATATGAATCTAAGCGGGGAAAGCGTAAGAGAATTAGTTGATTTTTACAAAATCAGTATGGAAGAGCTGATTGTTATTTATGATGATATTAGCTTGGATGTGGGACAGTTACGAATCCGTACTAAAGGTAGTGCTGGAGGACATAATGGAATTAAAAGTATTATAGCGCATTTAGGAACACAAGAATTTTTACGTATTAAATTTGGTGTTGGAGACAAACCCAAAGGATGGGATTTAGCGGATTACGTATTAGCACGTTTCCCTAATAATGAGCAGGAAACCGTGAGAGAAACTATGAACAATGCAGCAGAGGCATGTAAAATAATTCTGACTGAGGGCGTTGATGCTGCAATGAATAGATACAATAAAAAGGGGTAACGTCTTGAAAACATTAATTGAACCATTAAAGGAACTAAAGGAATTTAATGATATTAAAGACAACTTAAAAAGAAGCACAAGTCCAATCCAAGTGACAGGATGTATCGATTCTCAGAAGTGTCATTTAATGTATGGACTTGGGAATGCTGTTCCTTTTCGGATCATTGTTACCTATAATGAAATGAAGGCAAAGGAAATATATGAAGACTACAAGCTGTATGATAGAAATGTTTATCTTTATCCAGCTAAGGATGTCATTTTTTATAGTGTAGATATTCATGGAAATGCAATTGTACGAGATAGATTAAAAGTAATAAAACGTATCTTGGAAAAGGAACCTACCACGATTATTACAACTATAGATGGTGGTATGGATTATCTGCTTCCATTAAGTTTGATTGCTAGTCGTGTGATAACATTAGAGGAAGCTGGAGTAGTGAATCTAACTGCCCTATCTGCTGATTTAGTGCACTTAGGATACGAACGGACGAGCCAAGTTGAAACACCTGGTCAGTTCTCTGTTCGAGGTGGTATCATTGATATCTTTCCACCGACGGAAGATACTCCATTTCGTATCGAATTGTGGGATGATGAAATTGATACGATAAGATCCTTTGATGTGGAAAGTCAGAGATCCATTGAAAATTATAAAAGCTTAAAACTATATCCAGCTACAGAGATTGTGCTAGATGAAGAAACAAAACTACAGGGACTTAGGAAACTTGAACAAGAGAAAGTAGCTTATATCAAGCAACTTCGGGATCAAATGAAAACCGAAGAAGCTCATCGAATCAAAGAGATAGTGGATGAATGGAAAGAGAACTTAGAGGAATATAATGGTTCTGTGGGCATGGAGAGTTATATTACGTATTTTTACAAAAATACTATGTCATTTTTCGATTACTTTGATCAAGAATCGGCTATATTTTTTCTGGATGAGCCAAACCGTGCATATGAAAAGGGAGAGGCTGTTGAACAGGAATTTGGGGAAAGCATGGCTGGTAGAATTGAGAAGGGATATATTCTTCCTGGTCAGGTTGATGTAATATATCTCTATAAAGAACTGTTTGCCAAGTTAAGTAAACAAAATCTATTACTACTAAGTACAATGGACTATAAAATACAGCAGTTTGTACCAAAGGTAAAATATGATTTTACTGTTAAATCGGTGAATCCATATAATAATAGTTTTGATGTTCTTGTAAAGGACTTAGAGAAGTGGAAGGACAAAGGATATCGAGTTATTCTATTATCAAGTTCAAGAACAAGGGCAAATCGATTAAGTGAAGACCTTCGTGAATATAATTTAAATGCATTTTATAGTGAAGACTTTAATCGAATTATCCAAAATAGTGAGATTATGGTAGGGTATGGAAGTCTGCATCGAGGGTTTGAATATCCGCTGATTAAACTTGTTGTAATCTCAGAAAGTGATATCTTTAGTGGTGAGAAAAAGAAACGTAAGAAGAAAAAAACCAATTATGACGGGAAAAAGGTTCAAAGCTTTACGGATCTTAATATCGGTGATTATGTAGTTCATGAAAATCATGGACTTGGTGTATATAAAGGCATAGAGAAAATTGAAGTAGATAAAACGATTAAGGACTACTTAAAGATTGAATATGCCAATGATGGCGTGTTGTATATTCTTGCAACAGGCCTTGATGTGTTACAAAAATATGCAGGTTCTGAGGCAAGAAAACCAAAGCTTAACAAACTTAATTCCATCGAGTGGAAAAACACAAAGAATAAAGTAAAAGGTGCGGTAAAAGAGATTGCCAAAGATTTAGTAGAACTATATGCCAAAAGACAAGAAAAGCAAGGCTATCAATTTAACGAAGATACCGTTTGGCAAAAAGAGTTTGAAGAAATGTTTCCGTATGAAGAAACAGATGATCAATTAAATGCCATAGATGCTACCAAACGTGATATGGAAAGCAAAAAAATTATGGATCGCTTAATCTGTGGGGATGTTGGATATGGAAAGACAGAGATTGCTATTCGTGCAGCATTTAAGGCTGTATCGGATGGAAAACAAGTAGTGCTTTTGGTACCTACCACCATTTTAGCACAGCAGCATTATAATACATTTGTTCAACGAATGATGGATTTTCCTATTAGCATTGATATGTTATCGCGTTTTAAAACAGCAAGTGATCAAAAAAAGATAATGGAACGGCTTAAGAATGGAAGTTTAGATATTATCATTGGAACCCATCGAGTTCTATCCAAAGATATTAGGTTTAAAAATCTTGGATTGTTGATCGTAGATGAGGAGCAACGATTTGGTGTTACCCATAAAGAGAAAATTAAACAATTAAAAGGAGATGTGGATGTATTAACGCTTTCTGCTACTCCGATTCCGAGAACGCTTCATATGAGCTTAATTGGAATCCGTGATATGAGCGTGCTAGAAGAGCCGCCAGTGGATCGTATGCCTATTCAAACTTATGTATTAGAACATAATGATGAGATTATTCGGGAAGCCATACATCGTGAATTAGCACGTGATGGGCAGGTTTATTATGTTTATAATAGGGTTAATAATATTGATGAAGTGGCCAATGGAATAGCTAATTTGGTACCTGAGGCCAATGTTGCATTTGCCCATGGACAAATGAGTGAGCGAGAGTTAGAAAAAATTATGTTTGGATTTATTAATGGAGAAATTGATGTGTTAGTTTCTACCACGATTATAGAAACAGGACTTGATATTTCTAATGTAAATACCATGATAATTGATGATGCAGATCGCTTAGGGTTGTCACAGCTTTATCAGTTGCGAGGCAGAGTTGGAAGATCCAATCGAACCGCATATGCATTTCTAATGTACCGTAAAGATAAGATGCTAAAAGAAATAGCAGAGAAACGATTGCAAGCAATCAAAGAATTCACAGAATTAGGATCTGGATTTAAAATAGCAATGAGAGATTTGGAAATTCGTGGTGCTGGGAATCTTTTGGGTGCTCAACAGCATGGTCATATGGAGGCAGTCGGTTATGATTTATACTGTAAAATGCTTAATGAAGCAGTAAGATCCTTAAAGGGAGAAATTAGTGATATCGAAGAATTTGATACCACCGTTGATATGGATATTGATGCTTATATTCCCGCAACTTATATAAAAAGCGAATTTCAAAAGCTGGATATCTATAAACGAATTGCTGAAATTGAAAATGAGGAAGAATTCTTAGATATTCAAGAAGAGTTATTGGATCGTTTTGGTGACATTCCTTCTAGTGTGAATAATTTATTAAATATCGCATTTATAAAAGAGCTTGCTCACCAAGCCTATGTTACACAAATTATACATCGGAACACGTCTGTTAAAATTGTAATGTATCAAAAGGCAAAAGTTAATATTAACAGAATTCCAGTCTTATTAGAAGAGTACAAAGGATTGCTTAAATTTTATCCAGAGACAAATCCATATTTTGAATATGATTTTACAAAGGGTGCAAAAAATAGAAAAATAGATGTCTATGATTTCTTTGAGAAAATGAAAATCCTTATGGTACGCATAAATCAGTTGATGGATTAAAAAAAATGTTCTATACTCAAAAGAGAATACCATTGGGAGGAAACAAAGGATATGCATAAGAAAAATAGAATCGGCATGTTATGTTTATTAAGTATAATTTTGATACTGTGTGCTGGTTGTAGTAACAACAAACAAGTAGAGGGTGATCAAAATAATGCTACAACAAAACCAGAAGTATATCACAAGGCGGCTAAGATCGATGAAGGTACGCTAAAGTTAGATTCCAATGTGTTGGCAGTTGGTAAAACATTGGTAACTTATAAAGAAGCTCTAATCTATATGTATCAATTAAAAGAGCAATATGAGCCAAGTCTAGGAACTGATATTTGGTCATATCAATTAGAGGAAGAAAAGACATTTGAGGAATATGCCAAGGACGAAGTAATGAGTGAGATAACCCAATTAAAAATTATATGCCAAAAAGCCCAAGAGATGGGCGTTGTTTTGGAAGATGACGAAAAAGATGAAATCACCCAGATGGCGAAAGAATATGTGCAAGGGTTATCAGAGGCAGATATCAAAAAGTATGGAATTACTGAGGAATTAATGAATCAAATATATTCTGACAATCAGTTAGCAAGTAAGATGTTTGATATTACAACCAATGCAGTAGACACCGATATCTCAGATGAAGAAGCAAAGCAGATTACCATTCAATATCTTATGGTTATGACAAAGGGAGAAGACAAGAATGGAAAATCCATTGATATGTCAGCTGATGAGAAAGTTAGTGCGAAAAAAAGAGCAAAAAAATTATTAAAAGAGGCCAAAGAAGAAGAAAGCTTTTATAATTTCGCAGAGTCAAATACCGATGATAGTACAGTAGAATTAACCTTTGGTAAGGCAGATATGCCAACTGAATTTGGAGACGCTGCGTTTCTATTAAAGACAGGAGAAATGAGTAAATTAATCGAGACAGAGTCCGGATTTTATATTCTATATTGTGTAAGCGATTATGATAAAGATGCTACGGTTCTGAAAAAAGAGGAAATCATATCCGAGAACCAAAACAAAATGTTTGAAGACACTTATGCAGATTGGTCAAAGCAATTTGAAATTGCAGTTAGTACAAGCCTTTGGGATCAAATACATTTTGTAAAATAAATCACAAAAATAAAGCGATAAGAAATAAAAACATTACTTTTGTATATAATTGCTACTAAAAATATAGGTAGAATTATAGAGAAGGTAATGTTTTTTATTTTATATATTTTGTCATTGACAAAAACAGGAAACGATAGTAATATTTATATATCGGTACACGATATATCGAATAACGACACAAATGTTCATCTATAGTCAGGAGGGATTGTATGGAAAAAGAGAATGAACCATTAACCGAAAGTTGCTTCTATATCCTACTTTGTCTATATAAAGGACACAATCATGGCTATGGTATCATGCAGCAATCTGCAGTAATGACCAAGGGAAGAGTTAAGATAGGTGCGGGTACAATGTATGGTGCGTTTAGTAATCTACGAAAGAAAAATTATATTATAGAACACGGGGAAGATGACAGACGCAAATCGTATGCGTTAACCGATGTAGGAAGAGAAGTATTACAAAAAGAATTGGAACGCCTGAAAGAATTGGTGGCCAATGCCGAAACTATTATAAATTGATCATGCCATGTTACAAGGAGGAAAGAATATGATTGAGATTAGTAATTTAACCAAAGTTTATAAGCTATCGAAAAAACAGATGGCAGAACAAAAGACCAAAAAAAATATGAAAAAAGCAGTAGAAGGGGTAAGTATTCAAGCTAATAAAGGTGAGATTTATGGTCTTCTAGGGCCGAACGGAGCTGGAAAAACCACCACACTTCGTTGTATTGCAACACTTTTGAAACCGACAGATGGTGAAATTCGTGTTTGTGGTCATGATACCATACAAGAACCAGAAGCCGTGAGAAAAAGTATCGCGTTTTTAACAAATGAAATAAAATTAGATCCGCAATTCTCACCGAAGTATATGTTCCACTTTTTTGGACGGTTACACGGACTTCCGGAAGAAGCAATTGTAAAGAGGCGAGAAGAGTTATTTACTCATTTTGGGATCAATGATTTTCAAGATAAAAAGATTGATGAATTATCTACTGGTATGAAGCAAAAAGCGGCTATTGCTGTTAGTTTAGTACATGACCCAGAAGTTGTAATTTTTGATGAACCAACTAATGGGCTTGATATTGTTACTGCAAGAAGTGTAACGGATTACTTAAAGTTACTGAAGGAACAAGGTAAGTTAGTATTGGTATCCACACATATTATGTCAGAGGCTGAGAAACTTTGTGATCGAATTGGTATTATAATTGATGGTAAGAAAGTAATGGATGGTACCTTAGCTGAGATACTTGAGAGAACTGGAGAACATGATTTAGAAGATGCGTTTTTTTGTTTATATAAACAATACAATGGAGGGGAGGCATAAGGATGAAGGGAACAAAAATAGTAATGCAAAAGGAACTGGCAAGAGTATTTGGAGATAAGAAGCTAGTTTTTAGTTTATTTATACTGCCAGCAGTATTGATGATTGGTATCTATTCTTTAATGGGTAACATGATATCTCAGATGACAAGTGATATTGAGGAACATGTACCAGTTATGTATATTCAAAATCAGCCGGAAGGATTTGATACTTTTGTTGAGAGTGTGGGATTTAAAGGAGATATAAAAAAACTTGATTCTACAGATAGTATAGATGGACTCAAAGATGATATTAAACTTGGGAAGATTGATTTAGTGGTAAGTTTTCAGGATGATTTCTTAACAATGATACAAAACTATAAGGTTGGAGATCCAATACCAGAAGTGAAAACATACTATAATCCGTCAGAAGACTATTCCTCGCAGGCAAGAGAAACGTTTGTAAGTAGTGTGCTTACTTCATATCAACAACAATTACTAGCTGCAAGAGTAGGTAATTTAGAGAGCTTAACCATATTCAACATTGATGTAGATAGTAATACCTCTATGATTATGGATGAAGATAAAGCCAATGGAAAAATGCTAGCAATGATGCTTCCATATTTAATTGTTATGCTTCTATTCACTGGTCCAATGAGTCTTGGAGTGGATGCAATCACGGGAGAAAAAGAGAGAGGCACCATGGCAAGTATGCTAATAACACCGCTAAAGAGAAGTGAAATCGTTATGGGTAAATTATTATCCTTATCTATTTTATCCTGTTTATCTGCTGTGGTTTATGCTGGCTCTATGATGATAGCCATGCCTTTGATGTATAAAGGAATATCAGATGAAGCTGGAATGGGAGCTTCTGCTAGTTTATCTGTAGTTCAGATGCTAGAATTATTAATGGTAATGCTTGTATTAGTATATCTGTATGTTGCTATCGTATCGTTAATCGCAGTATTTGCTAAAACAGCAAAAGAAGCTGGAACCTATATTTCACCAGTATATATTGTTGTTATCGTTGCTGGAATTCTAACTATGTTTTCGGGTAATACAGAAATGTCTCTTCTCATGTATGGTATCCCAGTTTATGGTGGTGCAGCCTGTATACAAAAAATAATGACAAATGAATTAAATGTTGCACAGTTTGGTATTAATATAATAGGCACCTTAGCTGTTGCATTTATAATCACCTATTTTATAACAAAAGCATTTAATAGTGAAAAGGTAATGTTTAATGCGTAATATAAAAATGAGTATAATGTATGATGGGGCAGGATTTGGAGGCTGGCAGAGGCTTGGTAACCAAGGTTCTGCCCCTTCTGTTCAAGGGTCGTTGGAAGAAGAATTAAGTAAAATATTAGGGGAACCTATCAAAGTGATAGGATCTGGTAGGACTGATGCAGGCGTTCATGCTTATGGACAAGTTGCTAATTTTCATACGAAACATAACATGCCAGTAACAGAGATTAAAAGAAGACTTAATGAAGCGTTGTATGATAAATTAGCAGTCACTCAGGTGGAGGAAGTACCTTCTAAATTTCATAGTAGGTATGATGCAGTTTCTAAGACATATGAGTTCTTAATTGATACAAGGGAGAAAGCCAATGTATTTACAAGGCAATACAGCGTTTCTGTCCCAGAAAAATTAGATTTATACAAAATGAAACAGGCAGCAGAATATCTCATAGGAGAGCACGATTTTGCTGGCTTTTCAACAGATAAGAGAAAAGATAAAAATACAGTAAGAAAAATATATGAAATTGAAATCTTCTTTACAGGTTCTATGCTTCATATTATAATGAATGGCAACGGATTTTTATATAATATGGTTCGAATTATCGTAGGTACATTAATCGAGGTTGGAATAGGAAAAAGACAACCGGAAAGTATCTTAGACATAATAGAAACAAAAGATCGTCAATTAGCAGGACCGACCATGAGCAGTCAGGGACTGTTTTTAAAACAGGTATTTTACGTATAGGAAGGAGCTGGTTTATCATGAAGAAAGAAAAGTCTGTAGCAGATTCAGTCACAGAACAAATACAGATATTAATGCCAGAGCATATCAATGGAACCAATCGTTTGTTTGGTGGAAAATTGGTGGAATGGATTGACGTGGTAGCTGGCGTGGTTGCACGAAGACATTCCGAATGCAATATAACAACTGCAGCCATTGATAACCTTCAATTTAAAGAGGGCGCTTATCTCAATGATACCTTGGTTTTGATAGGACGAATCACCTATGTGGGGAATACTTCAATGGAAGTTCGAGTGGATACTTATGTGGAAGAACTATCGGGTATCAGAAAACCGATTAATCGAGCATATCTTGTAATGGTTGCCCTAGATGAACATGGTAATAAATGCACTGTTCCACGTCTTGTTTTAAAAACAGAGTCGGAGAAGATGGAATGGGAAGGCGGCATTAAGCGTAGTGAACTGAGGAAAACAAGAAGAGCAGAGGGGTATTAAGTTAAGAAACCGATGCGGATGGGAATTAAGGTGAAATGGTGATAAGAGAAACGTTAGAATGTATTAAAAACGGTCAAGATATAAGACAAAGTCTCATTGAATTAAAAGCTGGTCTAAAAGATGCTGTAGGAAAACATGCACTTCTATATCAACTAGGGAATGAATATGATTTGTTTTATGATTTGCTAAAACATGAAGATGCAAAGATTCGCAAAAACACTGCACTGATTATGGGTCAACTAGGTGTGCCAGTTTTTCTGGAGAAGCTTTATGAAGCCTATCAGAAAGAAGAACAACTCTTTGTAAAAAGTTCGTATCTTACGGCGTTGAAAGAATTTGATTACCGTGAATATCTACCTGAATTAAAAGGAAGATTAGAGTGTTTAAATCAGATGCAGGTAGAAGAATCTAATAGAAAACATATTGCAGAGGAAGTTCGATTATTATCCTCTTTGATTCTTACAATGGATGGAGTGAAACAACATAGTTTTAGAGGCTATCATGTGCCTTCCAAGGTAATCCTGTTAACAAATCGAAATTTTAAACATATTACAATGGATCAACTTAAGTCCCAACGCGCAAAAGAGTTTAATGCAGGAATAATGCTAAAAACAGATGACTTAAATGAAATTCTGCCAATTCGTACGTATCAAGAATTATTATTTATGTTAGAGGATATAACAATCTGCTCTGCTGATCCCCTGGTTGCAGCCTCTCTGCTAGCGAAAAGTTCCTTATTAGAGTTTTTAGCTATCCGCCACAAAGGGATACCTCCATTTTATTTTCGAATTGAGTTAAAAAGTAAAATGGAATTAAGTAAAAAAAGCGTCTATACCAAAAAGCTAGCAGGAGAATTAGAACGTCTAACCAATCGTCAGCTTATTAATACAACATCAAATTATGAAATTGAACTTCGTCTCATTGAAAATAAAGAAGGATCATATAATGTCTTATTAAAGCTCTATACCATAAAAGAGGAACGATTTTTATACCGAAAACAGGTAATTGCATCTAGCATTCAACCAGTAAATGCGGCGTTGGCTGCAGCATTGGCAAAGGATTACTTAAAGCCAGATGCTCAGATTCTTGATCCTTTCTGTGGAGTGGGAACTATGTTGATTGAGCGTCATAAACTACTAGAGGCGAATACCATGTATGGTTTAGATATCTATGGTGCAGCGATCAATAAAGCAAGAGAGAATACAGAAGAAGCAGGTTTGATTATTCACTATATAAACCGAGACTTTTTGGATTTTAAACATGAATATTTGTTTGACGAGATATTTACCAATATGCCAACTGTAAGAGGACATAAGGATGAGCAGGAAGTCTTTCATCTATATCAGCAGTTTTTTGTGAAAGCGAAAGAACATCTAAAAGAGGATGGCATTATGGTACTTTATACTCATAATCGAGGCTTTGTAAAGAAGTGTATCCTTCCGAAGTGGTATCGTATTGAACAGGAATATGAACTTTCTAAAAAGGAAGAATGTTATTTATTCATTATAAAACGAATCTAGTATATTGCCAATCTTTTCACAATACCTGTTGCAAAAGTGAAACGAGAAGATTATAATAACCGTTAAATGCTTGGAACGGGAGGAAATAAAATGAAAATTGAAAATAAAAAGGGATACTTAGCTTCTGTGGCATTATTGCTGGCGGCAATATTCTGGGGACTAGGTTTCGTTGTAGTAAAGAACTCGCTGGAAAGTATACCTGCTATTTATATCTTAGCATTCCGCTTTTCCGTAGCATCTCTATGTATGTTACTTATCTTTCATAAAAAATTGCGCGGCATCAACAAGATAGCCGTTCAAAATGGTATTGTTCTTGGCAGTCTCATTTTCTTTGGATATTATGTTCAAACTATTGGCTGTGCGTACACCACTGCGGGGAAGAATGCTTTTTTAACTACAGTTTATGTTGTTGCAGTTCCTTTTTTACATTGGTTTCTAAGTAAGAAACGACCAGATATATTTTGCATGTTAGCAGCCTTTACAGCAATTATAGGCATAGGATTCTTATCACTTGATAGTAAGTTTACAATGAATATTGGTGATCTATTAAGTTTAATCTGTGGAATTGGCTATGCTTTTCATATGATTTTTATTGATAAATATACAAAATCTCAAGACCCAATCCTGTTAACAGTGATTCAAGTCTTTGTGGCCACTGCGCTATCCTGGATTACAGCTGTGGTAACCAGAGTTCCATTTCCAGCCGCATTTGGTGAAGCCAATGTGATTACTAGTATGCTTTATCTTGGTATATTTAGTTCTATGCTTGCATTTTTACTTCAGAATGTGGGGCAGAAATATACAGCTCCGTCCACTGCAGCCATTTTACTTTCTATGGAATCTGTATTTGGAGTATTCTTTTCTGTGCTCTTTTTAAAGGAACTAGTAACCGCTCGCATGTTTATTGGTTGTGCTTTAATTTTAATCGCAGTCATTATGGCTGAAACCAAGTTCGAGTTTATTACCAACCGAATCCTTTCAATAACCGATAAAAAGGTAAGCGAGGAAATGAATGAAAATTCATAAAATAATCTAATTTACAATGGAATTTATTTGAAAAAAAGGTTATAATAATTAAGAACAGAAAATATGGGCATACTTAATTATTAATATGAATAAAAGGAGGAAACATTATGAAAGCAACCCTTGATAGAGACGGATGTATCTCATGTGGACTTTGTGTTGATACCTGTCCAGAAGTATTTCGAATGGCAGATGATGGTATTGCTGAAGTATATCAGGCAGAGGTACCAAAAGATGCAGAAAGCACTGCAGTTGAAGCTCAGGAAGGATGTCCAGTTTCAGTAATTGCAGTAGAAGAGTAATAAAATTATAGTGCCGTACAATCGACCCCTCGATTACGGCACTTTTTATATCTAAACATATTTTCTTAAAAATACTATATATTATTTTGTGATAATCATAAAATACTTTACATATTTATAAAAAATTTGACTAGACAATACCAAAAAAAGTTTTATAATAGAATACTATGATGAGTTCTGCAAAAGCCCTTTGAATAACCTTAATATGTCAATTTACATTCACGACCTAAACTGAAGTGATACACAACCTAGTTTGATGAGCAACTGTATGAAGTCGTTGGTACTTAGGCTCTGTACTTTAGAGCCTTATGTACCATTACGAACTTCATCCAAGCGAGAGCGTGTTGCGTATCAAACTAGGTTGTGTATCACTTTCTTAACACGTAACCCATGCAAATTGACTCACTACCTTAATAAAAGCGCTTAGCCTCTCTCATGATACTTTTTAGAAAAATAATTAGGGGGATTTTTAATGCCAAATGATTTAACAAAAGGAAACCCAATGAAGCTAATTCTTTCATTTACAATTCCAATTCTCATTGGAAATATCATACAACAACTTTACTATGTAATTGATTCTATCATTGTGGGGCAGTTTGTTGGTGTGAATGCATTAGCAGCCGTTGGAGCAACTGGTTCTTTAACATTCCTTGTAATTGGATGGATTATGGGAATGACAGGAGGATTTGCAATTTTAGTAGCGCAAAAATTTGGAGCAAATGATATACAAGGGTTAAAACATTTTGTAGCAATGGCTCTATATTTATGTGTGGGAATGGCTGTCATTATGACGGTTGGCTTATTATTGAGTAATCAATGGGTTTTAACCATTATGAATACACCCAAAGAGATTTATCATGATACATATCGATTTATCCGGATTATCTATATAGGTCTTACAGCTACCATCGCTTATAATATATTTTCTGCTATTTTACGAGCATTGGGTGATAGTAAAACACCATTATATTTCCTAGTGCTTTCGTCAATACTAAATATAGTACTAGACTTAATCTTTGTAGCTAAGTTGGATATGGGCGTAGGTGGAGCAGCTACTGCAACGGTAATCTCACAGATAGTTGCATCGGTACTTTGTTTTATTTATATGATAAAAAAATATCCATTTTTAAAAATGGATAGAAAAGACATGGTATTTTCATTTCGAAGTGCACTTCGTCTTCTTAGTATGGGAATCCCAATGGGACTTCAGTTTTCCATCACTGCGATAGGAACTATGATTGTACAAGTAGCTCTTAACTCATTAGGACCTGTATACATAGCAGCATTTACTGCTTGTGGTAGGATTCAAAATATTGTTACACAACCGTTTCCTTCTCTAGGGGCAAGTATGGCAACCTTTGTTGGTCAAAATACAGGTGCTGGAAGAATTGATCGAGTGAAGGAAGGTGTAAGAGCGGATCTTATTCTTACCATTATCTGCAGTATCTTTTCCATGGTCGTTGTATTGGTATTTGGTGATCTATTAGTGAAATGTTTTGTTTCAGAATCCACTGCATTGGTAGTTGAAAAATCTAGACAGTTTTTCTGGATTGTTGCTGGATTTTATCCGATGCTTGGACTAATCTTTATTTATCGTAACACATTACAGGGACTTGGATATGGATTAGTACCTATGTTAGGCGGTATATTTGAGTTAATTGCGAGAGTAGCGGTCATCATGATTTTAGCCAAACCATTTGGTTTTGTTGGCATCTGTTGGGCTAATTCAGTAGCTTGGATTGCTGCTTTAATCCCATTAATTCCTGTGTATTATTACAGAATGAAAAAAGTAACATTGCAACATGAAAAAATAGCATAAATAAATTGTAATAATCAAGAATAAATTCCTCTATTTTACAAACAATATTAGAACAAGGGATTCGATAATATAACGAGTTCAAACTATATTATGTAAAATGGAGGAATTTATCTATGAAAGCAACTGGAATAGTAAGAAGAATAGATGATTTGGGAAGAGTAGTTATTCCTAAAGAAATAAGGAGAACACTCCGTATTCGAGAAGGAGATCCGTTAGAGATATTTACAGATCATGAGGGGGAAATTATTTTAAAAAAATATTCTCCAATTGGGGAACTAAGTCAATTTGCTAAGGAATATGCGGATTCCCTGGCACAGACTACGGGTCATATTATCTGTATAGCGGATCGTGACCAAGTAATAGCAGTATCTGGAGGTGGTAAAAAAGAGTTGATTCAACGTCCTATTAGCAGGGAATTAGAAGAAGCAATGAATGAACGCGAAAACATTGTTGCAGCAGTAGATAGTAAAGAATATCGTAAAATTACGGATCATGATGAAGAATATGTTTATGAAGCTATTAGCCCAATTATTAGTGAAGGCGACGCGATTGGCGCAGTTGTTATACTTACCAAAGATCAAAAATTAAAGTTTGGTGAGTTAGAAACTAAGATAGCAGCTTCAGCAGCAGGTTTTTTAGGAAGACAAATGGAGCAATAAAATAGTTGAGTGATTTTTTAATTTGTCATATAATAGTGTAAAACAGCCTTAAAACGAAAGGAAGACTATTAAAATGAAACAATACGACTTCAACGATTTTATGAACATTATTAGACAATTACGCAGTGAAAATGGATGCCCTTGGGATAGAGAACAAACTCATGAGAGTCTAAAACCATGTGTAATCGAGGAATGTTATGAAGTTGTTGAAGCCATTGAACATAATGACATACCAAATCTTAGAGAAGAATTAGGTGATGTACTTCTTCAGGTAGCTCTTCATAGTGCCATAGGAGAGGAACAAAACGAATTTTCTATTGATGAGGTAATACAAGAAGTAAGTGAAAAAATGATACGAAGACATCCTCATGTATTTGGAGATGTTCTTGTAGAGGACGCCAACGGTGTAGTTCGCAATTGGGATGAAATAAAGAAACAGGAAAAACAAGAAAAGACGGTTTCGGAAAGTATAATTAAAGTTCCTAGAGCATTACCTGCTACCATTCGAGCTGCTAAAGTACAGAAAAAAGCTGCTAAAGTAGGCATCGACTTTGAAAGTTATGATCAGGTATTCAGTAAGGTCTATGATAAGCTAAAAGAACTAAAAAACGCCAAGGATTCCGGTGAATTGAATCGAATTGATGATATTTTTGGTGATTTGTTGTTTTTAATGGTAAATTTATCGAGGTTTTTACAACTAAATGCTGAAAATTCCTTGACAAATGCAACAGATAAGTTTATAAATAGATTTGTAGGTATTGAGCATATCGCACATGACGAAGGCAAGGACCTAATCGAAATGTCCGTTGATGAGCTTAATGCTCTGTGGGGACAGGTAGAATAGTCGGAATGTATACATTCTGATCATAAAAAATTACAATATTTCAGAGGAGGAGTTTATCCATGAACAAAGCAGAATTAGTTGCTGCAATTGCAGAAAAAACAGAGTTATCCAAAAAAGATTCCGAGAAAGCATTAAAGGCTTTTATTGATGTGGTAACTGAAGAATTAACTAAGGGTGAAAAGATTCAATTAGTAGGATTTGGTACTTTTGAAGTATCTGAAAGAGCAGCAAGAGAGGGAAGAAATCCACAGACTGGAAAGACTATGAAGATTGCAGCTTCTAAAGCTCCAAAGTTCAAAGCAGGTAAAGCTTTAAAAGATATGATTAACGCATAATACACTTGCATTTAAAGGTTGCTCTGGTGAGCAACCTTTTTCTTACTGCGCCCCACATGGGCGCAATTTTTATAGGACGCTCCCTATGAAGTATATTGCAATGACATAAGTCGTCAAAATATCTCCGTCTTGGAAAATGGAGGGCATATGAGATTAGATAAATTTTTAAAGGTATCTAGAATAATAAAGAGAAGAACAGTAGCCAACGAAGCATGTGATGCAGGTCGTGTCCTGGTAAATGGGAAAGTGGCAAAAGCATCTGTTTCCGTAAAAGCGGGAGACGTGATTGAAGTTGGATTTGGTAATAAAGCAGTAAAGGTTGAAGTATTAAATGTTCAAGAAACTGTTCGTAGAGATGATGCAAAAGAGTTATATCGATATTTGTAATGAAACCAAAAACCTCCTAATATACTTTATTAGAATAATAAAAAGTATATTAGGAGGTTTTTTATGGAGGACAAACAAGGATTGGCTGGAACCCATAAGGTGAATCTGATAGGAAGACGTACTGCGATGATTACAGGAGTAAAAGACGTCCTTTCTTTTGATGCAAGTGAAGTACTTCTTGAGACAGAGCAAGGAATCTTGATGATCCGCGGTGATGAACTTCATGTGAATCATCTATCCTTAGAAAGAGGAGAAGTCAATGTGGATGGAAAAGTAGACAGCTTTACCTATTCTGATGGTGGCGTAGGGAATCGAGGCGGTGAATCTTTATTTGGAAGGCTGTTTAAATAGAGGTGCCCATGAGTGATATGATTAGTTTGGAACTGCAGTTTTTTCTGGCTTCTCTTGTATGGGGAGTCCTTTTATTATTAGCTTATGATGGCTTAAGGATAATTCGCAAGATAGTATCACACTCTGCGTTTTTTATTGCAGTGGAAGATGTTGTATTCTGGAGCATAAGTGGAGTTCTAATATTTATCATGATATATGAACGTAATAATGGAACCATAAGAGGGTTCTCCATTGCAGCCATTGTGATTGGTATGATTCTATATCACTATCTTGTTAGTGAGTATATCGTAAAACTGATATCCTCATTCTTACATATTATTTTATCTTTTATTGGTAACATTTTAAAAGTTATCTTTAAGCCTGTTCGTATTGGGATGGGGTTTAGTAATAAGTTTACAAAAAAGTTGAAAAAGACCATTGCAAAGCAGTTGAAAAAAATTGTGAGAACGGTTAAAATAACTTTAACTAGAAAATAATTGGATAAGCAAAGGTGATGACTGTGAAACAGAGAAAACCAAAGAAATTAAAAAAACGTAGAACGGGTCTTGGAATCATCGCATTGGTGGTTTTATTGTTATGCGGAATTGTTTCATATAAAAGAATCGGCCTTGAAGCAGAAAGTATTCAAATGCAACAAAAGAAGCAAGAGCTTCTGAATCAAAAGGAGAGTCTAATAAAAGAAGGTCAGAGCATTGAAGACTATAAGGCTTACATTCAGACTAAGAAGTATATTGAGGAAGTTGCAAGAAAGAAGTTGGGATTAGTGTATAAAGATGAAATTATTTTTGAACCTGAAGATAAATAGTTGACAAGCATGAAAAAGATAGTTATAATATAATTCGTCTGTTTGGCGGAATAGCTCAGTTGGCTAGAGCACACGGTTCATACCCGTGGTGTCATGGGTTCAAATCCCTTTTCCGCTACTAATATAATAGAAGAGATAAAAAGGATTTCCAATACATGGAGATCCTTTTTTGATATAAGAAGTTTAGCGGATAAGATAATCAACTTATCATCATCAGATGATCCGTTCATGTTGAACTAGAAGGTCTACATTATGGAATTCTTAAAAAGAATGAATTCCCTTGATTCGATTTATCTGTCCAGTGAACGGATAAATTGTCAATAAGTTTTTTGAATTTGAACCTGATTTTTGACAAAGATTTTAAAAAGATAATCCTATAATACGAGACTAACAGCCCAAAAAATGGGAGAAAGGATTAGGTATAGGATTATGAAAGAGATAAACAAACGTACAGTTTGGATTAATATAATGGGGGTAATGGCAGCACGGACAGTTTTGTTTTCAATGAATCCAGTAGCTATGGCATACTTTTCGGCGTCATATGCACAGAAGACCAACAGACTTTGGATTACCTTGGTAACAATTTTAGGGATGAGTACGATAATGCCAATGGTAGATGTTATAAAATATGGTTTAGTAATGTTGGTGGTTATAGTAATTACCCATCTAGCAGAAAGGAGAGGGAGAAAAGTAACGGTACCAGTTATGGGGGTATTGGCAGGAGTTGTATCTACCGCCCTAGCTGTAACAAAAGCGATGCTCTATGTTAATTCAGAGCATTACATATTGTTAGCTCTTCTTGAGGGTATTTTGATTATTGCATTAACGAATTTATTTCATATGGGGGTACACTATTTTACCTACTCTAAAAAGGGACAAGCCATGAATAATGAAGAGGTTATTAGTGTTGCCATTCTACTTGCGATATTTGCGTATGCACTACCTAAGGTGATTCCTTGGGAATTCTCACTAACAGAAGTAGCTATTTACTTCTTTGTATTATTTATGGGCTATAAATATGGATCTGGCTCTGGTGCCATAGCAGGGGCAGCCTGTGGTGTTGTTTATTGCTATAGTAATGGTAGTCTTACATTAATCGGAATAATGTGTATGCTGGGGATTTGTGCTGGAATGTTTCGCGAAGTTGGAAAGTACGGGACAGCATTATCCTTTTTCGTCACGGGTGTTTCGCTTGGTTATCTTTATAATGGAACCATGTTGGAAGTGACGCAATTGTATCCATTTCTAGCTGGCATTGGATTGTTTTTAATTCTGCCCTCTAAGATTCTTTACCGGATTGATTACTCAGAACAAGGGAGTAATGAAAATAGCTATGTAAAACAGAACCTGCAAGCCATTACCAAACATAAACTGAAAGAATTTTCTGAATCATTTCAGAAGCTATCCAAAACATTTTATAACATAGCCGATCATAAAAGTGATCTTAGCCAAAAAGAAATCAATAATATATTTGAGGATTTATCAGAAAAGTTGTGTAGGAAATGCCCAAATTGTACGGAGTGCTGGAAAACCAATTATTACTCTACGTATCAGGCAGCTTATTCTATGATTGATATCGCCGATAAAAATGGGGTTGTAGTGGTTGAGGATATTCCACATGATTTTGCCAGACGTTGTATACAGATGGAATCATTTCTACAAGAAACCAATCGAAGCTTAGAATTAGCAAAGATTAATTTGAATTGGCATAATCGCATGGCGGAAAGTAGAGAAGCCATTGCTGGGCAATTAGGAGAAGTTGCGAATATTATTAAAGACTTTGCAGTGGAATTATATGAACCATCGGAGATAGAATCAACGGTGGAAGAACAAATGATTCGCAGAATGCGAGCCCATCACATCGAGGTAAAAAAACTGGCTATTCTAGAAAAGAGAGGAAAGAAACAAGAAGTTTATGTAACAGCAAGAACAAAGAAGGGAAGATGTATTACCTCGAAGGAAGCAGCTAATATTGCAGGAGAATTGCTAGGGAAGAAAATGAGACCATCCGATGGGACCAAGACTATTATACCCAAAGAATTTGAAACCATTGTTTTAGTGGAGGATACAAAATTTAAAACATTAAACGGAATGGCACGTAAAACCAAGGATGGGGAAACAGTTTCAGGAGATAGTTTTTCTTTTCTTTATCTTAATTCGGGGGAGATGATAATGACACTTTCTGATGGTATGGGGAGTGGGGAGGAAGCATGTGCAGAAAGCGTATCGGTTATTGAATTACTAGAACAATTTATAGAAGCAGGATTTCGAGAAGAATCAGCAATTAAGTTAATCAACTCAGTTATGGTGATCAAATCCAATAAACAATCTTTTTCCACAGTAGATATGAGTGTAATCAATCTGTTTACTGGAATGTGTGAGTTTATTAAAATTGGATCTGCGGCAACGTTTATTAAGAGGAACAAATGGGTGGAGACCATACGGTCTACCACCTTACCAGTGGGAGTGTTAAATCAAGTGGATTTTGATGGTGCTTCGAAAAAGCTATATACTGGTGATTACGTCGTAATGATGACGGATGGCGTATTAGACTGTTTTCCAGGTATACATAAAGAAAAGTATGTGGAGGAAATACTTTTAAATTGCAAGGGAAAGAAACCACAGGATATAGCGAATCTGATTCTATCAAAGGCTTTGGAATATTGTGATGAGAAAGCACCAGATGATATGACGGTAATTGTATCCGGAATGTGGGAAAAATAAGACTATATGGGTTGAAATATGTAAGTCCAAGTTGTAAAATAGTTAGATAAACAAGAAGTTGTTACGTAAGGAGATACCATGCTACAAAAAATCATTTCATTTGTACAACAATATAATATGTTGAAAGAAAAAGATAAGGTTGTAATCGGTATCTCTGGAGGGGCTGATTCGGTCTGTCTTTTCTTTATGCTGTTAGAATTAAAAAAAGTCTATGATTTAGAACTGTTTGCAGTTCACGTGAATCATGGAATCAGAGGATTAGAAGCTGATCAGGATGAAGCTTTTGTAAGAGAACTTGCGACACGTAAGAGAGTTCCTCTGACTTGCGTTAGTGCAAATGTTAAGGAGTTAGCCAAAGATCAGGGGCTATCAGAAGAAGAAGCTGGAAGGATGGTTCGTTACGAAGCATTTTATGAAGAATATAACAAATATAATTGTAATAAAATTGCGGTAGCACATCATGAAAATGATCAAGCAGAAACAGTTTTATTTCAGTTGTTTCGCGGGAGTGGAATCAAAGGACTTACAGGAATTCCACCAATAAGGAATGAAATAATACGACCATTACTATGCGTTAGCAGAGATGATATAGAAGGATATTTATTGCAACATGAGATTGCATACCAGATTGATAAGACGAATTATGAGGATAACTATACAAGAAATAAGATTCGATTAAATATGTTACCATATGCAACTCGGCAAATTAACTCGAAAGCAGTAAGTCATATTGCAAGGACAGCAGGAATGCTTCGAGAGGCGCAAGAATATATTGAAAAGAATGCACAAAAAAAGATGGAACAGATTGTATGTGTTCAGAATGGGCAATACTCTTTTGATGTGAAGCAATTTTTAGATGAAGATATTGTCATACAAAAAGAAATGTTGCGTATGCTAATTGTGAGACTGGCTAATCAACTAAAAGATATTGAATCAGAGCATATAGCTATGATATTATCACTTTTGGAGAAACCAGTTGGAAAACGGGTAAATCTACCGTATGGAATAGAAGCCATAAGAGAATACGATAGAATTCGGATTAATCAATTTAACCAGAAGCAGACGGATGCTACTAGGAATCCTGGATCTTCTCTGTGTTCAATGGCAGTATCTATCCCAGGTACGGTAAACGTGCCTGAAACAGGTATGCAGATTCGCTTCGAAATACTGGAATCTACAGAGAAAAACAGAATTATTCCTAAAAATAACTGTACGAAATGGTTTGATTATGATAGAATTAAAAATACGATTTTTATTCGGAACAGACAAAATGGAGACTTTCTGCAGATTGATGCTGTAGGAGGTCATAAGAAATTAAAAAATTATTTTATTGATAAAAAAATTCCGAAAGAAGAACGAGAGAATGTGTTGCTACTAGCTGACGGGAACCATATTATTTGGATTGTCGGAGATCGAATTAGTGAATACTATAAAGTCAGACAGGACACAACTAAAATACTTAAAGTGATAATAGATGGAGGAACACAACATGGAAGATAAGATAAGAATCATGCTTTCAGAAGAAGAGGTAAACAAAAAGACGAGAGAATTGGCAGAACAGATTAATAAGGATTTTGCAGGAAAATCAGTACATTTAATTTGTATTTTAAAAGGTAGTGTATTTTTTACTTGTGAATTAGCAAAGAGAATAACAGTGCCAGTTACGCTTGACTTTATGTCAGTATCTAGTTATGGAAATGGAACAGAAAGTTCCGGAAGGGTTAAAATTGTAAAAGACCTAGACGAAGATATTGAAGGATTGAATGTAATTATTATTGAGGATATTATTGATTCAGGAAGAACATTAAGTTATTTAATGGATATATTAAAAGCCAGAAAGCCAGAAACCCTAAAACTATGTACCCTTCTTGATAAACCAGATCGAAGAGTTACCAAAGTTGAGGTAGACTATACCGGTTTCTTAATACCGGATGAATTTGTAGTTGGGTATGGTCTGGACTATGCTCAAAAATACAGAAATCTACCATATATTGGTGTAATAGAAAGTTAGTATAAAGGAGGTATTATATTGAAGAAACAAATGAAGGGGTTAGGCTTTTATGCCATAATCATTCTAATAATTATGGGTGCGGTATATTTTGCACAGGGGTTAGAAACGTCTGGTAAGCAAGATTATTCGCGTGTTAATTTATTAGAGGATATTAAAAGTGATAAGGTGTCTACTATTGATATTTATCAGAATGAAGAACCACCTACAGGTGAGGTGAAAGTAAAGTTTTCTAATGGTGAATCTGAGAACTATTATACTCAAGATGTTGGAGTGGATATGGTCGTTTTAGAGAAGCTGAAAGAGCAAGGCGATATTAAAGCCAAATTTGAATTACATGATATTCAAAAACCGCATTGGATCTTTACTATGGTATTGCCATATCTATTTGGATTCATTGTAATTATTGTTCTGTTTTCCTTTATGTCTAGCCAGGCAGGCGGTGGTGGTAACAGTAAAGTGATGAACTTTGGTAAGAGCCGCGCTAAAATGACTACAGATGAAAATAAGAAGACAACCTTTAAAAATGTGGCAGGTCTTCAAGAGGAAAAAGAAGAATTAGAAGAAATTGTTGATTTCTTAAAAACACCAAATAAATACATTCAAGTTGGAGCAAGGATTCCAAAGGGAGTATTATTAGTCGGACCTCCGGGAACTGGTAAAACATTGTTAGCAAAGGCAGTGGCTGGCGAAGCTGGAGTGCCATTCTTTAGTATTTCGGGATCTGACTTCGTAGAAATGTTTGTCGGTGTTGGTGCATCTAGAGTAAGAGATTTATTCGAAGAGGCTAAGAAGAATTCACCTTGTATTGTTTTTATAGATGAAATTGATGCAGTGGCTAGAAGAAGAGGTACTGGTCTTGGCGGTGGACATGATGAAAGAGAACAAACATTGAACCAATTGTTGGTTGAAATGGATGGTTTCGGAGTGAATGAAGGTATTATTGTTATGGCGGCCACAAACCGTGTTGATATTTTAGATCCAGCTATTCTGCGTCCTGGCCGTTTTGATCGAAAGGTTCACGTTGGACGTCCTGATGTAAAGGGAAGAGAAGAGATTCTTCAAGTCCATGCAAAAGGAAAACCACTTGCAGAGGATGTAGATTTAACCCATGTAGCGCAGACAACAGCCGGGTTTACTGGCGCTGATTTGGAAAACCTATTAAACGAAGCTGCTATTGCTGCGGCTAGAGAAGATCGTTCTTTTATTGTACATGAAGATATTAACAAATCATTTATTAAAGTAGGACTTGGACCAGAGAAGAAGAGCCGTGTCATCTCTGAAAAAGATAAGAAAATTACTGCATATCATGAAGCAGGTCACGCAATTTTATTCCATGTTCTTCCTGATGTTGGACCGATTTATACCGTATCTATTATTCCAACTGGAACAGGTGCAGCAGGTTATACGATGCCACTTCCTGAAAAAGATGAAATGTTTAATACTAAAGGTAGAATGAAACAAGATATTATAGTTGCATTAGGTGGTAGAATTGCGGAAGAATTAATATTTGACGATATTACAACTGGAGCATCACAGGATATTAAACAAGCAACGGCAAGAGCAAGAGAGATGGTAACAAAGTACGGATTCTCTGATGTAATTGGTATGATTAATTATAATAGTGATGACGATGAAGTATTTATCGGAAGAGATCTTGCACACACTAGAAGTTATAGTGAAGGTGTTGCTAAAACAATTGACGAAGAAGTAAAGAAGATTATTGATGAGTGTTACCAAGAAGCGAAGAGAATATTAAATGAGAATCTAAATATTCTTCATTCTTGTGCTAATTTGTTAATTGAGAAAGAAAGAATTAACCGAAAAGAGTTTGAAGGATTATTTGAAACTGTATAGAAATAGTACAATAAGGTATAAAATGGGTAATAATGTAAAAATATAAAAAAGAAACGTATCTAATTGAGTTTTTAGTCTTTTTTTACAGGTAATAAAAATGAGATATTCGATACATTGTTAAAACGAACAAAAAAAAATGCAAATTATTTTAATGTTTGTGCACACTTATATGTAACATGATGTTATACTAATAAGCGTAAACCCCAATACATTATATAGTTTTTGCTACACCCCATAAGTAACAAAAATACCTTCTCCAAAAAGAGAACAGCAGATCGGATGGCTGTTCTCTTTTTATGTACCGAGGTAAAAAATGCTTGCTAGCAATAGCATTTTTTACCCCGGTAACCGACGGCCCGTCCTTAGGACGTAAGGTTGCGCAGGCAAGTATTGCCTGCACGCGAATAAAAAAAGTCTGAATTGTGGATCCACGATTTAGGCTTTCTTTATTTTGGTATTGGCGAGCTGCCCGCGATCCCTTGGAACTGGTTTTTAGTTTCAAGGGATGCTTACATGGAATAATTCATAAGTATTAACACACTTATCTAAAACAACCCAATCCATACGCAATTTTCGCCAAAATTCAACTCAAAAATCTATCATTTCCCTCGCTTTTTGTCGCATTTTCATTGGAAATATGTTATAAAATTCTGATTGTATAATAAGTTTAATTATTATAGAATATAGTAGTATATAAAGAAAAAAGAAGGAGCCTACATAGATGGATTTGAATATGAATTTTAATCAGTTGTCTAATAGCGAAAAACTTCACTTTTATATAAATAACACAGCCCCTGTCTTAAACAGAAAGGCTTTATTTAGTGACGGAACCAATGAATATAGAATTCCAAATGAACCGATGCCTTATGACAAAGTTTTAATTCGTTTTCGAACTGCCAAGGATAATGTTGATTCTGTATTTTTAATTACAACAGAATCAAGAGAGAGAATGGCTAAGGCTAGTAGTGATAAGATATTTGATTATTATGAAGCCACGATTCAGTTAGCCGATGAAAAAATGGAATACTATTTTGAAATCAACTGTGGTAGGCTTACTTGTTTTTATAATAGCAAGGGTGTTTCTGTAGATGTACAGACTTATTATAATTTTTTTGTTATGCCAGGATTTAAAACACCGGATTGGGCAAAAGGAGCCGTATTCTATCAAATCTTTGTAGATCGCTTTTATAATGGAGATCGTACCAATGATGTATTGGATAGAGAATATAGCTATATTGGTGCTACAACTACCAGGGTTACTGACTGGAATAAGTACCCAGAATCTATGGGAGTTCGCGAATTTTATGGCGGAGACTTAATGGGAGTCATTCAAAAATTAGATTATCTACAAGACTTGGGAGTTGAGGCCATTTACCTTAATCCTGTTTTTGTATCTCCGTCTAATCATAAATATGATATACAAGATTATGATTATGTGGATCCACATTTTGGTGTAATCATAAATGACCAGGGTGAATTGCTCGCACCTGGTGATAATAACAATGCGAATGCAGGAAGATATATTAGTAGGGTGACTAATAAGACAAATCTTGAAGCGAGTAACGAATTGTTTATTGAGTTAGTGGAAGAAGTTCACAAGCGCGGTATGAAGATTATTTTGGACGGTGTATTTAACCATTGCGGTTCCTTTAATAAGTGGTTGGATCGCGAATGCATTTATGAATACCAGCGAGGGTATGAAAAAGGTGCTTATGTAGACGAAGAAAGTCCTTACCGATCATTCTTTAAATTCCGTGAGAATCAATGGCCTTACAATAATAAATATGACGGTTGGTGGGGACACGATACGCTACCTAAGTTAAATTATGAAGAATCACCTAAATTATATGATTATATTATGAGAATTGCTAAGAAATGGGTGTCACCACCTTATAATGTGGATGGGTGGAGACTGGATGTAGCAGCAGACTTGGGACATTCCAATCAATATAATCACTTGTTTTGGAAAGACTTTCGTAAAAATGTGAAGGAAGCCAATCCAGAGGCAATCATACTAGCAGAACATTATGGAGATCCAGCGTCCTGGCTACAAGGGGATGAATGGGATACGGTTATGAATTATGATGCGTTCATGGAACCTATTTCTTGGTTCCTAACTGGAGTGGAGAAACACAGTGATGAATTTCGAGGAGATTTACTAGGGAACCCAGATTCCTTTTTTGGCTCTATGGGACATCATATGACCAGATTTAATATACAGTCATTACAGATTGCTATGAATGAGTTATCAAATCATGACCATTCACGATTTTTAACTCGTACCAATCGTAGAGTTGGTCGAACTGCCTCTGCAGGGCCAGAAGCAGCAGAATATAATATTAATAAAGGCATTATGCGAGAAGCCGTTCTTATGCAAATGACATGGCCAGGTGCACCAACAATTTACTATGGAGATGAAGCTGGTGTATGTGGTTGGACAGATCCGGATAATCGTAGAACCTTTCCTTGGGGTAATGAAGATTTGGAATTGCTTGAGTTGCATAAAGAACTCATTAGAATTCACAAAGCTTACAAGGCGTTTAAAACGGGATCTATTCTGTTCTTAGCTGGCGGAAAACAGGTAATCAGTTATGGTCGTTTTGATAAGAAAGACAAGTTTGTTATTATTGTAAATAGTAATAGCAAAGAAGTATCGCTAGAAATACCAGTGTGGGAGATTGGAATAACCGATGACGATCAATTAGTTCGAGTGATTATGACCACAAGTAACGGATATAATCTGGAATCTGAGTACTATCAAAGTGAAGCTGGTTTGTTAAAAATAACATTAGAACCGATTTCTTCCATGATTATAAAAAACTTTAATAAATATTAATATTTATCTTGCACTTTGGAAAATATCTGTTATAATATTACCTTGTCAGGACAAATTTGGATGGATTCCCGAGTGGCCAAAGGGGGCAGACTGTAAATCTGTTAGCAACGCTTTCGAAGGTTCGAATCCTTCTCCATCCATACGCCGGCGTGGCGGAACTGGCAGACGCACAGGACTTAAAATCCTGCGGGACTAATCTCCCGTACCGGTTCGATTCCGGTCGCCGGCATATCTTTTGACAAAGTATATAGCAGTTGCCCAGATAGCTCAGTTGGTAGAGCAGAGGACTGAAAATCCTCGTGTCGCTGGTTCGATTCCGGCTTTGGGCATCCTGCGGGTGTAGTTCAATGGTAGAACACTAGCCTTCCAAGCTAGATACGTGGGTTCGATTCCCATCACCCGCTTTTTTGCTGCTTAAATTTGGTTCTATCATAAATGC